>DAOSZO010000050.1:6260-18346 GCA_035382085.1 Smithella sp.
GCATTACTTTTCCGCCGAAACGAAAAACGGCGAAACGCACGATGTTGACCTGATCACCTTGAAGGCCAACCGCTACCTCAATGAATATCTGTACCTGACCGGACAGGCTCACAGCGCCTACCTGGGCAACTCGGGCGCATTTTCGGTCGGTATGATCGGCATCGGACTGCGCTCGGCCAAATTCGCCGAACGGCTTACCGCCGGCGCGGAAATGCTTGCAGGCGCGGCGGGCGGCGCTTCGCTGGATACGGAGGGCGGTCTCGTCCTTCAGCCCATGGCCTATCTGGGCTTGAAATTGACCCCAACGCTCGGAGTAAAATTGGGCGCGGGCCAAATCATATCCGTCAAGGGAGATTTGAACAGCACGGTGGCGGATCTCGCGCTTTCCTTTGAATACGGCGCGGCCGGACGTTAAAAACACCGCTTTGCAACAAAGCAGGACAATGAATTCGAGGCGATGATCGAAAGGCTTGATGAGTTCGATAACGTCTTGACACACCCAAAAGAGTTTTTTATAATCAAATCAACAATCAGTGCTCTCTCAAAAGCGAGAGAGCATTCCTTCCAAAGGCGCAACCATGATCGACAGAAGAAAAGAAGAACGCGTTGAAGAAGAAAATGAATTGATCATCACCGTTGAATCCGATGAAAGCGGTCAGTCGCCGGCAAAGATAAGGGATGTCTATCTCAACAACTACACGAAAAATATTTCCAAATCGGGCGTCGGTATTCGGACGGAGGTTCAACTGCCGGTGGACGCCCTCATTGAATTGGAATTCAAATCAAAAGGTTTGGGAGAGCAAATCAAGGCTTTCGGTAAAGTGAAATGGGTTCAAGTCGCCATTAAGGATAAAGCCTATTATGCCGGAGTGGAATTCAGCGGTCTTCCCGAAGAGGCGGTCAAAAAACTTGAAGACTACATTACCTGGAAACTCAAAGACAAATTAAGGAAAAAAGAGTTGACCCCGCTTGATCGCGGTGATGACAGAGGTGAAATCCGAACGGAAGAAACGCCAACAAAGCAACCGGTCACGTCCGGAGAGGCCCGAAAGGAAGAAACAAGCAAACAGAAATCCGCTCAAGCCGGCGATATCCGTCCGCGTGCACCCAAAAAGAAAGACCAAAAACCGGCAAACAATGCACGAAGAATGAAAATCGCGATTGGTTTCTTATGCGCGGCTGTCCTTGCGGGATCGTTGGTCATCGTGGCAGGCCACCTCTCTGAATTCAGCCGCCTGATTTCCCCCGAGCTGACAAAAATAATGACGGGATTTTTTGCCCGCGCCCCCCTGGAGAAAGAACCCCTGAAATCAACCGCTGCGCCGCCGGCGGCACAGGAAAGGACGCCGATCCCCGAGGCGGCGCCAGCGCCTGAAACGGTCTTGCCTTCGGCCACTTCGGCGACGCCTGCAAACATCACCGTTGGGGCGACTGCTCCCGGCGCGGAAACGACGTCTGCTTCAGCGAAACCAGCGGCGCCTGTTTTGCAGGAAAAGAAATTCAAGGTCATCGGCAACAGCGACACAAAACGCTATCATCTGCCGGGCATGAAATACTACAACGCGGTGAAGGCTTACCATCGCGTGGAATTTGACTCCGAAGCTGATGCCATCGCGGCCGGTTATCACAAGGCCCCGCAATGACATCTCCTTGCAAAAGGATAAAGCTTATACGGTTGGCGCGATTCACCTCTCTGCTGTTTTGATTGACAAATGAAGTAAATTATTTTTCTTGCATATCGGTTTGTCACGTCATAATATTTAACAACAATCCCCTGGAGAGTTTTCGTATGAACATAAAAGGAACCGCTTTTGTGACGGCAAAAGCCAGCATTACCGCCGGATTTGGAGAAGAACGATGGAACGCCTTTTTGAAAAAGCTGGCGGAAAAGGACAGCTATTTCAAAAATGTCATCATGTCCATTACGCCCATTCCCGTTGAGAAGCACCTTTTTTTCTTGGATGAAATGCTCAAGGAATTCTTCAACAACGACAAGAATCAATATCAACTCTTCGGAAGAGTCGCTGCGAAATTTTCACTCTCTCCCGGCGGTCCTTATCATTCCTATCTCCTGACCCATGATCTGAACCGGTTTGTCATCGAAGTCGCCCCCAAACTCTGGACGACTTTTTTTGACGGCGGAAAATTTGCAGGCGAACTGAAGGGCAATGTCGCCCATTTTAAAATCACGGACATTCCCATCAAACACATTTACTTTGAGTACATGGTGCTCGGTTTCTACAAACAAGCATTCAAACTTTTCGGCAAGAAAGTGACGGAGAAAAAAATCAAAAGTTTCGCGAACGGGGACGACGTCATTTATTACCAGTACGAAATCATCGGCGATCGGGAGTAATGTTGGACGCATGGCGCGTGATCATTTTTCAAAGACTCCATCGTCTAGCAAGGAGGCTGCTTTGCAATGCGGCGGCACAAAATTCTTTTCATCCTTTTCGCGGTGATCGCCCTGGGCTTTGGCCGAAGCGCGCGCTGTTTCGGCGACGGCGTCACCGTGAATTTTCAAAACTCATCCCTACCGGCAATGAACAATCTGTCCTCTTTTCCCTCGTCGGAAGCCTCATCGGCCCAAGTGGCCGCTTTCATCAACGCCTTGAGATCCGCCCTGACGGAGGCGTCATCAAACCTCTACGGCGCGGATGCCAATGAAAACCGCCTCGCATCGCCCGCTCAGAAATACAATGCTTTCATGGGACCGTCACCCATCGAGCTTTTCGATACCGACGAACAAATCACCAAAGGATTGATTCTTCCGGCGGTCTTCAGTGCTTTGCCGGAAAACGAATCATTATTGCCTGACGCGGAACCTTACAGCGTCACGATCTGCTTATCGTTCAACGATCTGCCCATGCCCGCTTGCTCCGGCACGACGACGGAAGAGGCGGCCCGAAAGCTCGCGGAAAATCTTCTGGACGCGCATTTCAAAAGAACAGCGCGCCGGCCTTTCCGAATCATGATGCCGGCGGCCATGCCAATGGATCAGCAAAAGCAATTGCTGTATCAAATTGAATCGCAGGCCATTGCGCTGATCGAAGCCCGGGCCTTTCCGGATGAAGAAAAGCTCCAAACCTACGACGCCATCGCCCGGCAGGAAGCGCAAACCGGAACCAACTGGTCGAAAACCCTGAAAGAAAACACGTTCCTTTATCATTATCATCCCCGAGAGGGATTCATCACGTTAACTTCCCAAGTCAATGAATAAATCAGGAAGTCTTTCCCTGTCCCGCCCAGCGCATCAAGAGACTTTTAAAAGCGCGAAAAATGATTGACACAATCCGGCAAGCTCAATAACATTACAGCCATCGATCAAAGAAACCTTTTTCCCTCTCTTCATGGAAGAGACGACCTCTAAAGGAGCAGCAATACTGTATGGGCAAGAAAGTCCTGGTGGCGATGAGCGGCGGCATTGATTCCTCGGTCGCCGCACTGTTGTTGAAAAGCAGGGGCTACAATGTCGCCGGCGTCACAATGCGCTTTGGAGTGCTGACGGAAGGAGACCAGAAAAGATCCTGCACCGCCACCGCCGTCGAAGACGCGCAAAAGGTCTGCCGTCATCTTGACATTCCCCATTATGTCCTTGATTACGCCGCGGAACTCGAAAACAACGTCATATCCTACTTTATCAATGAATACGGCCAGGGGAGAACGCCCAATCCCTGCGTGCGATGCAACCGCGAGCTCAAATTCGGCTCCCTTTTGGACAAAGCGCTGGCGATGGGATTCGATTTTCTGGCAACCGGTCATTACGCGGAGATCGAAGCCCGCCCGTCCGGTTACCTTCTGAAAAAACCCCGGGACAAGAAAAAAGATCAAACCTATTTTTTATACGCCATTCCTTATGAAAAACTCGGCCATATTTTGTTTCCGCTCGCGCCTTACACCAAAGACGAAATAATGCAGATGGCAAAACAATCCCTGCTGCCCGTCGCGCATAATCAGGAAAGCCAGGATATTTGTTTTGTTCCCCGGAAAAACTATCAGGAATTTCTTTTATCCCGGGGATGCATGATGCGGCCGGGCCCGATAGTGGATGTGAACGGGAAAGTCCTCGGTCAGCACCGCGGAATTATCTTTCACACCATAGGCCAGCGGGGAGGGTTGGGCATCAGCCATCCAACGCCGCTGTATGTCGTTTCCATTGACGCGGTGAAAAACCGCATCGTGGTCGGAGAGAAAAAAGATGTAATGGGCAGAGGGCTCGTGGCGGGCGGTATCAATTGGCTGGCGAAAGACTGGCCGAAACAGGTGCACGCGAAAATCCGCTACCGGAAAAAAGAGGCGCTCTGCGAAGTGACAAAAGAAAAGGACAAATTGAAAGTTATTTTCGCGGAGGAACAGGAAGCCATTACGCCCGGACAATCCGTGGTTTTCTACGATGACGACCGGGTGTTAGGCGGCGGAATTATAGAAACCGTTTTGCCGCCCGACCAATATGACGAGACAAAGGACTCCAATCGAATGATGAAAGTACGCGGGAAAGTTCTGGCAGTGAACATCTCTCAGAAAAAGGGAGAAAAAAAGAGCAACATTCATTGCGGCTTGTTTGTCGAAAATCTGGGACTCGAAAACGACGCCCACGCCCAAGCGGATGTCGTCCGGCAGGTCAGTCTGCTGGCCAAAGAAAGCATTGAAAAAATCAGGGCCAAAGGCCTCGATGTCCAATATGGCGATTTCGCGGAAAATCTCACCACCGAAGGCATTGATCTGCCGTCATTGCCCATCGGCACCCGGCTGAAAATCGGCGACAAAGTTCTGCTGGAAGTCTCCCAGATCGGCAAGGTTTGTCACAACCGCTGCAATATTTTCTACACCGTCGGAGATTGCGTCATGCCCCGTGAAGGAATCTTCGCGAAGGTCATCACAGGCGGCGAAATAAAAGTCCATGATGAAATTGAAATCCTGGATGAACAGCGCCGGAATGTTTGACAATAAATCAGCGCGGCCGGCACGCCGGCGAAGGCCGAGGTGCCGTGCGACGACTTGCGGATTCCGCCTTCCGCCAGGAGGATGAATGTCCCGACAATGACCAGATAACGCGTTAACGAAAACACTTCGTCATCCGGCCGAGACCATGAACAAATTTGCCTTTGTCCTCAATCCGTTCGACATGAAAAATATCCACGATTACTGCGCCCTGTCGAAACTCGCGCCTGACGCGCTCGTCAGAATGATTTTAAGAATTATGCCTCCCTTTAAAATTCATTACGCCGGAAACCTGCGTTCTGCTCAGGGCGCGGTCATCGAAGGATGCTTCATCGTCTGCCCGCTGCTTTCCAAACAGGTGCTCGCGATGAAGGAAGCTACAGTTCTCAATAAGATATTAAAAGCGGTGCGCCTGGGTGAAAAGGCGGGCGCGAAGCTTATCGGGCTGGGAGCCTTGATGGGTATTGCCGGAAAAGGCGGGCAGATAATTGCCGAGAAAACAACGGTTGCCGTTACCACCGGCGCCAGCCTCGCCGCCGCGGCCATTCTGGAAACGCTGGAGCGGGCGGCCCGGTTGCGAAACATTGATTTGTCCGCGGCGAAAGTGGCCATCATCGGCGCGACCAACGCCATCGGCCAGAACTGCGCTCTGGGATTGCTCGACAAAGTCAACACCATTTATCTGCTCGCGAAAAGCGCCGACAGGCTCCGCGAATTGAAGGATTTTCTCTTAGCACGGAAACCCAGGGCAAACGTCAGCGCTCAGGGTGTCGCGCTGGATGCCGTCATCCGGGAGGCGGATATCCTGATCTTTACGACATCCGCCATTGAAGTTCCGTCCGCCGCCACCGCCGCAAATCTCAAGCGCGGGGCCATTATCTGCGATATCCCTTCTCCGCGCAATATTTCCAGAGAAATCTGCGACCAGCGCGAGGACATTCTCGTTATTGACGGCGCTGTGATCGAGCCGCCGCCGACAGCGCAGCTCGGACTGAAACTGCCGATCCAAGACGGATTTATCTACGCCTGCATGGCGGAAACCATGATCCTGGCTTTTGAAGGAAAAACGCAGGATGATTTTTCAACGGGCTTCAGACCGGATCTGGACAAGGTCAATCAAATAAAAACATTGGCTGCCAAGCACGGCTTCAAAATCAAGTTCACGAGTTTTGGCGTTCCTGTTACAGATCAATAAAAAGCCCTTTACAGTTTTTCGATTTCCTCAATCAACTGATTCAGTTTTTTCGGTGAGACGGGATAGGGCGTTTTGAGCTCCTGCGCGAACAGCGATACTTTGTATTCCTCAATCATCCAGAAGAATTCTTCAATCATCTTTTTTTTCTCTTCCAGGCAATCGGTCTGGATGTCCTCCTGAAATCGATGAAGTTCTATGATGCCGATTCGCTGCTCCGCGGAATCACTCTCCACAGGCATGATCATTTCCTGCAATCGCCGGGAATAAATTTCAACTTCCCGCAGTTTCTTTTCGGCCGAGGCGAGATTAAGGCTTCCGCGCTCGGCGCGCAAGGCAAGCGCCCGGCAGTAGCGCGGCAGTTCCTTCATCCGGTCAAAGGTGTAAAGCTCGGGAAAATCAACAGGCACCAACATATGCATGGCCGTCAGAATATCCTTGAGGAATTTCAACACGGGTTGATTGCCGGTATTTTTCTTCATGAGTTTTTGCACAGCGGTATGGGCATCGTCAAAGGCTTTTAACACCGGTTCGATTGCTGTAAACACCTGCTGGCCGTAGGGCAGAATCCGCGACCTGACCGAATCGGCGTAGTCGAGAAACTCCTTGCGGCTTCGCCATGGCTTGAACAACAAGTCTTTTCTGACCCGATGGATGAGGGACTGCTCCAGGGATTTGGCACTGCCGACAGACGCCGCCACGGCCTTAAGCGCAGGCGGCAGGACAACGTTTTTTCTGAGCTGTTTGAGCAAATCGGCAAAAAGAAGGTCGTAGAGAGCCGCGACGCCCCGCGGATGATGAAAGGCGCTTTGTTTCTCGTCGGTAAAAAGCTTCAGATGGATCGCGCCATCAACAACCGCCAGCGCCGGATAGGCGCAGCCGATCACGCCGTGGGCTCCACGCAAGGGAATCTCCGGCGGCAAGTCTCCGAAATTCCAATCGGTGATTCCTTCTTTTTCCCATTCTCCGCGGATTGTTTCCAGGACCGATGAACTCACGGCATCGGCAAGCTCTTTTTGCAGCAGATTGATATCCCGGCCCTCTTTGATTTCTTTCCCTTTTTCGTCAATGACGCTGTAACGGACATTCAGATAATCCGGCAGTTTTTCCACCGCCCAATCCTCCCGGGAGACCTTCACCTGGTATTTCTGCAGCAGCAGATGACCCAATGCCTGAGGCAGGGGTTTGTTCAGCGCCGATGCGTCCTCCAACAACAACTCCGCAACTTGCGCGGGCGGCGGCAGCTTCAAGCGAATGGACTTGGGCAGGGACTTCAACAGGAAAACGGCCTTTTCCTTTAATAAGGCAGGGAGATGGGGCTCGATGTTTTCCGCTGCGGCTTTTGAAAGAAAACCCAGCGGAACTTTAACCGTGACGCCGTCGTCCTTTTTGCCCGGTTCAAAATTATACAGGCACTTGAAAGCGGCATCCCCGATTTTAATTTGATCGGGATATTGAGCAATTTCCTCCTCATCCGGTCCGCGAACGATCAAATCCTCTTCCCGAAAACGCAGGAATTCATCGCCGCCCTTTTCCTTGATCAGTTGCATCAGCGACCGGATGTCGGAAAGCACCGGCAGCCTTTGCTCGTAGAGATGGGCAATGGTTTCCTCGTCGGCGACAATGCCGCGGCGGCGCAGTTTTTCTTCCATTGTCTTAACGCGTTCGTATAAAGACAGATTGTGGTCCAGAAAAGGACTCCGGCGGGCGACTTCTCCGGTCACGAGCGCCTCCCGGATGAAAATGGATTTGGCTTCTTCGGGGTTGATTTTTTCATAAGCCACAGGGCGGCCCTCCACAATCGTCAAACCGAAAAGCGTCACTTTTTCCAGAGCGACAACCTGCCCGCGGTTTTTCTCCCAGTGCGCGGCGGCATACGTGTAGCGGCAGTTGTCACCGCCCAGCTTCTCCAGCCAATCACTCTGGATGGTGGCGACATGGCGGGCAAAGACCCGCGAGGTCTGGCTGATTTCCCCCGCCACAATCCACTGACCCGCGCGATTGAACAGGCCGGAGCCGGGATGAATCATCACCTCTCTGCCCTTGGCGGCAGTGTAGATGTTTTTCTCTTTCTTCCGGGCGATATTGGAAAGATACCCGCTCAAGATGCAGCGGTGAATCCGGTCGGCAATGTCCTGATTGATTTCAATCTTGTGATGTCTTCTGGTTTGTGACGTTTTGTTTTTCCCATCAATGATGTCCAAAATTTGATGGTAGATGTCGCGCCATTCGCTCATTCGCTTGTAGGAGAGAAAATGATCGCGGCAGAATTTTCTTTGTTTGCTCTGCGACTTCAGATTCTCCAGAGAACCATGATAGCGATTCCAGATATTGAGATACGTCAGAAAGTCCGACTCCGGATGCGCGAACTGGGCTTGGGCTTTCGACGCTTCGTCCGTTTTTTCGTAGGGACGTTCGCGCGGGTCCTGGATGCTCAAGGCAGCGGCAATGACAGCGATCTCGTTAACGCAGTTTTCCTTCTGCGCTTCAATCAGCATTCGGGAAACACGCGGATCCAGCGGGAATTCGGCCATCTTCCGGCCGGTGTCCGTCAGCCTATAGACGTTTTTTTCTTCGGCGCCCTCCTCTCTGGTTAGCGCGCCCAGGTCGCGCAGCGTTTCTATGCCGTCGCGGATGCTTTTCGGCTGCGGCCTGTCGATGAAGGGAAACGAATAGATATCTTCGAGATTAAGCGCCAGCATCCGTAGAATCACGCCGGCCAGATTGGAGCGCATGATCTCCGGCGGCGTATAAGGGGGCTTCTGCGAAAACTCCTCCGGCGAATAGAGCCGAATGCAAATGCCGTTCTGCACACGGCCGCAGCGTCCTTTCCGCTGTTCGGCGCTGCTTGCGGAAATCGGCTTGATCGGCAGACCGGTCGTCTGGCTGCGGGGATTGTATTCCAGAATTCGCGCAAGCCCCGTATCAATCACGTACTTGATGCCGGGAATCGTCAGCGACGTCTCCGCGATATTGGTCGCCACGATGATTTTCTGCCGGTCCGCAGGGGCGAAGATCAATTTCTGCCCGGCGCTCGACAGCCGCGCGTAAAGGGGCAGAACCAGGCCCGAACATTTTTGGGCCAGCAGGCCGCAGGTTTCGCGGATGTCCTGCTCGGTGGGCATGAAAATCAAAACGTCCTCGTAACGCCGTTCCCGCTGCAACTGTTCCACACAGGCCACCGCCTCGTCAATATAGGTTGTTTCGCCCTTCTCTTCTTTGTCCGGATCAACGGGCCGATAGCGGACTTCGACAGGATACATCCGTCCGGACACTTTGATGACCGGCGCGTTGTTGAAAGCCTCGGAAAACTTTTCCGTGTCCATGGTGGCCGAGGTGATGATGACCTTCAAATCTTTTCTTCGGACAAGCAGCGTCCGCAGATAGCCCAGAATAAAATCAATGTTCAGACTGCGCTCGTGCGCTTCATCCACAATAACGGCATCGTAAGCCAGCAGCTCGCGGTCATGAACGGTTTCGGCAAGCAGGATGCCGTCGGTCATGACTTTGATCAGCGGTTCGACGGAAGCTTTTTCTTCAAAACGGATTTTGTAGGTGACGGACTGTCCGCATTCCTCGCCTAGTTCCGACGCGATACGCTGGCCGATGCTGACCGCCGCCAAACGCCTGGGCTGGGTGAGGCCGATCATGCCCCGCAGACCCAAACCCGCGGCCAGACACATTTTGGGAATTTGCGTCGTTTTGCCGGATCCGGTTTCGCCGGTGATAATCGTGACCTGATGCTTCTGAATGCTTTCAATAATCTCTTTCCGTTTTGCCGATATGGGCAATTCCCGCGGAAATGTCACGGACGGCACGCTTTGCCGGCGACGCTCATAGCGCTGACGGGAGGCTTCAAATCGCCGATGGATCCGGTTCAGCGTTTTGAAGAAAGCTTTTTTGTCTTGGGTTTTATGCTTTTCGATGTCGCTGATGTCACGGACCAGGAAGGGATAGTCCTCCGCCATGACCTGGTCGAGGCGTTTCTTGACTTGGCGAATAAATTGCAATTTGAGATTCAAAGCTTTTCTCCGTCATGGACCTGCGCGCTTTATTTCACATGCGGGGACCGGCTGTCAATGACGGATGTGAGATATTCGTTTGCTTTTGTCACCGACTTCTCTTGTACGGACTGTTTTTATGACTGAAATGGCAAACTAAATTATTCTTTCCAAGATTTGTCTCTGGAAATTTTTCAGGTATGGGTCTTGCTTTTTTCGGCATGGCTGACCAATATAAAGAATGATCGTCTTGTCAATAATATAGAACTGTTCCCATTTCTACATAAATAGAATGCACTTACTTTTCAGATCATTTTTCTTAAGGTGGAAAGATAATCGAGAAACTGGTATGTTTTGACTGGAAGAATTTGTTGATTGTCAATGATTTGATGATTAGAAATCAAAAGGCAATAAATGAAAAAAATAAAATTGGAAAACAAGATTGTTAAAACTGTTGCGATGATTTTACCGCTTGTTTTAGTTATTGTTTTCATAGAAGTTATTTTACGTTTTGTGGGACCAAAATATTATAAGTTCGGTAATGCAAGCCAGGAGTATTATTCCAACCCGAGAGGATATCACATTCCAATTCGGCAACAGGATGGGCAAATTATTTATGGATTGCATTATCAAGCAAGTGTCCAAGGTTACCGTCTGCCTGATGACAGGAGTCAAGCCGTCATTTCAGAAAAATCATTTCAAAAAAGTCTTTTGGTTCTCGGGGATTCATTTACATTTGGCAGAGGTGTTAAATATAACGATATTTATTCGACGAAGCTTTTTGAAATGCTTCGAAAAAACGGCTATGGTTATTTTGTTAAAAATTGCGGGCGGGTGGGCGCTGATATCTGGGACATCAGAGAAATTTATCTACACGAAACGGCAAGTCAAAAATATCCGCTGGTTGTCTATGGTTTTGTGCTTAACGATTTCGGGCTTTCCATGTCTGTCAGCGGTTCGGATTTTATCGACATCAATAATGGAGGCAACCGCTGGATGCCGATAAGAGAGGTTTCCAAAATTGTCAATTTGGTAATGTTCTGCATAGAGAAATACAGGTTAAGTCAGATAACGAAGCAGGCATATTTGGATGCCTTCCGGGGTGAAAGATTCCGTGAAGGCACAGAACTTCTCCTTGAAATCAATCAGAGAATAAAATCAGATGGCGGAGTACTGGTTGTTGTGATTTTCCCTTTGCTTTATGATTTTGATAACTATCCGTTTAAAGAAATTCACGAAAAAATGATTTCCGTTTGCACCAAAGCAAACATTCCCGTTCTTGATTTGTTGCCCATTTATTCGCGGTATCATGACAGCGACTTATGGGCGAATCCCACCGACCAGCATCCGAACGAGATAGCCCACCGAATTGCCGCCGAGAATTTATATAATTTTCTGATTGCGCACAAACTGGTTCATCGCTAGGATAAAAATGGGACAGATTTATTATCATTTGAAGCCGCCTAGGTTAATTATATTCCCTGCCAAGATCATCCCGTGTAATTATTGCCGATTGCCCGCATCACATCATTCAGCGCGACCACAACAAGCAAACTGTTTTCTGCAACAGATCAAGATTATCAATATTATCTCGATAAGATGAAAAATTCTATTCCCCAAAGCGAATGGGAATTGATGCGCGAATCGTTGCAGCAAGGACAATGAACCGGTAGCAATCGGTTCATTGATAAAATTGAAGCAAAAATGATCGTGTCGAATTTCGAGGGCAAGGGTGACCTCGGAAGTATAAAAAATATATCTGTCCCCTTTTTCAGCGACTGGGTAATCCATTGACTATCGCTTCATCAGCGCGAACACGCCCCAGCCCAAGTATTCGCGCGTATACGTGGCGTAACGCACGGGCTCCGAGGTCAGTTGGCCGCGAACCTCTTGGGCAAGCTCGTCGTCGGGATTGGCTTCGAGCCATCGGCGCATGGTGAGCCATTTGGCCG
>DAOSZO010000051.1:0-17167 GCA_035382085.1 Smithella sp.
GCCGCCCGCGCTGCATAGGCCTCCGTCAAGGCGCCAAAAAGAAGCATGAAGGCTGCCATGAGACAAATGAGGGATATTCTGGCATACGTCGGCGGCCCAAGAGAGAAACGAAGCGGTTTATGAATCGCATTCATATCTTCCTCCTTCCGTGAAAAGCCTTATTAAAATTGACCTCTGGCCAGGGCGCTGTGTTTGATTGGAAGCGTACCGAGTTTAATTTCCTGCAGAGAAAATCATTGCTATTCAAATACAGGTTTTACGCGCCGGCAGTGAAACAATTCTTTTTTTTAGCAGATACGTACAGAAGGAATAAGAAAAAACGTGCAATTTGGGATGGGCTAAAAATATTCCATTTTTATTTTTTGTCAATAAAAAAATAACTTGAGGTCTTTCTTTTTTCTAGGTTTCTCCACACAGAACGCTCAGCTCTCGCCGGACGGTTTCAATCAATGCGTCCTTGTTTTCCAGCGTATAAGCCGAGGCGTCGATCGGTTTGCCGATGTGAATTTTCACTTCCTGATCCAAATAGAAATCCCAGGTCCTGGGAGGCAAGACTTTTTCCGAACCCCGAATGCCGACCGGTATAATCTGCGCGCCGGCTTCGATGGCCAGAATAAAGCCTCCTTTCTTAAACGTTCCCATCCGGCCGGTTCGGGAACGGGTTCCCTCCGGCGCGATCCACAGGACAATCCCGTCTTCCATTTTTCTGCGCGCGGCGACAAGATCCTTTTTGGCCTTTTCGATGTTGTGGCGGTCAATGGAGATGAATTCACCGGCCGCCATTCCCCGCCCCCACAGAGGCACGCTGAAAAGTTCCTTTTTGGTGAGCATGCGGATGCTGCCCGGAAGCGACAGAATCGTCAGGGGAATATCATAGAGACTGCGGTGATTGGACATGATGATGTAACGTTTGCCCGGTTCGATGCGAACATGAAACGGATCGAAAACCGTTTTCTTGATGCGCGCCGCGTTCACCAGACCGTTGGACCACCAGGTCAAAAGCGCGTCCCCGTCTTTGCGGGGATATCCGCCCTTGACGTACGTCCAGTACAGAACGATGACGGTAATTCTCAGGGTTACATAAACACTGACGAGCATGATCATGATTTTACGAAACCAGGACGCCTTCATGACATTGAACCCCCGCCTTTGAGTGTGCAGATATCTTCATCCTCGCGGCATCAAAACATCGGCTGGCCGAGACTGTTCAAAAACACCATTTCGGAAAGCGGTTTGCGTGGCGGACCGTCTTTCGGCGGCGCGGCCGGATAGCCGATGGGAATAACAGCGATGACTTGATGTCCCTCGGGAATTCCGAGAATTTTTTCACAGGTCTTGTGATCCATCAAGCCGACAATGACGGTCCCCAGTCCCAGTTCGTGGGCTTTCAGACAAAGCGTCTGCACGGCGATGCCCAGATCGAACAGCTCCCAGTTCGGGATGACCGTTACCGGTTTGCCGTCATAGCAACCCGCCACGCCCGTCTTCGCACAGGCGACAATGAGTGCGGATGCCGCCAGGGAACCTTTCCTCGCCGGATTTTTTTCCGAATAGGTGTCGGCAATTTTTTCAATCAGAGCCCTGTCGCGGACAACGATGAATTCCCAGGTCTGGGTGTTGGCCCAGGACGGCGACCAGCGCACGGCTTCGAATATCCGTCGGAGCTGGTCATCGGTCACCGCCTCCTCGGTGAACTTTCTGACGCTTCTGCGTTTTAAAATGGCTTCCTGAAGTTCCATGATCTGTCCCTCCTTAATTCCTTATCGGTATGTCCGGATCGGCGGCGCCTCCCGTTTGGCGGGGTCCGCCCTTTCTTCGAATATTTTCCTGGCTTCATCGGCGAGAGCCGAAACGGAGAATGAATTCGCCCGGTAATCCGGATCAAGCGAGCCGATCAGCTCCAGCTTGATTTCGTTTTGCTCCATCGTCCTGAAAAGAAAACTTCCCGGCGGATACAGCCGGTTGGTTCCGCTGATGAAAACCAGCTTCAGCGGGGCGTTGCAATAGCGCGCGACGGTGAACACGCCTTTATTGAACGGATGGAGCCGGCCGTCGCGGCTGCGGGTGCCCTCGGGAAAGACGAACAAAACACCGCCGGACGCGATGTGATCCTTGATCTTTTCCAGATGGTTGATCATGGCCGGACCGATCATGTCGCCGCCGCCGGAAGAAACATAGCCAGCGTGTCTCAAAAACCAGCCGAAAATGGGAACCTTGAAGAACGTTTGCTTGACGATCGTCACCTGGCGCCTGAAAATGGAAATGAGCAGGATGGGATCGAGGTACGAAACGTGATTGCAGACAATCACCGCCGAGTGGATGTTGCGCACTTCCCGCGGGATATCGAATTTCGTCCGCGGCACCAGGATTCGGAGCAGGCCGAAGAAGCACTTCAGATGCAGGTGTTTCAGGTTCTGAAAAGCCGCGGCGCTGTCTTCGGCAAAAATGTAGGCCGGAACATAGAGCAGGAAGAGAATGACCAGGTAACCGAACAGGAAATACGCCCACAGAATCAGCGTGACCCAAAAATCAATGATGCGGTGTAAGATCTCCTTGAAGAACATTTCAGACTCAGGAAAACTTTTTAATGAACAAAATCGTGTTGACGCCGCCGAAGGCGAAATTCTGCACAGCGGCCAGGCGCACGGGATGTTCGACGACCTGCCGCACATGCCTGATCATGGCACAGCGCTCGTCAACCGCGTCCAGATTCAGCGTCGGGGCGATAAAGCCTTCCCGCATCATGTAAAGCGTCATGATGGTTTCGATGGCGCCGCAGGCGGCCATCGTGTGGCCGGTGTAGCTTTTGAGTCCCACGACGTAAGGGTGATCGCCGAAAACGTCATGAATGGCCTGCGCTTCGATGATGTCGCCCATCTTGGTGGCGGTGGCGTGCGCGCTGATCAAATCCACATCCCGGGGAGGGATTTTTGCGCTCTCCGTCCCGTATTTCAGAGTATTCGTTATGCCCTTGAGGTTCGGCAAAATCATGTCGCCGCCGTTGTTGTTGCAGTAAAATCCGACCACTTCCCCCAGAATGTCCGCCCCGCGCTTTTTGGCGAATTCATATTCCTCGAGCAAAACGGCGCCTGCGCCTTCGCCGACCACCAGTCCGTCGCGGTCCTTGTCGAACGGCCGCGGCGTTTTCTGCGGCGTCTCATTGAACGCCGTGGAACAGGCCAGCAAATTATCGAAAACGGCGACGGTGGTGGTGTCATACTCATCGGCGCCGCCGCAGAGCATCGCGTCCTGGAGACCGAATTTGACGGCTTCGTATCCAAAGCCGATGGACTGGGAACTGGTCGTGCAGGCCGTCCCCGAAGAAATCACGCGCCCGGTGATGCCGAACATCTTCGTGATATTGGCGGCGGTGGTATGCACCATGGATTTCAGGTAATCCACCGCGCCGATTTCCTTGATGGCGATTTTATCCCTGGCCCCGAAAAAAATGCGGTAAATATTTCTTTGCACAGTGGGCGAGCCGTGAATGGACCCGAAAGCCACGCCCAGCCGTCCGGACCGGATGAAGTCATCCTTCAAACCGGACTGCTCCAAAACCTCTTTGGCCACCTGGCAGGCGTAATAGGCCACCGGCCCCATCGTTTTTCGCTGATTCCTCGTGAAGTCGTACGCAATGGGATCCTCCACCGTGCCGTACACTTTGCAGTGGATAAAAGGGCTCAAAAATTCCTCTTCGCGCAGTGGCCTGACGCCGGAAACGCCGTTGAGCAGGCTGGACACAATCCGATCCTTGCCGTAACCGATCGGCGTGATGGCTGACATGGCGGTAATGACGACTCTTCGTTCCATAGGGGTTACGCCGGTGAAAAAAGATTCCGTTTCTTCGCGAGCGTTTCAATGTAGTCGCAAATCTGCCGGATCGTGCGGATGCCGATGGCCTGTTTTTTTTCCGCCTGGGAGATTTCTTCTCCCAGAAACGTTTCAATGGCCAGCAGCAGTTCGATGGCGTCGATGCTGTCGAATTCGTAAGTTTCCCGCAAATCGGCATCGAAATCCGGATTGTCTATTTCAAATTCCCGGTGAAAAACCGCGATCACCTCGCGTTCTATATCCTGACGTGTCATGGACTCCCGTGATACTCTCTGAAAAGAATTCTGCCGTTTCTAGCAAATATCATACGGCTTTTCAATCTTTATATTGGCCGCGCCTTCAGCCGACGATTTCTGCGAATTTGTCCGCTCCCAAAATCTGCCGCGCGACATTGAACGATCCCAGCACGCATCCCATGACGCCCGGCGCCAGCGCGTTCTGTCCCGCCAGATACAAACCGCCCACCGGCACATTGTTCAGCGCGATGGTCCGCAGCAGCTGACGGGAAGACCGCATGACTCCGTAGCACGAGCCCTCGGGCGCGTTGACGTAATCCCTGATGGTCAGGGGCGTGTAAACATCCAGGATGCGGGCGTCCTCCAGATCGCCCAGGACCTGCCGCGCGTCTTCCAGCAGTTGCCGCGCCAAAAGCATTTTCCTGTCTTCATAGGCGCTGCCGCGGCAACCGGTCAGCGTATGGTCCCAAAGGGCCCAGTCCTCGTAGAGGGATTTGGTGATCATCGAGAGCAGATGGGTCGCGGAATCCTGCGTGCTGTGCAGCTGGTAAAACACGCCCTTCTGGATGTCACCCTTTTCGTCCGTCTCCATCCGGTAAATGTTATGCGGCAGGAGGGGGTGCCGCTTCGCGTCCACCGCGACCTGCACGCCCAGAACGCTTTGCGTTTCCTGAACACTCCGCAGCCGGCGCCGGTAAGATTCCCGCAACGCGTTTTCCTCCAGCAGACCCAGAAGCAGTTTCGGGTGCGCCGCGAAGATGATGATATCGGCCGGAAGGCGCTCGCCGGACGCCAGCATGACGCCGGCCACTTTCGATTGCGCCACCGATATTCCCCGGACATCGCTATTCAGCAGAAGCCGGCCGCCGGTTTCATGTAGACGGCGGACAAAAGCCTCCGTCATTGCGCGGCCGCCTTCCTTCAATTTCCATGAGGAAAACAAATAGCTGGCCAGGATCATGTGGTGAAAGATGACGGGACAATCGCCAAGCGGCACGCCGATCAGGTTGCACGGAACCGCGAGCACCGATCTCAACCCCGCGGAAGCTCCCGCCTGTTCCAGCATCTCCCCCAGCGAAAGATAAAAATCCATGTTTTGAAAAGGATCGCTTCCTCCGGTGAAGAAGGAAATGTCCGCGAAGCGGCCGGCGACTTCCCGAAGATTGGCGATGATCCGGTCAATGCACGACCGGTCCCGCGGGAAGGCGCTTCTCAAGTTTTTTTCATAATCATCCAGCGAGGCGGGCAAATCAAAGACGAAATCGTCGAAAATGTAGCGGTCGATGACACCCTGCTCTCCCATGGGGGAAAACAGGTCGTCCACCGAGACCCCCATCGCCCGAAACAGAATGCCCAGCGGCTCGCGCTCTCCCAGAGCGCCCACATAATGAACGCCCACCGGGCAATCAACTCCGGCGCGTCCGTAAGAACGCATCAGACCGCCCGGCACGGGATTTTTCTCCAGTACCGTGACGTTGTAACCAAAAAGCGAAAGAAGGATCCCCGCGCTTAAACCGCCTATGCCGGCGCCGACAACAATGACATTTTTTCCGGATACCGCATTTTTCATGATGGGCTTTCCCGGCAATTCTGTATTCGTTTGCAGAATCGAAGTCAACAGGAATTCCGCCTCCTGCGGCAGAATTTCATTGACACGGCATCCTTCCTGTTTATATAAAACAACCGAATTCCCTCAAAATTCCGGCAAGGAGAACAGCGGATATGAACAAAAAACGCCTCGTCGCGCTTGTTGTTGCGGTCGTCCGCGCCCTTTGTCTGCTCTTTGCCTTGCTTCATCTCTTGAAACGGGAAGACGCCGGGCATCAGGAATTCGCTTTTGCTCGAACCTCCAACATCAAATGGAAGGACATTGAAGCCTGCTTTCAGGTCGTGGATCTCCGGGAAAAAAATCCGCGGGCTTTTTTCCGGGGCGGTGCCGTCAACGCATCCGCTTTGCAATTTCTGATGTTTCTGGAGAGCCATTTCAGGGAATTCGATAACGAAAAATATCTTTTCGACCACGTTAACCCATATCTCCACAAAAACCTGTTCGCTGAAACGGCCGGCCAGCTTTTTGAACTCCACAACAAAACGGAAGCCCTGCGCCGGCGACTGGCGATTGAAAGAGGATTGAGCGCTTTGCGAAAAAAATAGAGCCAGGCAAGACAAAATACACGCTTTTTTGCGGAACCGAAAGCGGAGCTTGATTATAACCCATGGAAAAAATAGGCGACTACATCCTTGAAGAGAAAATACGCGAGACGAAAAATGTCGTGGTCTACCGCGGACACAGACAGGGAGAAAAAAAGCGTTGTTTTGTGACGCTCGTCAAAACCGGCAACGCGACCTCTTCTGAAATCGCGCAGTTTAGACGGGAATACGAATTGATCAAGCATAGTACGGCCCGCGGCATCGTCCGGACGATGGACGTCATTGCTTATGAAGAGGGTTTCGCGCTCATTGAGGAAAACTTCGACGGCCGCTCTCTCAAGGACGTGCTGGCCGAAAAAAAGAATCTTCCCCTTCCGGCATTGCTGAAACTTTCGGCGGACGTCGCCGCCTGCCTGGGACACCTTCACCTGGAGGGCATTGTTCACCGCGCCGTCAAACCGCACAATATTCTGGTGGATCCCATCACCGAGGAAATCCGGCTGGCAAACTTCGGCATTTTATCCATCCTGACTCATGAAAACGACGCAGTGTATGATCCGGGCTTCATTACCGGAACCCTCGTGTACCTCTCGCCGGAACAGACCGGTCGGATGAACCGCGCGGTGGATTATCGGGCGGATATTTATTCTCTGGGAATCACGCTCTATGAGGCCCTGACGGGGTTCCCGCCGTTTTTTTCGCCGGACCCGCTGGATCTCATTCACGCGCATATTGCGATCACGCCGAAACCTCCGCTGGAAGTCAATCCCCGCATTCCGGCGACGGTTTCGGATATCGTTCTGAGATGTCTGGCCAAAAATCCGGAGGAAAGATATCAGAACGGTTTCGGCCTGGAGGCGGACCTGCAGGAGTGCCTCAGACGCTTGGAAGACACCGGTCGGATCGAACCTTTCGGCCTCGGACGGCATGACATCTCCAACCGATTCATCATCCCGCAAAAACTTTTCGGACGAGAGAAAGAAATCGGCAAGCTGGTGGCCAGTTTCGAGGACGTCGCCAGCCGCGAAAAGGGCATTTCCGTGATGGTGGTCACGGGAGCGCCGGGAATCGGCAAATCGGCGATGGTCAATGAGATTCACAAACCGATCGTCGCCAAGAGGGGATATTTCATAACAGGCAAGTACGAACAGTTCAGACGGGACAAGCCCTACAGCGCCATCATTCAGGCCTTTCAGGTGCTGGTGAAACAAATTCTCTCGGAGAGCGAAGCGAAAATAAAAATTTGGAAGGACAATCTCCTCGCGGCGCTCGGCGCCAACGGCAAACTGATCACGGATGTCATTCCCGAGGTCGAATGGATTATCGGACCCCAGCCGGCGCTGCCGGACCTCGGACCCGAAGAGTCCAAGAACAGATTCCATTTTGTTTTCGAACAATTCCTGAAAGTGTTTCCGCAAAAGGAACATCCCGTCGCGCTTTTTCTCGACGATCTTCAATGGGCGGACCTGGCCAGCCTGCAGCTCATCAGAAACATCCTGTTGGGAGATCTGCATTATCTTTTCCTGATTTTTTCGTACCGGGACAACGAGGTGGATGACAATCATCCCGTGGAAAACCTTCTGGCCGACGCCGAGAAAAACAACATCAAGGTCCATCGGATCACGCTCGGACCGCTCAGGGAGAAAGACGTTGCCGAGCTGATCGTCAATTTCCTGCGCTGTTCCGAAGACAAGGGCATGGAACTTGCCGGCCTCATCCAGAAAAAGGCGGGCGGCAATCCGTTTTTTGTCAACCAGTTTCTCCACACGCTCTACAATGAAAAAATGATTGTCTATGAAGGTTCCCGCGGCTGGCAATGGGACGCGGCGTCCATCAGTCGCATGCAGGTGGCCGATAACCTCGTAGATATGCTGGCTGATAAAATCGGCAAGCTCTCCCGCAAAACGCAGGAGGTCTTGAAAATATGCTCCTGCATCGGCAACAGGTTCGACCTGGAAACGCTCGCCCGGGTCAGGGACACCTCCGTGGAAGGAGCGCTGGAGGATCTGACCGAAGCGATCAACGAGGGCATGATCAGCCGGATCGGCGATGATTACGCATTTCATCACGACAGAATCCAGGAGGCGGCCTATTCCCTGGTCGGCGCGGAACAACGTTCGGCTCTGCATTACCGCATCGGCAAACTGACGCTCGATTCCACGGCGGCGGGCGATCTTCCCGGCAAATTGTTTTACATCGTGGATCAGCTCAACAACGGCGTCGACATGATCCGTGACGGCCCGGAGCGGCTTGCGCTGGTCCGCCTCAATCTCCAGGCCGGCCGGAAGGCAAAGGCTTCCGCCGCCTACGCCGCGGCTTTCCAATACCTGCAGCGGGGCATTGACCTCCTCGGCGCGGACGCCTGGAATCAGCAATACGATCTGGCTCTGGAACTCTACACCGAAGCCACGGAAGCGGCGTATCTGATGGGCGATTACGACAAGATGAACGACAGGGCCGATGTCGCACTGAAGCACGCGCGGACGCTTCTGGAAAAAATCAGAATTTTCACATCGCAGATCAACGCCCGTATCGCCCGCGAAGATTATCAGGGCGCCATCGACGTCGCAATGCCCATCATGGAAATCATTACGCCCAAATTCGGCGTCCGCATTCCCCGCAAAATCACGAAGCTTCATCTTGCCGCAGAAGTGATAAGAACGCTGACCAAGCTGATCGGGAAGAACCCTCAGGATTTGCTCCATCTGCCCCGAGCCACCGACCCGGAAATTCTGGCATCGGGAAAGGTGCTGGCCAGCGTGGGACACGCCGCCTTTTACGCCGACCCGAACTTGCTGGCGCTCATCATTCTCAAATCGTTCCGCCTGATGTTCAAATACGGTCTCGCTCCCGAACATGCTTTCGCCTTGGCGGGATTCGGTTTGGTGCTGGCCGTCGGGCTGTGGAAATTCGACGCGGGCGTCGAGTACGGGAAAATCGGTCTCGCCCTGGTCGAGAAACTGGAGGCCCGCGACCAGGCCTGCAAAACCATCTTCACCTACAACGCTTTGGTGAGACACTGGAAATACGCCATGAAAGACAGCATTGAACCCATGATGGAAGGTTATCGCATCGGTCTGGAAACCGGCGATCTGGGGTTTGCGACGTTCAATCTGTATTTCACGGAGGTGCACCATATCTTCACCGGCATGGAACTTTCCGCGCTCGAAAAATACATGGAAAAAAACAACAGGGGCATTGCCGGCCTCAAGCAGGGACACACCCTGACCCTGCAGTCGCTGACTTGGCAGGCCATCCTGAATCTGCTGGGGCGCTGTGAAAATCCCGTGGAGCTCAAGGGGAAGGCCATTGACGGCGAAAATATGCTGCCCGTGTGGGAGGAAACCGAAAACCGCGCAGCGCTTTCCGTTTACTGGTTCGTCAAACTCATCATGTGTTCCACGTTCAATGAATACGAAATGGCTCTGGAGGCTTCCGACCAGTTCAGGAAATACAAGAATTCCCAGCAGGGGGTCTTGATCAACAAATACGCCGTTTTGCTGGATTCGGTCGCCCGACTGATGACCTATCAGAATGCGACTTTTCCCGAAAAGACAAAACATCGTGTCATGCTGAAAATCAATGAGTGGAAAATGAAGGCATGGGCGAAAAGCGCCCCGATGAACTGTTCATACATGTATCATTCCATGCGGGCGCTGCACCTCTGGTGCGTCAAAAAGAATCTGAACAAGGCGGAAAAGATTTTTTACAATAAAGTCATTCCTCTGTGCAGAAAATACGGAAATTTCATCGTCGAGGGCATCGCTTCCGAGATCGTCGCGGGGCTCTATCTCTCCATCGGCGAGGAAAAAAAGGCCCGGGAACAGATCGGCAACTGTCACCGCTGCTACGCGAAGTGGGGAGCTATCGGTCTGATTGAAAAAATCAGAAGGATGTATCCGGCTTATGTCCCCCGCCCGGCAGAGGAGAAGTCCGAGGGGATCCAGCTTGAGGATCACAAGACAAGCAGCGACATGTCAGGGTCTCTGGATCTTGCCACGGTGATGCAGGTCTCGGAAGCAATTTCCAGCGAAATTATGTTGGAGAAGCTCCTGCAGAAAATTATGCACATCTCTCTGACCAACGCCGGAGCGCAACGGGGACATCTCCTGCTGGAGAGCGAAGGCAAGCTCACGATTGAAGCCGCCGGAAGCGTTGACGCCGCGGAGAATAAAATAATACCCTCTATGCCGCTTCAGGAATATCCGGACATCTGTCACGCCATCGTCAATTATGTTCATCACACGGGCAAGGATGTCATTCTCGGCAACGCTTCCGAAGAGGGTCCTTTCATGGATGATCCCTACATCTCTCGCACGCAAAGCAAATCTATTCTCTGCACCCCGATTATCAACAAGGGAAAGCTCTCCGGAATTCTTTATATGGAAAATCATCTGACCGCGAACGCCTTCACGCCGGAGCGCCTGCAGATTCTGAAAGTCATCTGCGCTCAGGCCGCGACGTCCATTGAAAACGCCCGGCTTTTCGAGCTGGCCACGACGCTGGAAAACATCCGGGACGGTTATTTTGAAATTGATCTGGCCGGCAATTACACTTTTTTCAACAACGCGGTTTGCGAAATCCACGGTTACTCCAAGGATGAATTGATGGGCATGAACAACCGCCGGTACTTGGACCCGGAAACGGCCCAAAAAGTCTTTGAGGCCTTCAACAAGGTGTACCGAACGGGAGAACCCCTCAAGGGATTGGAATGGCAAATCATTCGGAAGGACGGCGCCAGGAGATACGTTGAAACCTCCGTCCTGCTGCAGAAGGATGCTTCGGGAAAACCGATCGGCTTCCGGGGTATCGTGCGGGATATTTCCGACCGGAAAGAAATGGAAGAGAAGTTGCGCCAGACACTCGAAAGCCTAAGCAGAGCCTATGACAGCACCCTCCAGGTCATGGTCTCCGCCGTTGAGGTGAGAGACCCCTACACAGCCCTGCATCAGGTCCGATCAGCCGACATCGCACGCGATATCGCCGCCGAAATGGGGCTGGATCAGGAAAAAACAGACGCCATCCGGATGGCCGGCGCTATCCACGATATCGGCAAGCTGTCCATTCCACCGGAGATTCTGACAAAACCAACAAAATTGACCCAAGTCGAGTTCGCCCTGGTCAAGGAACATTCGCGCAGCGGTTACGACATTCTGAAAAATGTCGACTCGCCCTGGCCGCTGGCTCAAATTGTCCACCAGCATCATGAAAGGATGAACGGATCCGGCTACCCCAGGGGCCTCAAAGGAGATCAAATTCTTCTGGAAGCCAGGGTTTTGGCTGTTGCGGATGTCGTTTCAGCCATGGTGTCCCACCGGATGCACCGCCCCGCGCTGGGCATTGAAGCGGCCTTGGAAGAAATCGAAAAGAACAGGGGAATTCTCTACGACGCGGATGTGTGTGACGCCTGCCTGAGGCTGTTTCGGGAAAAAGGCCGCAAACTGACATAGCGCGTCCCCTGCGTCTTGCCCGCAGGATCCGCCAGAATCAAATCGTTTTTTCGCCAAACCGCACCCCGAATATTTTTCTCTTGACAAAAATCCTGAAAAAAGTTTGACTTATTGCACACAAATTCGAAGCGGTACGTTTCTGATTCTCGCCGGTACGTTGCCTGTCTAAAAAGAGATCCATAAAGCAAAGCGCCTTGGCGCAATAGAGGGTTGGTTTATGGATCGCACCTCGTTTCACCATCAATGCTAAAAATGTAAAAATTTAAGGAGGGGGAGTACTTTATGAAACATTCGTTTTGTCATCAACGATTATTCTTGACGTCCTTTCTGGTTTTGATTCTGGGATGTCTTTTGACGTCTACGGTGGTCGCCGCTCCGCAACAGGGTCCCGCCGGCATGGCTTTTTATGAGAAGCCGTCCACTATACCCACCACCCATGGCACGCTGATCCGTTACCGAACGGCAACCGCCGTGCCGCCGGGCGGTCCTGAGTGCAATGCGTGGACGATTATGTATTCTTCTCAGGACGCACTGGGAAAACCCAATGTCGTTACCGGGACGGTGCTGGTGCCTAAATCTTTGTATAATTACGGCCTCACCCCGCGTCCCATTATCAGTTACGCGGTTGGAACACACGGCCTCGTCCAAAGTTGGGCGCCGTCAATCCAGCTGGCAAACGGCACGGATTACGAAAATTCCAACATCAACGCGGCGCTGAAAATGGGATATGCCGTGGTCATCACCGACAATCCCGGTTACACCAACGGCGATGTGCCTTCCTACATGGTGGGCATTGCCCAGGGAAAAGCGGTCCTGGACATCGTCACGGCTGCTCTGCAGATTCCCTATATTTCTCTCAAATCCACCGCGAAAGTCGGCATCTGGGGATACTCCCAGGGAGGACAGTCAGCGGCCTGGGCGGGCCAGTTGCAGCCCGGCTACGCGCCCGGCATTAAGCTCGCCGGCGTTGCGGCAGGCGGCGTTCCCGCCGAACTGTTTTCGGTCGGAAGATACCTGGACGGCAACAACGGATCATCCTTCCTGCTGGCAACCTGTATCGGACTGAACGCGCAGTATCCGGATAAAATTCTTCTCTATGACCGGGTGAACGTCTACGGCTTTGAAGCCATTGAAAGAGGACTCTCCATGGGGGTGTTTGAAGCGCTGTTTTCTTTCATGAATACCCCGATTTCCACCTTCACCAAATACGGCGAATCTTCCGATCAGATCTTTGCGATCCCGGAAATCGCTCAAGTCGTCAACGCGCAGGAGCTTGGAAAAACCAAGGTGAACGCGCCCGTCTTTCTGTATCACGGCACGGGTGATGAATTTATTCCGCTGGAGCAGGCGCTGAATCTTAAAGAGAAATACTGCAGCCTCGGCGTCAACACCTCCTATATGGTGTTTCCCGGCGAACATATCACCACGCAGTTCCAGGCCGCGCCTTACGTGCTGGACTGGATGAAAGACCGGTTTGCCGGAAAAACCGCGGTCAGCACCTGCAGGACCTCCGATCCGCGTCCGGTATCGACGGCCAATCCGGTTGACGGCGATTTTCTTTTTTCTCTTGACGGCTGGACGCTCGAGGGAACCATTCATTTGAAGACGCTCAACACCAATGTGAAACTGCCGGAGGGATCCACCTTTTCAGCTGAAACAAACATGACAACCAACACGATTACAGGAAGCATGTCGGTTCCGGAATTCAGCTACTATATTTACGCGTTCGGTATGCTTCCCTTGCAAGTAAAGCTCAAAATCGTCCCCGCGGGACCGATGACCGGAACGGCCTCCTTGGATAACAATGGCATCCTGCACATCAAAGGCCATGTGTACGCGGACATTTATTTGAGACAGGTCGGTGAATTGGGCGTGGGGGTTCCGTTCTCCCTGAAAACCAAAACGCCGGTTGACTTTCCCATTGTTTTTGACGGGCCTGTTTCTTCACTGGGAGACGGTTCGCTGAAATTCACGGGCATCACGACATTTCCGGATATGGTGGAAAACGGGATCATCATCAACGCCCTGTTTACAAGTTTGATGTCCGGCCCCGGTCAGGAATTCACCTTTACCGTAAAGCCTCCGGCACCGAGAATGTGGTAGTATTTTGATCTTTATGACGCCTGTCTTCGGTCGGGTCCCCAAAGCGGCCCGACCGAAGACATCCTTTGTCTATTACACCATGCGAGGAAAATTGATCAATGCCTTCGAGCGAAACAAACAGAAACGGATTCAGGAAAAAAATCATCATCGCCCTGCTGACGGCCGGCGTTTTGCTTTGCGCTGCCTTTTGGTATTGGCAAAGCGGATATAATGAGGACGACGTTGGCACGGCGCAGTCCATCGCATCAAACATGTCGAAAAACGAAATCCCGGATGCCGAGAAAGACGCGGAGCGGGCTGCCGTTTCCGGCACGGCGGTTTCAGGCGCAGTCACGCAGCGACCCGCCTATGTCACCGAAACCGAGTGGCAGGTGCTTCAAAACGTCGCCAAACAAAATCAGAATGTCACCCTCGCCCATCTGGTCAACAAAATGTTGTTTGCCCGGAAAAAACAGGCGTGGCTTTCCGCCGGCAAAGACACCGCCGAACGCAAACTGCTGGCAAGGCAACTGCTGGATATGATTCCGGGCCAGCTGGCCAGCGAGGCCATGGATGCGGAAACAGCCAAAGAAATGAAAGAACAGCTGCAAGCGGATGTTGCACAGTAAAAGCACGCATGCTTCAGGCATCAGGAAAGCAGAGGAACTCCGTCGGGGCAGTCCTTTTTTGTTCAGATGATTTTTTCAGTGCTTTGGGTTTTTTTTGAGCGTTCGGGTTTCCAGCAATTCCATCTCGAGCGAATAAGGATAGATTTCATCGGCCTGCAATTCCACGCGCTGATAAAAATTTTTACTTTTATGGGAAAAGCGAACCTGGCGTTTCAGCGTGCCGGAAGACGAATAGCGTCTGATTTGCACATCCTCCGATTGATCCTCGCCAATGACGTCAATCCAACCGCCCGTTTCATCGCGATAACGGCAAGCCGCGGCTCCATTGGAAAGGAATCCTTTGTCCTCCAGCAATCCCCGGGGCGCAAGAAAGATCAGCCGGATGTCTGCGATCAGATTTTTCGCGACCTCACCGGAGTCAAAAGGAGGCAGGGCTCGTTTTACCTGGAGCCCGCCGGGACCGTCTTCGGCTTCAAAAAGCACCATCCCTTCCGCTGTCATGACGGCGCAAGATATGGCTTGCGTCGCCGGGTTAATGACCGTTACGCCGATCGCCGAGCTTCGCTGATCGCCCGGCATTCTCGATTCAATGGAATGCACCCAGCGGGAGCGCTCTCCGGGAAAGGGAAACGGACAGGCAAACATCGCTTTCCCCGCCGGATCAATGGCGGGCAGGGTCTGACAGGACAGCAGGAGAACGGACAACAGGGAGACAAGCTGTTTTTTCATGGGACGTCCTGAAAAACGGCGGAGTCAATGGGTGCGTTGGTCTGAACACGGACAAAATTGATTTGCGTGAAATTATCGGTTCCTTCAAAAATTTTTACGGACTTCACCACCCCGCGGCTGCCCGCCAGCGTGATTTCTATTTTTTCAACGAACCCGGAGAGGTTTTTGTCCGCCGGAACCAGCGTGATAACGGGGGTTGCTTTACGGATCAGCGTCGCCTTGAACGACGGATTCTGATCGAATCTTCCGTTCATCCAGCCGACCACCTCCTGGAGCACGATTTTCATCGTCTGGGCGCCGCCGGTTCGATCCTCGATCATTTTCCCTTCGGAATAGAGGTAACGTTTGATCTGATTTTTACGGATAATGACCAGACTTTTGAGCGGCTTGACATATTCCCAGCGCAGGGAATCCGGCGCCTCATAATAAAAACGGCCTTCGGAAACAAGCGGCTTGGATAAAATTTTCATGAATTTCTTCTGGACAAAGTCGGCCTGCAGCGTCCTGATGCCGGAGGATTCCCGGCGGATTTTCGCGAAGTCGTCCTCCAGGGCGAAGGCCGCGCTCCCGCAAAGAAGCAGGAGCATCGCCGCCGCGCTGAACAGTTTGTAAAACCCCGCGCCCCGCATCAGCATATCCCGCCGTTGATGCCGATGACCTGACCGGTGACATAGGAGGCGTCATCGGAACATAAAAATCTGATGACGCGGGCCACCTCCTCCGGCTTGCCCAGCCGGGCCATCGGAATCATCTGTTTGATTTGCTCCACCGGCGCGTCCTGAATCATGTCCGTTTCAATCAGGCCCGGCGCCACCACATTCACGCGGATGCCAAAACGCGCCACTTCCGCGGCCAGCGCCCGCGACGCCGCGATGATGCCGGCTTTCGCTGCGGCGTAATTCGCCTGCCCGCGATTGGGCATCAGCGCAGACAGCGAAGACACGGAAACAATGGCGCCGCTTTTTTTGCGGATCATTTCCCGCAAAACCGGTTTGGTCATGTTGTAAAAACCCTTCAGGCTGGTGTTGATGACGCTGTCCCATTCTTCTTCTCCCAGCAGCATAAAAAGACCATCCGCGGTAATGCCGGCATTGTTGACCAGAATTTTGATGTTTTTATGACGCTCGACGATGGCTTTGACGGCTTCTTTTGTCTGGGTGTTATCGGCGACATCAAACCGGGACAGCTCCCCGTCCCCGCCCGCCGAACGGACCATCTCCAGCGTCTCTTTGGCGGCGTCTTCATTGGACTTGAAATTGATGACGACAAAGTACCCCGCCGCGGCCAGCTCGACCGCCGTGGCTCTGCCGATGCCGCGACTGGCTCCTGTCACGATCGCCGTTTTCTCTTCCATGATCACCTCGCTCATTCGGAAAATGGTTTCCTAATCCTTATTGAGAATCATCGCCTGAAGCGTCATTCGGGCCAAAACCTCTTCCCCGCTCCTGACCGTCCCTTCTACGACGCCGTAATTCTCCAGGGAATGCTTGCTTTCAATCCTGATGTTGATTTCCGTGCCAAGGGGGATTTTTCCGACCATAAATTCCGCGCTTTTCACGCCCACCAGCCAACCCTTGACACTGTCCAGCCCTCTTTGTTTTCTTTTATAGCCTTCCACCACCGCCGCGGTCTGGGCGACGCCCTCGATCAGAATTAGAGCGTCAACGCCGTCCTCGTCACACAGGGGCCAGTCGGGATGAACCACAGCGGTGCCGACGGCGGACGTTTCCTGAATGTCCGTCACGCCGCTGATGATTTTAATTTTTTCCCGATGCGGTATTAAATTTTCTATCTCAATGTTGTTCAGCATAGACAAATTGACGGTGTTTTGGGTAATTAATGAAAAAAACCTCAATAAGTCAACAGAAAAGTCCTGCGTAATCAGAGGTGATTTTTTTGCGTTTTTGAGGTAAAGAACTTAAAAAATTTTTTAAGACGCTTCTGTGTAAACATGATGCAAGGCCGCAAAGATTCTTTTTTGAAAACATACCGGCAACTGCTGACGCCCGTCCCTTCTTTGCTCGCGAGGGAATTCACCCATTCGGGATACACCTACGGC
>DAOSZO010000052.1:0-16934 GCA_035382085.1 Smithella sp.
CAGGGAAGTGTCTCGGCGGTTCTGCATCTGCCGGCAAGACAGCGTTCGGAAATCGGCGTGATTGTGGCACACGGCGCGGGCAATGACATGGAGAATTCCCTGCTGGTGGATTTTGCGGAAGGCATTGCCGCCGCGGGCTGGCCGGCGATGCGATTTAATTTTCCCTACAAGGAAAAAGGGCTGAAGACGCCGGATGGCCAAAAAATACTGGAGGAAACATGGACGGCGGCTTTCGAAGCTTTTCGGGGTCATCCGGACGTCGGGGTGCATCAGGTCGCCGCGGCCGGAAAGTCCATGGGAGGACGGGTGGCCTCGCAGATGGCTGCCGAAGGGAAACTGCCGGCGGAAGGGCTCATTTTTCTGGGCTATCCCCTGCATCCCGCGGGAGATAAAACCAGAATCCGGGATGCCCATTTGTATGAAATTGACGTGCCGATGCTTTTTTTCGCGGGGACAAAAGATACGCTCTGTGATCTGGATATCCTGAGGAATGTGCTCGAAAAGCTCGCTGCGCCGCGGTGCCTGGAAGTCATCGAAGGCGGCGATCATTCCTTCAAGGTTCCCGCTTCTCTGGGATTCAGTGAATCCGAAATTCACGGCAGAATCGTGAAGACCGCGGCAGACTGGATAAATGAGACTTTTTTTCGATAAATCGGCCCGCGAATCATTCCCTCGTTGAAACAAGAATTGATCAATCGAAAATCATTTCCGGGCTGAAAAAAAATGATATAAAATTCATCAAAAATTTTTTTACGTTCGACCGATGAAGGAGACAGGTTCATGTTTCATGAAAATGAAGTGATGATGCTCGTCATGGGATTGATTGTTTTGATTTTGATTCTTTTTAATTTTCAGAGACTGGGATCTGTTTTTTCCTTCAAGCTTTTCTTCGCAGGTTATTGTTTGATGACGGCCGGATGGATAGCAACCGTCTTGGAAGGCTACGTCTGGGAAAGCGGCCTCAACTTTCTGGAGCATGTTTGTTATGCCGCGGGCATGATTGCGCTGGCGGTGTGGTGCTGGAGACTGCCTTCAAAAAGTATTGAAAAACCATGATCAATCCGGAATCTATTTGCGATGCCGTCTTTGTTGCGGCGGCGCTGACAGCCGTCATGGGCCTTTTCAAAAACGCTCGTCATGTTTTTTCCGGCGGGACCGTCCTCATGCTGGCCATGATGCTGGCGCTTCATCTGCTGTACGGGATTTTTCTGGCAATTGAATGGTTCGGCATTACCAATCAGCTCGAAGGCTTTGAGGATAACATTGGTGCTCTTCTGCCCATGGCGTGGGCTTTCGTCATTTACGCGTTTCTGCAGGAACGGCATGTGCGCGACATTCGGGCGCTGAATTTGCTGCTGGAGAGGCGGGTTGAAGAGAGAACCGCCCAACTGGAGGAATCCAATCGCGAGCTTGAGGCCTTTTCGTATTCCATTTCTCACGATTTGAGGGCGCCCCTGCGCAGCATCAAAGGGTTTGCCCAGATTCTGAAAGAGGATTACATCGGGTCTCTGGATGAAACGGCAAATAACTATCTGGACAGAATCATCAATGCCAGCCGGCATATGAACGATCTCGTTGAGGCGATGCTGGATCTTTCACGCAAAAGTCGCAAGGAGCTGGACTGCCAGGAGGTCGATCTGACCGCGGTCGCTGAAAAATATCTGAAGGATTTGCAGGAACGGCAACCTTATCGCAGGGTGACCTTTCTGATTCAATCCGGCCTGCAGACGAAGGGGGACCCGGTTTTGCTCCGGATCGCCGTGGAAAATCTGATCGACAACGCCTGGAAATATACATCGAAGAAATCCGAGGCCTGCATAGAATTCGGCTGCGAGAATAAAGACGGAAAGACGATTTTTTATGTGAAAGACAACGGCGTGGGTTTCGACATGAACCGCGCCGACAAGCTCTTCGGCGTTTTTCAGAGATTCCATTCGGAAAAGGACTACGAAGGCATTGGCATCGGTCTGGCGACGGTCCGGCGGATAATTAACCGGCACAGGGGGTCCATCTGGTGCGAAGCGCAGGTTAATCAGGGAGCGACGTTTTATTTTACACTGCCGCAGAATTCTGACGATCATTCACAACGCCTGCCGTGAGTTTATAAACAGGATGAGGATCCGATCTCTCTGAAAGCCCGGCGGGCAACATTTTCATTTTCCTGAATAATTCAAATTCTTGTCATTTTTCATCCTTGTATTTGAAATATAAATACTTGACATTTCATTTGAATTGTGTAAAGGTTGAACCACCCAACCAATTATTGGGAAAGGGAAAGGAAAAATTACTTGATGAAGAAAGTCATGATATCCAGACCGCTGACGCGATCGAGACTGCATGAAGAGATCGTCAGTATGATCCAGAAGCAAATCATCAACGGCGACATTGCGCCCGGCAGCAAACTCCCGCCGGAGCGGGAAATGGCCCAGAGCTTCAGTGTCAACCGCGCGACGGTCCGTGAAGCGCTTCGCAAGCTGGAAAATCTCGAGTTGGTGGAAATCCGGCACGGCGACGGTTTGTATGTGAAGAACTATCTGGAGAGCGGAAATTTCGATCTCATCAAATCGGCTCTGAATTCCAACGTCGGGGAAAAAACGCTGTATGACATTCTGGAAACGCGCCGTTACGTCGTGCCGCAGATTGCCTATCTGGCGGCGCTCAGGCGCACGGAAGCGGACCTCGCCGATCTTGCGCAGACGGTTTTTCATCAGGAGACGGATATGCTCAGTCGCGACATCCGCGTGCATCAGCTCATCGCCCGCGCGGCGCAAAACCTGGTTTGCACGATTACGCTGAATTTTTTCAATCAGATTTTTCGCGAATACGGTCATCTTTATTTTGATGACGAAAAAAACGCGGAGCGTTCGGCGCTTTTCCATCGGGAAATCTACGAAGCCATCAAGAAGCAAAACGCTCAGGAGGCCCGGCGCATCATGCTGGATGTGCTGATCTACGCCGAAGAGGCCGTCAAGGCGAGCCTCGCAAAGGCTGACAAAAGGAGTTGACCATGGAGAGATTCATAGAGAATTACAAGCCTGAATATTTTGACGTGATTGTCATCGGGGGCGGGATTACCGGCGCTTCGGTGGCCTATGAGGCCGCCACGCGGGGCCTGCGGGTGGCGCTTCTGGAAAAAAAGGATTTTTCCTGGGCGACGTCGGCGGTGACCTCGAAGCTCATTCACGGCGGCCTGCGCTATCTGGTCAACGGCGAGGTCGCGCTGGTGCGCGAATCCCTGAGGGAACGGCGCGTGCTTGAGAATATCGCGCCCAATTTTGTCTATCCGATGCCGATGATGATGACGCATTATAAAAAGCCGCTCAAGAACAACAAATGGGTGGTCAAGGCGGGCATGGTGGCCTACGACCTGCTTTCCTATGACAAGGGGTTCACCTGGGATGAGACGAAGAAAATCCCCTGTCACAGAACGATTTCCCGGGAAGAAGTTCTGCGGCAAGAGCCCTGCGTCCGCGGGCAAGACCTCACCGGCGCGTCGGTATTTTATGATTGTTTGAGCATCTTCCCGGAGAGGCTGACGCTGGCGTTTATCAAATCGGCGGCGGCTTATGGCGCCAGGGTGGCCAACTACACGCGCGTGGAAGGATTTCTGACCGACGGCAAAAATAACGTGACCGGCGTGCTGGCCAGGGATTTGCTCGGCGATCAGGTGTTCGAAATCCGGGGGGCCGTGACGGTCAATTGCGCGGGGCCCTGGGCGGATATTTTGCTGGGTCTGGCGCAATCGCGCTCCAACGGCTGCAAGACACTGAGGCGTTCCGAGGGCATTCACATCATTACCGAAAAGAAACTGCTTTCCGGCCAATACGTCATCGGGTCCATGACGCCGGAGGGTCGTCATTTCTTTCTTATCCCGTGGCGCGGCCACGCGCTCATCGGAACCACGGACAAGCCCTTCGAGGGGAATCCCGATGAGTACCGCGTGACCCGGCAAAGCATTCTGGAGCTGATTGACGAGGTCAACCGCTCTTTCGGCGACGGGCGGCTGTCCTACGCGGATGTCAAGCATACCTACGGCGGCCTGCGTCCTCTCGTGGAGGAGCAGACCTGCGAGACCTACACCACTTCCCGCCGCTATGAGATTTTTGACAATGAAAAAAACGGGCTCAACGGATTGATCACCGTGGAGGGCGGCAAATACACGACCAGCCGCAATCTCGCGGAAAATTGTCTTAGGCTGGTTCTGCGCAAGCTCAACCGTCCGGCTTGCGCCAGTGTGACGGATAAAATCTACCTGGCCGGCTGCGCGATCGGCAGACTGGAGAGTTTTTTCGCCAATCTCCGGCGGGCGCACACCGATTTCAGCGAGGCGACGGTTGATTATCTGGGCCGCAACTACGGTACCGAGGCTTACGAGGTGCTGCGGCTGGCGCGGGAGGAGGATTCCCTCCGCGAGGTTCTCAATCCCGACGGCGAAATCCTGGCGCAGGCGGTTTACGCCGTCCGCAGGGAAATGGCCCAAAGTCTCTGCGATATTGTTCTGAGGAGAACAGGAATCGGGACGCTGGGCAATCCCGGCGTGGAAATTCTGAAGAAGGTGGCTAGGATGGCCGCCAGGGAACTCAATTGGGACGCGAACAAAACGGAACAGGAAATTTCAAGGGCGGTCGCGGTTCTCAAAATTCCCGAATGAATCAAACAGGAGGCAGGCGATGAAAACAAAACCGATCCGTCCGGACTGGACCGAGCAGGCGCCGCCGCCGGGCACGTACCGATCCATCTTTAAATACGGCGACCCCCGGCACTTCAAGCATCCCAGCGACGCCTGGGTGAAGATGATGATGGAGGAGTTTCACTTAAGCAACGCCGATTTCAAAAGAAAAGTCAGAGAGGGACTGGAAACCGTCCGGATCGACCGTCCCGTGCGTCTCCAGCCGTTTCAGATTGAGAAGATTCAGTCCCTTGTGGGCAAAGAAAACACGCAGACGGACGACTACAGCCGCCTGAAGTACGCCTCCGGCAAGACCACGGAGGAGATGCTGGAGTTGCGGCACGGCATCGTGCGGGAGGTGGCGGACATCGTCGTGCACCCGCGCGACAAGGAGGATGTCCGGAAAATCGTGGAATTCTGCAACAGCGAAATCATTCCGGTGACGGTCTTCGGCGGGGGCTCCTCGGTGAATTTCGGCTGCCGGCCGGCCAGGGGAGGCGTCACGCTGGTGATGAGCACGCACATGAACAAACTGCTGGAAGTCAACGAACACAATCAGACGGCGCGTGTTCAGCCGGGCATGTTCGGCCCCGCCTATGAGGCCTCGCTCCAGAAAGCGCCGGAGCTGTTCGGGACGAAACACCGCTACACCTGCGGTCATTTTCCGCAGTCCTTCGAGTACTCCACGGTCGGCGGCTGGGTGGTCACGCTGGGCTCCGGCCAGGCCTCCACGTATTACGGCGACGCTTATGACCTTGTCTTCAGCCAGGAATACGTCACGCCGGCGGGGTCGTTCAGGACACTGGATTTTCCGGCGGCGGCGACGGGCCCCAAGGTCAACGACATCATGAAAGGGTCGGAAGGCGTCTTCGGCATTTTGGTGGAAGTGACCATGAAAATATTCCGCTACATGCCGCAGAACCGCAAATACTTCAGCTTCATGTATCCGACCTGGGAGGCGGCGGTGGAGGCCAGCCGGGAAATCATGCAGTCGGAATTCGGCAAGCCGGCGATTTACCGGATTTCCGATCCGGAAGAAACGGACCGGGGATTGAAATTGTACGGCATGCCCCCCATCGCCGACAGGATGCTTTCCCTGCGCGGCTTCAAGCCCATGCAGCGTTGTCTGTGTTTGGGCACGGCGGAAGGCGACGCGGATTATGCCGCGCTGGTCGCAGCCAAAATCAAATCCGTCGCCCGGCGCTTCGGCGCGATGTCGCTGGGCGGCTACGCGGCGAGAAAGTGGGAGCGCACGCGCTACACCGAACCCTACATGCGCGAGGATCTGGGCGACTACGGAATTCTTATCGACACGCTGGAGGCGTCGGTGACCTGGGACAATCTCCACCGTTTGCATCAAGGCGTCCGCGCTTACATCAAAAGCCGGCCGGATACCATGTGCATGACGCATGCCTCGCATTTTTATCCGCAGGGAACAAATCTCTATTTCATTTTCATCGGGCGCTTCGAGGATCCCGAAGCCTTCCGTCGGTTCCAGCGTGGCGTCATCGAGCATATCGCGCGGCACGGCGGATCGCTGAGCCATCATCACGGCGTGGGTAAAATGATGGGTCCGTGGATGGAAAAACATTTGGGCAAAGTGCAGATGGATGTGCTAAGATCGCTTAAATGCCATTTTGATTCCAACGGAATTTTGAATCCGGGGGGGCAGCTGGGACTGGATTAATCATTATCCGTTGCGAGGCCGCCGCCCGGATGGTTCGGCCATTCCAGGAAAAGGGGTTGACTATGCCGCAGGAGAGCTTGAAGTCGAGGGAGTTGATTCTTTCGGTGGATGCGGGCACGCAGTCGATCAGGGCCGCGTTGATCGATGCCGAAGGAAACATTCTGCATATTGTCAAGACACCGATTCAGCCTTATTTTTCGGAGCATCCCGGCTGGGCGGAACAGCAGCCGGATTATTACTGGGATGTGTTTTGCAAAACCACCCGCGAACTTCTGCAGCAGCGGGAAGATCTCAAAAAAGACATCCGGGGCGTGACGCTGACCACCCAGCGCGCCACGATGGTCAACGTAGACAAGGACGGCAACGCGCTGAGGCCGGCCATCATCTGGCTGGATCAGAGAAAGGCCGATTCGCGTCGGATACTGCCGGCGTACCTTCGTCCGGTGCTTAAGGCGATAGGTCTGCTCGATACGCTGGACGGTGTTATTCAGGAATGCGAGGCGAACTGGATTTGCCAGCAGCAGCCGGAAATCTGGGAAAAAACCTACAAATATCTTGTGCTGTCTGGATTTTTCACGCACCGGTTAACCGGCGAGTTTGTGGATTCGACAGGCAACAACATCGGCTACCTGCCTTTCAACAACAAGACCTATCAATGGGCGGGCAAATACGATTTTAAATGGTGGATTTTCAAGGTGGACAGGGAAAAACTTCCCGATCTGGTCAAGCCTTCGGAGATGCTCGGCCGCATCACCAGAAAGGCCTCCGCGCAAACCGGCATCCCCGAAGGGCTGCCTGTGTTCGCGGCCGGATCGGACAAGGGCTGTGAGATTCTCGGCTCCGGCTGCCTCACGCCGGAGGTCGGCTGTCTCAGCTTCGGAACCATTGCGACTTTTGATGTGGCCACCCCCAAGTATATCGAACTGCAGCCGATGATTCCCCCGTATCCCGCGTCCGTCCCGGACGCCTATTACACGGAGGTTTCGATCTTCCGCGGTTTCTGGATGGTCAGCTGGTTCAAGGAAGAATTCGGCCTGCAGGAATGCATGTTGGCGGAGAAGAACAATGAACCGCCCGAGAAATTTTTTGATTCTCTCATTCAAAATGTTCCCGCCGGTTCCATGGGGCTCATGCTTCAGCCTTACTGGACGCCGGGGCGGGATCTCGATCCCTACGCGAAAGGATCCATCATCGGTTTCGGAGACGTGCACAGCCGGGCTCATCTTTATCGCGCGCTTCTTGAGGGACTGGTTTATGGGCTGCGGGAAGGCGGTGCATTGACGCAGCGGAAAACAAAAATTCCGATCACGAAACTCAGGGTTTCCGGCGGGGGGTCGCAAAGCGACGCCGCGATGCAGATTACGGCGGATGTTTTCGGTATGGCGGCGGAGCGGCCGCATACCTTTGAAACATCGGCGCTGGGAGCGGCCATCGATGCGGCAGTCGGGCTCAAACTTCACCCGGATTTCCCCGCGGCGGTCAAGGCCATGACCAGAACGGGAAGGATTTTTGAGCCGATCAAGGACCATCACAGCTTATACGATAACCTCTACCGGAGAGTGTATCTGAAAATGTATGACCGTCTCAGGCCGTTGTTCAGGGAAATTCGGGAGATCACCGGTTATCCGCCGAAAAATTAGAAAATATTTTTGTCAGAGAGGAGGAAGTTGTCATGTTCGGTTTTGACCAATATGATCAGTATGACGGCTTGGGTCTGGCGCAGCTAGTGCGTGAAAAACAAGTGTCGGCAAAGGAACTGTGCGAAGAGGCGATCAGCCGCATCGAAAAAATCAATCCGATCATCAATGCCGTTGTCACGCCCATGTTCGACATCGGCTACAGGATCGCCAATGGGCCATTGCCGCAAGGTCCCTTTGCCGGCGTTCCGTTTCTTCTGAAGGATCTGACCAGTGCTTATGCGGGTGTGAGAATGACATGGGGATGCCGCGCCTACAAAGATTACGTTCCGGATTTCGACAGCGAACTGGTCAGGCGCTTCAAGCGGGCCGGTGTGGTTCCGCTGGGCAAGACCAATACGCCGGAGTTCGGGTTGATGGGCATCACCGAACCGGAGCTTCACGGCCCGACGCGCAACCCGTGGAATCTGTTTAGAACCTGCGGCGGATCCAGCGGCGGGTCCGCGGCGGCGGTGGCTTCCGGCATGGTGCCGATCGCTTCCGGCGGCGACGGCGGGGGATCCATCCGAATTCCGTCATGCTACTGCGGATTATTCGGATTGAAGCCGACGCGCGGACGGACGCCGACGGGGCCTAAATTCGGGGAACTCTGGCAGGGGGCGGCCGTCGAGCATGTATTGACGCGCTCCGTGCGCGACAGCGCCGCAATGCTGGATGCGGTGGCGGGAGAAGATCCGGGCGCGCCTTACGTGATCAAGCCGCCCGAGCGCCCCTACAGCGAGGAAATCCAACGGGAGCCGGGATCCTTGAAAATCGCTTTCAATACCCAGTCGCCGCTGGGCACCGAAACGCATGAAACCTTTAAACAAGCGGTTGTCAAAACCGCCAAGCTGCTGGAGGAACTCGGCCATCACGTGGAAGAGGCCCGGCCACAGATCGACGGCGTCAGGCTGGCGAATACGTATTTCGCGCTTTACTTCGGCGAAGTCGCCGCGGACATCAAGCTGGCGGAATCGGTTTTGAAAAGAAAAGTCGGCAGAAGGGATTTCGAAATCACGACATGGTTTTTCGGCAAGCTCGGGCACTGTCACAGCTCCGCGGAGTTTGTGGAAGCGATGCGCCAGTGGGATATCGCCGCAAGGGTGATGGGCGAATTTCATCAAAAATATGATTTGTATCTGACACCGACCGTCGCCTTTCCCGCCGCCGGAATAGGCGAACTCCTGCCCAAATTCTACGAAAAGATTGCGATGGAACTCGTCAGTTTCTTTCATCTGGCCCCGGTGGCCAAGGCGACCGGGCTGGTCAATCAAATCGCCATTCAAACGCTCGCCAAAACGCCCTTCACGCAACTGGCCAATTTTACCGGCCAGCCGGCGATGAACGTCCCGCTGCACTGGGATGAGGAGGGGATGCCCTGCGGCGTGCAGTTTATCGCGCCGTTCGGCGACGAGGCGACGCTTTTCAGACTGGCCGCCCAGCTGGAAAAAGCAAAACCCTGGGTTGACAAACGTCCGCCGCTGGCGGTAAAACGCTGACGGCTCTCGGGGATATCCTTTTAAAAATGGCTGGCAATTTGCCGAATTATCGGATAGGGAACAGTGCGTTTAAAATTCAAGCAAGGCCCCTCGCGGACACTGTGGGTCAAAAACAGGGGCAAAAGGAGTAAAATTATGTCATCGGAAAAAAACATCACCCGGTTTCGGGGAGCGTCCAAGTATGTTCTGGATGACGAACTGGCCAAGATCGTGAATGTTTCCATGGCGCTGGAAATGCCGCTTCTGCTCAAGGGCGAGCCGGGAACCGGAAAGACCATGCTGGCGCACGCGATTGCGGAAAGCCTGAACATGCCGCTGATTGTCCTGAATGTGAAGTCCAGCATGAAGCTGGTGGAAGCGCTGTATCAATACGACACGCTGACGCGTCTGAACGACAGCCGTTTCGGCGACTCCCAGCGCGACGTCAGCAACATCGAGGCCTATATCCGCATGGGCAAAATCGGGCAGGCGTTCACGTCGGATGAAAAAACCGTTCTGCTCATTGACGAGATTGACAAGGCCGATACGGATTTCCAGGACGACATGCTCGATGTCCTCGACCAGATGCAGTTCGACATCATCGAAATTGACAAGACCATCCGCGCCAAACATCGCCCGGTGATTGTCATCACCTCCAACGCCAAGAAGGATCTCTCCGATCCGTTTCTGGGGCGATGCAACTTTCATCATATCGCTTTTCCCGATCCGGAGATGATGCGGATGATCGTCCATGTGCATTTTCCCAAACTCGACGAGGAACTGGTGAGTATCTGCATCAGCACCTTTTACCGTCTGCGGGAGCTGCGCGGCATTGAAAAGAAACCGGCTACGCGGGAACTCATCAACTGGATCCGCGCCCTCAAGAGCGATCCCGATTTTAAACCCAAAACCCTGCATCAGGGCAAGGTTCCCTTCCTGGGGGTGCTGTTCAAGAAGAGCGCCGACCTGCATCAGGCCGTGCAGCAGATAGGCCGGACGCGTTACTGAGGTTTCAACGGTGTTCGTCAATTTCTTCTACACGCTGAAAGATCGCGGCATTCCCGTGACGCCGACATCTTTTCTGCGCCTGCAGAAGGCCATGCACCGGGGACTGGTTCATTCCCTGGAGGATTTCTATACCGTCGCCCGCACCATTTTGGTCAAGAGCGAGCGCTACTTTGACACCTACGATCAGGTCTTTGCCCATCATTTCAAAAACGCCGTTCTGGAGGATCCCACCACGGTGGAGCTCACCGAAGTCGCCCGCGCCCTGTTGGATGGATGGCTGAAAAATCCTCAGGAGCTGGCCGATATTCTGGGGATTGACAAGGACAAGCTGAAAAAGATGTCCCCGGAGGAACTCATCAAGTATTTTCTGGATCGCCTCAAGGAGCAGACCGAAGCGCATCACGGCGGCAACAAATGGATCGGAACGGGAGGAACGTCCCCCGTGGGGCATTCGGGCTATCATCCCGGCGGGATGCGCGTCGGCGGCGTGTCCCGTCATCATTCGGCCGTCAAAGTCGCCCTCGAAAGGCGCTACCGCGATTACTCGCAGGAGGGGCCGCTGACGCAGAGCCAGATGGCCGAGGCGCTCAAGAGAATGCGGCGGATGGTTCCCACAGGTCCGAAAGACGTGGTCAATGTGGATAAGACCATTTACGAAACGATGCGCAACGCCGGGGAAATAGAAATTGTTTTCGACCGGCGCCTGACTGACCGGCTGAAGGTCATTCTCATGATTGACAACGGCGGCTGGTCCATGGAGCCGTATGTGGATGTTGTGCAGACCCTGTTTTATTACGCGAATTCCCAGTTCAAGGATTTGAAAATTTATTTTTTCCACAATACGATCTACAGCCGTGTGTGGTCGGATCCCCAGCGCTACTACAAACCGGAAGAAGTTGATGATTTTATCCGGCGCGATCCGGAAACCCGCCTGATCATTGTGGGGGACGCCAGCATGGCGCCTTACGAGCTGACTTACGCCAACGCGGCCATTTATCTGGAGGAAAAACCGTCGGGTCCAAGCGTGGATCGGTTGCGTTTTCTGGCCCGGACGTTCCGCCATAGCGTCTGGCTCAATCCCGTTTGCCAAAATGAATGGGATTACACCTGGAGCATCAGCGCCATCCGCCAAATATTTCCGATGTTTGAATTAACCCTGGACGGGTTGGAAAAAGCGGTTCTTTATCTCACGTCGGGGGGGAATTAAAATAAATCCTATACATTTTTGCCGATTTGGTGTATAATCAAACAAAATTAATGAAAATAATTAACAGCTTGCAATAAAAAAGCATTTCGGTCATTCATATTCCAAAAACATGTCAAAGGAGGGGCTATCGGTGCTGTTGGATAGAATACGGGCATTGAAGGAACTGAATATTCCCGAAAAAATGTTTGAAGACCTTCTTGATATATTCATCGAGCAGGCGGAACAATCCCTCATCAAGCTGGATAACGCGATCCGGCGCCGCGATTACCCCGAAATCAGGAAAACAGCGCATTTTCTTCAAGGCTCTTCGGGAAACCTGCGCATTGAAAAGATCAGGGAAACCGCCCGGGAACTTGAATTGGACGCTCTGGAAAATAGAGCGATCGCCGTTGTGGAGAAACGCATCATGGAATTGAGAAGTCTTTTCAATGACGTCAAACAGGAGGTGCTCAATGGCCGAGTCTAAGATTCTTGTCGTGGATGACGATAAGGTTTTCCTGAAGCTGGTGGAAAACGACTTGACAAAGGAAGGCTTTGCCGTCATCACCGCCCAAAACGGCAATGATGCCATTAAGCTGGCTAAGAAGGAGTCACCCGCCCTGATTTTGCTGGATATCAGCATGCCCGGCATCAGCGGCGGCGAGGTCAGCAGTCTGTTGAAGGAAGACCCCCGGACGCAGGATATCCCCGTGATCTTTCTGACGGCATTGTTATCCAAAGAAGAAGAAGAAAAGCGCAAAAACAGGTTGAGCGGCCATTACTTTATCGCCAAGCCTTATAATTTGAAGGCCCTGCTGGCGGAAATACGAAAATTCATACCGGTATGACCTCTGCATGGTTCGTTGAAAACCCATTTGCCCACCCTTAAGCTTTTTTGCGCGGAACGTTTATCGGCGGTTCCTGACTGCGACGCCGTGGACCATCACGGAATTCATCGGCTGGCAACCTGAAGACAAAGGTGTTTATGGCAAGAGAAAATTCTTCCGAAACCGGCGGCGAAGATCAATTGCGGGTGCTGGTTGTTGATGATTCTGAAGATGATGCCCTCCTGATGGTGCGGGAGCTCCAAAAAGGCGGATGGGAGCTTGTCTATGAGCGTGTCGATAAAGCCGAACAGATGCGCAAGGCCCTGCAGGAAAAGCCGTGGGATTTGATTTTATGCGACTATAAGCTTCCCTCCTTTGAAGCTCCGGCGGCGATCGCCTTGGCCAAGGCCATACGGAGCGACATTCCCATCATCATCATTTCGGGAACCATCGGCGAGGAAAAAGCCGTTGAATGCATGCGTCTGGGCGCTCAAGACTATATCATGAAAGACAACTTTTCCCGGTTGTGTCCCGTGGTGAGGAGAGAACTGGGAGAAGCGATGGTAAGGCTTCACAAGAAAAAGGCAGAGGAAGAGCTTCGCCAAAGCGAACAGAAGTACCGCACGATTCTGGAAAATATTGAGGAAGGCTACTATGAAACGGATTTGCGGGGCAATTTCACTTTTTTCAACGATTCGCTTTGCCGGATCATCGGCTATCCGCCTGAAGAAACATTGGGCCTCAACAACCGCCGGATCACAGACAGCGAAAATGCCGGAAAACTGTTCAAGACATTCAATGAGGTTTACAAGACCGGCCTGCCGGCCCGGGCCTTTGACTGGCAGATCATCAGAAAAGACGGGGCCCGAAGACATATTGAAGGATCCGTTTCCCTTCTGGAGGATTTATCGGGTCAGGTCATCGGCTTTAAAGGAATTGTCCGGGATGTCACCGAACGCAAGGAGGCGGAAAAGAAACTGCGTTTGTTGACCAGCAGGCTGGGCGATATTATCGAATTTTTGCCGGATGCCATTTATGTCATCGATAATGAAAAAAAGATTATTGCCTGGAATAGGGCCATCGAGGACATGACTGGCGTCAAAAAAAGCGAGCTGTTGGACAAGGGGAATTATGAATACGCTCTGCCGCTGTTCGGGCGGAGGCAGCCCATTCTCATCGACCTGCTGGATACGTTCAACAAAGAGATTCTTGCTTTGTACCAGTACGTTGAATACGGGGAAAAAATCTATGCCGAATCCTACCGGCCGTCCCTGTATGGCGGAAGAGGCGCGCATCTCTGGCACGTGGCGGCGCCGCTCTACGACCGCGAAGGCAACCGGTTCGGTTCCATTGAAGTCATCCGCAATGTGACGGATATCAAGGCCAAGGAAAAGAATCTCCGGGACAGTTTGAGAAGAAAGGAAATCGCCGAGGCGGCCACCCGGGCGAAAAGCGAGTTTCTGGCGACCATGAGCCATGAAATCAGAACGCCCATGCACGGCATCATCGGTTTGACGGATCTCGTGCTGCAGACGGAACTGACCGGTCCGCAAAGGGACTATCTGGAGAAAATAAAAATGTCGGCGCATAATCTGATGGTCATCATCAATGACATTCTCGATTATTCCAAAATAGAAGCCGAAAAAATGCAATTGGAAACAGTGCGGTTCAACATCCGCAAAGTGATCAGCCATGTTTTTGACCTGACCTATCCGGACGCGCGGAAGAAAGGACTTGAGCTTGTTTTGCACGTTGACGAGAAGATTCCGGTCTGTATCGAGGGCGATCCGCTGCGCCTGCAGCAGGTGCTGATGAATCTTGCCAGCAATGCCGTGAAGTTCACGCAGCAGGGCCGGGTCGTCATCAGCGCGGAACGTCACGAGACAGCTGGTCGGGAAGAAAACAATGACACGTGGTTGAAGTTTTCCGTTCGGGATACCGGCATCGGCATGACGGAAAAGCAGACGGAGAATTTATTTCAGCTGTTTGCGCAGGCGGACAATTCCGTTTCCAGGAAATACGGAGGCACGGGATTGGGCTTGGCCATTTCCCAGCGCATTGTTCAGCTGATGGGCGGACAAATCAGCGTGTCCAGTGAAATCGGCAAAGGCAGCACGTTTGTTTTTATGATTCCCCTGCGGGAAGCGCAGGAGCAGGGCATCACGGATCCGTGGACCGGGGAGGAAAAAGATTCTGCGGGCTATTCGGCGGAAGAAGAAAGGGAACAATGGATGACTCGGCTTGCCGGGAAAAGCGTGCTTCTGGTAGAAGATAATTTCATCAATCAGCAGATCGCCGCAGAGATTCTGCGCCAGGCGAAAATGCACGTCACGGTTGCCGGCAGCGGCGGAGAAGTTTTGGAAATCATGGCCGGCGAGACCTTTGATGTGATTCTGATGGATGTTCAGATGCCGGAAATGGACGGGTATCAGGTGACCAGAATGCTCAGGAACAATGAAAAGTTCAAAACCATTCCCATTATTGCTATGACTGCGCAGGCCATGGACGGTGATCGGGAAAAATGTCTCGAAGCCGGAATGAATGACTATGTCGCCAAACCGGTCAGTGCGTCGGATTTATACAGAGTGTTGAGTCGTTGGGCGGGATCAAATCCGCGATAAAAAACCGCCTCCCCGAAACGGGCGATGCGCCGTGCCGGCCTTCAAAACGTTTTGTCTTCGGATGCGCGCCATTCGTTTCTTGACATCAAGACACCGGTGTTATAGGCAAGGGGCGGCATGAAATCAGAAAAAAGGGCGTCAAGATGATCAGTCAGGAAGCGAAGAATATCATGGCCTTTATGGCCCAGTTGAAAATCCCCAACATTCAGGATGTGCCGATTGAGCTTTGCCGCCAGGGCATGGCGGGCATGATGGCTTTTTCCCTGCCGCCGCTGGGATGCCGGCTGGAAAATGTTGATGTCGGCGGTGTGCCGGCCCTGTGGATTGCCGCTGCCAACGCCGACGCCGAAGCCAAGGCGACCGTCTTTTATCTGCACGGCGGCGCGTATTCCATGTGTTCGCCCCAGACGCACGTGGGCATGACGGGATTGTTGAGCGAATTGAGTGGTGTGAAAGTGCTTTCCGTGGATTACCGGCTGGCGCCTGAACATCCATATCCTGCGGCGATTGAAGATGCGGTTTGCGCTTATCAGTGGCTTCTGGGGCAGGGTGTGCCCGGCCGTTCCATTGTCATCGGCGGAGATTCCGCCGGCGGCGGACTTGCCTTTGCCACGCTTTTGGAATTGAGGCGGTTGAACATTGAGTTGCCGGCGGCGGTTTTCGCCATTTCACCGTGGGTGGACCTGGCCCATACCGGAGAAACCGTGAAAACCAAAGCAGACGTGGATCCGATGTTCACCGAATCCGGAATGGATTACATGGCCAGGCTCTACGCGAACGGCGCGGATCTGCGTTCGCCGCTGATCTCGCCCCTTTACGCGGATTTGCGCGGCCTGCCGCCGGCGCTGATTCACGTGGGCACCCAGGAGATGCTGCTGAGCGACGCGCGCCGCATGGCCGATGCCCTTCAAAAAGCCGGCGTGGACTGCACGCTCCGGGAATGGGAAGGATTGTTTCATGTTTTCCATTCCGCCGTCTATCTTCCCGAGGCCAGAGTGGCCAACGAAGAAATTGCGGCGTACATAACACAACACATTCGGGGCAACTGACTCCTTCAGAAGGCGGGGACGTTGCCCCTTCGGATTCACAAGGAGACGCGTTGATGACGGATGAACGATTTTTCGGAACATGGAAACTCCAGTCGGTGGTGCGGATTGGCGCTGAAGGCCAAATCAGCAAGCCCTTCGGAGAAAATCCCCTCGGATACATCACCTACCTTCCCGATGGTTTCATGCATGCCATTTTAATGAAATCCGACCGGCGTTTAACCGGCGTCGCCCCGGAGGAACTGCGTGACGCCGCGCGTTCGAAAAAGCTGTTTCTTTCATGGAAACATCTTCGGGCCGGCATCCGCTACCTCAAAGCCGTGACATCGTTTTTGTCCTACTGCGGAACGTATGAAGTCCGTGATTCCGTCGTCATCCATCATGTCAAGGCGGCGATGGTTCCCGACTGGATCGGAACGGATCTGACGCGCGAGTTTTCCTTCAGCGGAGATTTGCTGACCCTGACCGCCCGCGACACCGCGGGAAACACCATGGTGCTCATCTGGAAACGGGTTTCTCCGGAGAGCGCCGGTTGAAGCCGCAGGCGGGAAGAGATGGAAATGAATCCCCAGCAGATCGGCAGGTTCTTGATTTTGGCGGGCGTCGTCCTTGCGCTTGCCGGAGTTCTGCTTCTCCTGTTCGGACGGCTGGGTCTGTTTCGGTTGCCCGGTGACCTGGTGTTTGGCGGCAGAAATTGGCGTGTCTATCTGCCGATAACGAGCAGCCTTATCCTTTC
>DAOSZO010000053.1:0-663 GCA_035382085.1 Smithella sp.
ACTGGGAATTCCGATCCCTAGCGAACCCGCGGATACCGGTGCGCTGGGTTGAAATCGAAACCGATGTGCCGGGACGCTTGTTCGTCACGCGTGATTCCTTCCTTAGCGATGGCTATTTCATGAAGGGTTACGGATATTCTGACGAAAACTATGCTCAGATCAAAGCCCTGGTACAAGCCTTCGCTTCTTTTAAATCTAACCTTCTCCGCCTGTCGTACCGCAACGCAGTCAGCAGCTGGCCGACGGGGGAGCCTCTGACGGTCCTTGTCGACGTATGGAATCATGGCCCCAACCTTACCGGGGCGATGATGAAGCTGAACATTAGCCCGGAATTCGAGCCCTTGAGTCCATTGGATCGGAGGATTCCTCCGTTGCGGAGTCTGGACCGCACAAGCTTTGCTCTCCAAGTGGTTCCACGGGTTGACGGCGATACATCGCTTATGGTTGGTGCGACAGCCTCAGTCCCCGAAGGAGGCAGCTGCGAGGTTATCTTCGCTCCGCTCACTCTCAGCGTTGTGCCCGCTATCGGTTCGTCTCAGCGGTCATCCGCCCCTGAAGATGATCCGATGCTTCGGCGACTCGTCGCCGTGTTTCGCGATGCCAAAATGCCTTCCGAGGTCGAATCACTTGCCGAACTTGCCCGGGTTAACGCGCGCGCATGCC
>DAOSZO010000053.1:673-16844 GCA_035382085.1 Smithella sp.
GAATCGGATGCGTGTCCTTACGGAAAAGATTGTGCTTCAGGTTCTAGATAGGCAGAGTATAGTTTGCCGGGAGAGGAGCCTGGCGGCAGGGATAGCAGCGTTGAGAGATGGACGTGTAGTCTCCGATCGTGCAGTGAGCTATCTACACACTATTAGGGTAATTGGGAACATCGCATCGCACGCGTCGTCTGAACCTCTGAGTGACGCAGACGTGCGAATAGTCTCCTACGCTCTTGCATGTGTGGTTGAGGAGTTGATGGACCGGCAGATACTGTGAGGAGCCGGGCAGGCCCCGTCTAACAACAGGTTGCAGCGGACGGTCCGCTGCGCGGCCCGCCGCTGAACCGGAGTGTTGCATCTTTCAAATCATAATCTGCAATTCCGCCAACTGTCTCTACTGAAACTAAAAAGGTGTTACCAATGCCCTGATTGGACTTTCTCTTTCACTTCAAGTATAAATAATCTTGGAGGAAGATGAATTAATCATGAATATTGAATTGGGCAAGGTTCGTTTTATCAGGGGTGAGAGCGGCGGCAAGTATCCCTTCAATCATTCCGTTTATCTGAAAGGCGATGATTGCCGCGTCGTCATCGACCCCTCCTGCGGATTTCAGAAAATGAAGGATCTCAAACATCAAGAGGGCGTTGATCAGGTCTGGCTTTCGCACTGGCACGAAGATCATATGGCCTTTTTGTATCTCTTTGAAAATTCCACTCTGCGACTCTCGGAGCGTGATTTCCCGCCGCTGACCGATATGGAGATTTTTCTGGACTGGTACGGCATCCGGGACGAAGCGCTCCGAGCCGTTTGGAAAGACGTCATGCTGAAAAACTTCAATTACCGTCCGCAAAAGAAGGCCTTGTTTTTTTCCGATGACGAGGTCATTGGCCTCGGCGGTCTGCGCGTGTCGGTGATTCCGACGCCGGGCCACACGCCGGGACATCTGTCCTTTTATTTTCCCGACGAAGAAGCTCTTTTTCTGGGCGATTACGATTTGACGACCTTTGGTCCCTGGTACGGCGATGTTTTCTCGAGTATCGAGGACACCATCCACTCCATCCGCCTTTTGAAAAGCATCCCCGCCCGCCGCTGGATCGCCTCGCACAATACCGGATTTTTCGAGAACAATCCGGGCAGGCTTTGGGATGATTACGAAAACGTCATCTATCAGCGTCAAGAAAAAATTCTGAATTTCCTTCAGGAGCCGAAAACGCTCGAGGAAATTGTTTCCGCTTGGCTGATATACGGCAAACCGCGCGAACCGAAAGCCTTTTTTGAATTCAATGAACGGGCGCTGGTGGTCAAGCACCTCGAGCACCTGCAAAGCAAAGGGGCAATCCGGTTCGACGAAAACCATTATCGAAAAGTAAGCTGAAGAAAAGTCAAGTCATTGAAATTGCGGAGAAAAGAAAAAAGTTGACTCGGCGGGTGGGTTTTGGTATTGTCCAGCCGCTTTAAAATAAATTTTGGCAAGAGCAAATTATGTACACATTGTTGATGGTTGTTCACTTAATCATTTGTTTTGCTTTGATTTTGATTGTTCTGCTGCAGGCGGGCAAGGGCGCCAATATGGGCGCCGCTTTCGGAGGTTCCAGTCAGACCGTTTTCGGTTCTTCGGGGGCGGGAACGTTTCTGGGAAAACTCACCGCGGGCATCGCGGTATTGTTCATGCTGACCTCATTGATTCTCACTTATACGGCCAGCCACAGAAGTTCGTCCATCGTGGAAAAACAGCCAATCCCGGCGGCTGAACAGACGGTTCCCGCGCCGGTTCCGGACACGGCAAAACAGCCCCAACTGCCTCCAGCGCCAGCCGGCAAATAATTCCGGTTCTTTCTAAAATCCCTCGGCGGGGAAAACAAAAAAATCGCCATGCAGGGATTAAGTTTTTTGCGGATGCCGAAGTGGTGGAATTGGTAGACACGCCATCTTGAGGGGGTGGTGGGCACCGCCCGTCCGGGTTCAAATCCCGGCTTCGGCACCATTTTGACATTACCAAGGTTGTCCCGATCCATTCTCAGGTTCTTTTTTCTCTTAAAAAACGCATTTCATGCGCCGGCAGGCAAAAGGAATGCACCAAGCACAATAATCCTTACATGAAAATGAGGGCGATCATCTGGGTGCACGGCATTCAGAAAGTCATCTATCAGGGAGTGCTCTTTTTCACGGGTCGAAAGAATCCGGTCTTCAAAAATTCGAAGCAGGAGGCCCTCGACTGGCTCGCGGAGCAATAGCGATCTTCTCCGGTTCCGTCGCGTTCGGTCCGCGGCAGACATCCAAACTTTTCTCAATGATGGCCGCTCGATTGGGGAATGAATAACCGGGGAATGTGTTCCGCGCAAGCGATGCCATTGCGCGCGCAATGATTATTCGCCGGATGTTTGGATGATTTTTTCTATTTCCGACCCGTAAATGCCGAGCTTTCTCTGCGAGAGGTACTTTTCCGGATGCCGGGCGTCCTGTGCCAGCGCCAGCAGATGATGGTCAGACAGAAACATGAACACGGCGCGATTTTCATCCCTGGCGCGATAGAAGCGCCAGATGTACAGCCTCTTGAAAAGCTCCTTTTGTCCGGGAGTCAGGGAGGAATATCCTTCTATTTTCTCGTATCCGCGTCTGTCGATTCTTTTTTCACGCCAGCCCGTGGCGGCGATTTTCTCGAAGGCTTTCTCGGCGGTTTCCTGCAGGCCCTTGGCGCGCAGTTGAGCTGACTGTGTAGTGTAGAGACCCGGAAGAAACAGAACATCCTGCACGGCGTACTGAAGTTGTTCTTCCGTCAAGGGACGGTTGTCCCAGCGGGAGCGCTGGATTTTCTTGCTCTTGCCCAGCTCCTCGCCCAAGAATTCCTTGATCATCTTTTCCAGGGACAACTCCTTGAACCCGAGCAGAAGCGCCGCGCGATGGGTGTCATAAATATTATTGAAACGAAACCCGTAATCTCTTTTCAAGAGGCGGATGTCGTTGTCCGCGGCGTGCAGAACTTTGATCTTTTCGGGATCTTCAAGATATTTTTGCAGGAATGAAAGGTTAATGTCGCCGAGCGGATCGAAGACGTAAGCAGTTTTGTCGGCGCAGATTTGAATGAGACAGAGTTTTTCCCGGAAATACCGGAAGGAGTCGTATTCCGTGTCCACGGCGATGATCTCCGCGCGATCCAGGTCATCAACGGCGCGGGAGAGTTTTTTCTGATCGTCCACCCAAAGCCATTTTGTTTTCATGGGCGCAATCTAGCCGAAACGGGAATTTAATGCCAGAAAAAATAAAGCCGCCGTGAAAAGGATGATCACGGCCATCCTGTCGGATAATCGCATGTTCATTTCCACAAACGACGAGCGCCCGCCGCGCCGGTAATTTCTCGCTTCCATGGCCGCCGCCAGTTCATCCGCCCGCCGCAGGACGCCGAGCAACACGGAATGCGCCAGGGACAAAAAAATTTTCAACCGGCCGGCGAAGCTCTTCCCTTCGGGATGGCCGCACCGCGCTTTTCGCGCCAACTCCGTCCTTTCCTTCTCCCCCAGCAGCACCGGCATCAGCCGCAGGGCCAGGGCCAGCAACACGGCGATGTCGTCAACCGGCAGGCGCAGCTTCTTCAGCGGTTGCAGGAACCATCTGACCGCCGCGATCAGGTGAGACGGCCGGGTCGTCATCGTCAGCAGGAGCGCCGCCACAAGAAGCGAAAAGAAGCGCCAGGTGACGAAACAGGCTTTCTGCGCGCCTGAAACCGAAAACGGAAGGCCAAGGTAAGGCAGCCGGATGACGGCGTCATCGCTTTCGTGGAAAAAAAGATGAACGGCGAAAATCAAAACGATGAAAACCAGCAGCGGCCGGACGGCCTCGGCGATGGTTTTGAGGTTGATGCCGCCCAGAAGCGCGAGGGCCAGCAGAGCCGCGCCCAGAAGAAATGACAACGGTTCCGCAATCCAAAGCAGCAAAACGCTCAGCCCGACAACCGCCGCCAGTTTGACGCGCGGATCCAACCGGTGGATGAACGATCTGCCGAAAGCATAAGAACCGGCATGATACATCCGTCAGTCTCCTTTTTGCCGGATCAGGGCGATGAGTTGTTCAGCGATCTCCTCTGGGTCGCCGGTGTCGGAGCGAACCGCAATGCCCGCTTCCCTGAGACGGGCCGTCAACGCCCTCAGGGGCGGAAGGCGCAGGCCGATGGCCTCCAGCGCTTGGACTTTTTCAAACACATCGTCCGGTTTTCCGTCCAGGTAGACGCGTCCCTCATGCAGAACCACGACCCTTTGCGTGAGGGCGGCCTCGGCCATATTGTGCGTGATGTGGATGATGCCGACACCTTCGGCGTGCAGTTTGTCGATGATCTTCAAAATCCGGCCGGCCGCTTCCGGATCGAGAAAGGCGGTCGGTTCATCCAGCGCGATATAGCGCGGCCGCATGGCCAAAACGCCGGCGATAGCCACAAGCCTTTTTTCGCCGCCGGAGAGATTTTCGATGTTGCGGCCCTCCAGGTCGGCGATGCCTGTGCGGGCAAGCGCTTCGGCGATCCTGTTTTTGATTTCCGCCGTCGGCAGGCGCAGATTTTCGGGACCGAACGCGACGTCCTCCTCCACAGTCATGCCGACGATCTGATTGTCGGGATTTTGAAAAACCATTCCAACCCCCGACCGGATGTGGGCGTGATGGTTTCGGTCCCGGGTGTCGAGACCGTCAACCATCACCGTTCCGGACGCGGGCAGCAAAAGCGCGTTCAGGTGACGGATGAGCGTCGTCTTGCCGCAGCCGTTGGGCCCGATGAGGGCGAGATGTTCGCCCTCGCCGATGCGCAGGGAAATCCCCCGCAGGGCATCAATCCCCTCCGGCTCATACCGGTAATGGACATCGTCGAGGACAATCAATCGGGAAGACCTAAAGTTTTATTCGATCCTTTAGCCTCAAAGCGACCAGCGCGGCAAGGATTATTTTGATCAGGTCGCCCAAAACAAAGGGCAAAACGCCGACCGTCAGCGCTTTCTGAAAACTCATTTTCGCCGTGAAAGCCAGCCAGCCGACACCCATCCCATCTATTACAACCATTCCGACCAGCATCGAGAAGATGTGCCAGGCTATTTTCGGGTTGTCCCGCAGGCCGTTGATTTTGCCGATGACAAAAGCGGCGACGATAAAACCCGCAAGATAGCCGCCGGTCGGTCCGAAGAGAACACCCAGCCCCGCCTTGCCGCCGGCAAAGACGGGAATGCCGACCGCACCCATCAGGACATAAATGAACTGACTGAGCGCGCCGAGCGGTCCGCCCAGAAGCAAGGCGGCGACATTCAAGAAAAATGTCTGCGCCGTCATCGGCACCGGCGGCAGGGGAATGACGATAAACGCCCCCGCAGCGGTCAGTGCGCCGAAAAGCGCCGCGTAGACAAGACCTCTTGTGGTGATGCGATGGTTCATCCTGAATCCCCCGTCCTAGAAATTTATGGAAACGCCTCCCCTGAAAGTTGCGCCCGGCATGGGGTAATAAAAATTGGGCATTCCATATTGTTCGTAGTCAATGCCGAAAGAGCAATATTTTACGTTGGCGATATTATCCACGCCCAGAAAAGCCGTCAGGTCCACCTTGCCCAGCGCCGGTTTGAAATAAGCATAAAGATTCATCAGCGTGTAGTCGTTCAGCTTTTCCGCGTTGTTGTCGTTGTCGCCGGAAAGAAAGGCTTCGCCGACGTACTTGACTTCCGTCCGCAGCGTCAGATTGAAAGGAAGGTACACCTCGAGACCCGCGTTGGCCATGTGCCTGGGCGCCAGCGGCATCTCTTTTTTATTATTCACGCCGTTTTCGAATGTGGCCTTGTGATACGTATAATTACCGAAGATCCTGAAATATTGGGGAAGCAAATAGGACAAAGAAAGTTCCGCGCCGTCATGACGGGTTTGTCCCACGTTGCGGTTTTCTCCCGTCCAGGTCATCGGGTCGTAAACGTATTCGATTTCATCCTCCATATCGGTCCTGAAAAGGGTCAGGCCGATCCGGAGATTTTCCAGCGGGTAGATCTCCGCGCCCGTCTCCATGCTGACGCCTTTTTCTTTTTTCAAATCCTTCAGGAACCCGCCGCCGAACCCGTTGAAGGATGCCACTTCGTCAATGAAAGGAATCCGATAGACGGTGCTGTATTTCGCAAACAGTTTGGACTGTTTTCCGAAAAGCCAGGTGAGGCCGGCCTCGTAGGCCTGCGCGTCGTAGGTGTTTTTCTGATCGGTAAAATTGTTCGACGGATTCGCAAAATCCACATTGGACCCTTTGATCGTCGTTTGTTCAAAACGGCAGCCGGCGCTGAAAATAAGATGCCGCAGAATGCTGAATTCATCCCGGAAGTATCCGCCGATGCTTTCCCGCTTGAAATCCGCGGAACTCAGATGAATGGTTCTTTCTTTGTCGGCGAACAAATCTTTTTCGTAGGGTTCGTGATAGTAGTCCAACCCTACAATCACCTTGTTGCCAAAGCGGCCGAAATCTTTTTCCAGAATGTAGCGGGGGGTCAAACCGAAAGTGTCGGCGTCCGTGTCCGAATAATTGTAGGAAAACCAGGACGGCATGTCCATCTGCAGATTTTTCCTGCCGTAGAGGAAGTTCATTTCCAGTCTTCCCCACGCGCCCCAGAAGGATTTAAAGCCCAAATTGACATTCGTGTATTTGTCCGAACCCTCATCGTCCGAATGGGCGTTCATCCCGTAGAGGGGCATGGCGGGCTGGTATTGCCGGCGGTCCTGCTCCATCTGTTCTTTGGTCAGAGCGCCGGGCATTTGATAATCCACCTTGTTGAAGGAAACTCCCAAAGAGACATTCCATAAATCGCCGGCTGAATAACCCACGTCAAATCCGCCGCCCTGCGCGGAGGATTTGGAGCGGTCGCGGTAGCCGAAACTGAAATTATTCTCCCCGGTCAAGGCGTACGTCCATTTCCCCGCCGCGCCGGTCACGCCAATCCGCTCGTTGTGCAAACCGTAACTTCCGCCAAGCGCCGAGACGTTGAATTCCGGTCTGCCTTTGCCTTTCTTGGTGATGATGTTGATCACGCCGCCGATGGCCGCGTCCCCGTAAAGCACGCTGCCGGGTCCGCGGACGACTTCTATTTTTTCAATGGTGTTGACCGGGATCTGCATCCAGTTGATGGAGGCCATATCCGTGCGGTTGAGCCGTCTTCCATCCAGCAGAATCAATGTCTTGCCGAAAGGATTGTCGCCGCCGAAACCGCGCATGTCGATTTGCGCCTGGGACGCGTTCCCGCTGTAGGTCCTGAACTGAACGCTTTCGAGCTTGTCCAGCACTTCGACCACGGTGGTCGCGCCGGAATCCCTGATTTCCTCCTCGGTGATGACGGTGACGCTCGCCGGCGTCTTGCGGATTTCCTGAGTGTCGCGGGTGGCCGTGACGACGACTTCCTCCATCGTCGTGACGGCGTCTTCGGCAACGGCTGGCGGGATTTGAAACGTTGAAAAGAAAACGACGACTGTCAGAAACGATACGACAAAAAACTTTTTCATGGCACTTCTCCTTTCCCCCTCGGGATCAAAGCAAGTTGAGACGCGCCTTCAAGTTTCCTGGCTTGCGGCGACCTACTTTCCACGCCTTCCCGACGCCCGAAGCGTCAGTGGCCTCTGTGGATTTCGTTCCGCTAACAGTTGCGGGGCAGCACCGGATTTAAACCGGCTTCCTTGATCGGCCGTCTGTTTCCAGTCCGCACGCGGGGGAGGAGTTCACTCCGCCGCGGTGGGACCGCCTCTCTTTCAAATTGTCAAAAGCGTCACGCGGGGCGATCCGTCACGCGGATCGCGGTCAACGCCAACGTCGACCTCATACACGCGCTCGATATTTTCCGCGGTGATGACTTCCGCGGGTGTCCCTATAGCATAAATTTTTCCGGATGCAAGCAAAATGATGCGCTCGGCGTTTTTCGCCGCCAGATTGACGTCGTGCGTCACGAAAATCACCGTCAGTTTCCTCTCGGCGTTGAGATTTTTCAGAAGCGTCAGAAATTGCGCCTGATGTTTGAGGTCGAGAAAAACCGTGCTTTCGTCCAGCAGCAGCACCTCCGGCTCCTGCGCCAGAGCGCGGGCGATCAGGACGCGCTGGCGTTCTCCGGCGCTGAGTTCGTTGAATCGCCGCGCGGCCAGGGACAGCGTGTCGGTTTTCTCCATCGCTTCCCGGACGATACGGTAGTCTTGCTTTTCCTCAAAGCGGTAGGCGTCCAGATGGGGAAACCGTCCCATCAGGACGATTTCTTCCGCGTAAAAGGGAAAAATCAAGGAACCATCCTGGGGCACGATCGCCACTTTGCGGGCGATGTCCCGGCGGGACCATCGTGTCGTTTCCCGGCCGTCAATGCGCATGCGGCCGGCCCGGGGACACAGCGTGCCGTTGATGGTTTTCAAAAGTGTGGTCTTTCCCGAACCGTTCGGTCCGATGAGCGCCGTCATCCGTCCCGGCTCGATGGAAAAGGAAACGTCCTCCAGCACCGTTTTTTGTCCGTAGGCAAAAGATATGTTTTCCGCCTGGATGAAAGCCATGATTAAAAGGTTTTCCTTTTCAGAAGAAAAATGAAATACGGCGCGCCGCAAAGCGCCGTAATCACGCCGACGGGAAGTTCGGCGGGCGCCAGCGCGGTCCGCGCCAGCGTGTCGGCCGCGATCAGGAAGGCCGCTCCGAACAACCCCGAAACCGGCAGCAGCAACCGGTGGTCGGAGCCGAACGCCAGACGCATCAGATGGGGAACCATGATACCGACAAAACCGATGATGCCGGAAAGGGACACGGCCACGGAAATCATCAGCGAGGTCACCCCCAGAAGCCACTTTTTCGTTCGCGGAACGTTGACGCCCAGATGCGCCGCCGTGTCTTCTCCCTGAACCATCAGGTTGAGTTGACGCGCCCGCGCGTAAAGCAGAATAAAGCCGCCCGTCAGGCACAGGGCCGCGACAAAAATTTCTCCGGCGGAAGCGCGTGACAAATCGCCCATCAGCCAGAAGGTGATGCTGTGCAGCTCCATGCTGTTGACGACGGAGAGGAAAAAAAGGATCGCTGCGGAAAAAAAGGCGTTGACCACCACGCCGGAGAGCAGAAGCGCATTGTCCGGAAGTCGGCTTCGGGCGCCGCCGGCGATGAAAAAGACCAAAAAAACAGTGACCAGCGCTCCCGCGAAGGCGAGCAGGGGAATTCCCAGATAAAAAGAGCCCGCCCCGATGACGATGCCGACAATCGCGCCCAGCGCCGAACCGCCGGATATGCCCAGGATGTAGGGATCGGCCAGCGGATTGCGCAAAATCGCCTGAAACACCGCCCCGCCCAGAGCGAGCGTCGCGCCCACGACGCCCGCGAAGACAATCCGCGGCAGACGCACGGAAAATAAAATAAGCCTTTCCTCGGAAGAGAGGGCCGACCCCGTTCCCCCTCCGGCGAAAAACCGAAAAATACGATCGGGATCAATCGGGACGCTGCCCAGGGAAAGAGAAAGGATTCCCAGCGCAAGCAATCCCAGACTCATCAAGGCGCTGATTTGCAGCACCCTGGATAACGTCACGCGATGATAGATAAGAAACCTCCCCTTCCGGTTCGATGTTGGTTCCGCGGCGGCGCGTTGCCGCGGCGCCATAAAAAAATCCCCGCGCCCGCGTGGAGCGCCGGGGATGCCGTATTTCATCCGTCATTTTCGCGACGCGCGGACCATGGCCTCGATAGTCTCCCGCAGCGTCCTGTCAGGCCGGTCTTCTGGCTTCCGGATCAACCAAAGCATCGCGCCTTCCCGTTTTTCATCCACAGTGGCCTTGTTGCGATGTTCGTCCCCGGTTACAGCGGCGGGTCCGCGACGGACTTTCACCGTCTTCCCGTAAAGCCTTTTTGGGCTCACCCGACGGCTCTTCCCTATCCCAACTCAAAAGGCCTGTCAAGCGGTGGTTCAGGCGGTCGAACTAAAAAAGGGTTTTCGGAAATCTCCCGTGGCGGCGTAATCTCTTCCGGCCGTTGCTTGGGCTTTGATTTGAAAGGCTTCGAGCTGACGCGGGCAAACCGACCGCCGGCAAGAGACGAATCAGCGAAAAGAGAATGGGGATTGTGCACTCGGCGGATGCCGAAGACCCGAAGCCGGCTCCTGCAGCTGCTGTTCCGTCAGAATCTTTGGCCGGTCAGTGCCGCTTTATGGCTCGGGAGGAGTTTCCTCGCCTTCACCGCCGCGCGGGGCTGGTTGTTCCGTAGGTACTTGGTCGCCTTCTGCGCCGGTTGGTTGTTCCGGAGGAGTTGGCCCGCTTTCGGCGTCGGTTGTTTTCTCCTTTGATTCAATCTCCGCAAGCCAAAGCCCGTGGCGGTGCCGCGCGTAATCCAGCCGCACCTTGCCGGTGAATATGCCGCGCACCATCGGCCAGTTGGGTTTGAGCGCAATCGCCGCCATGTGCGCGAGAAAAGCCAGGAAGAACAGAATAAACCCGATATTGTGAATCCACGTCGCCCAGAGCAGGACCGTGTGCGACATGTCCGGCGCGTAAAGGTTTTTGTAGGTCTTGACCAGGCCCGAAACCATCAGCATCAGAATGGTCAGCGCCATGCCCGCGTAGGCCAGACGCTGCTCCGGCAAATATTTGTGCATCGGCGGCTCTTCTCCGAAACCGAAGAGGCTTTTGATGACGGTCACGGAAGCGGCGAAATCCCCCTTTTGTGGAAGCATTCCCGTTTCACCGCGCAGACCGTGATAAGCGACGTGAAACAGCGCCGCCGCCGTGAACACCAGCGCCGCCGCGTAGTGCAGATACAGAGACGTGATGAAATCCGCCGACCAGCCCAGTCCGGGAATGTTGATGATGTAATACCGTTTGGCGACGGGAAGTTCGAAGATGCCGGTCAGAAGCAGCGCGAGACCGGAAAGCGCGATCGCCCAGTGTTCGACAAGCTCCAGCTTGCTGTGACGGACAACCAGATTCTTCTCGGGCAATATTTTTTCGGTCATGATGCTATTCCTCCTTTCCGCTGTCGCTTTTACGGTTGTTTCGGCGGTTCAGAAAACCCGCCACGCCCGCCGCGGCAAGGCCCAGAACCGGCGCGGCCAGCACCGTCTTGGCCAGCGGATCGGTGTCGGCCATGCGTCGCTTGACATTCACCTTCATGTGCGGCTGTCCCGGTTTCGGCCCGATGGCTTTGTTGATGGCCTCGAAAGGCACCGGCGAAACATAGATCGTCGAGGTGCCGCCGTTTTGTGTTTTGCCGTAGAGGTAGCCGTTCATCCTGCGGGCACGCGCCTCCGCCGCCTGCTCAACGGCCTTGCGCGGGCCGATGAGCATCGCTTCTCTGGGGCAGGCCTCCACGCAGGCCGGCAACCGGTTCTGTTTCAGGCGTTCGTTGCACAGGTCGCATTTGTACATCACGCCGTTGCCCATCAGACCCGGCAGCACCTTCAGGTAAATGCCCACGCCCGACTGCCGCTGCGGAATTTGCCAAGGACAGACATCGCGGCATTTCGCGCCGCCGAAGCAGAGGTCTTGATCAATGACGACCGCGCCGTTTTTGTTTTTGTGATTCGCGGAAAACGGGCAGATCGTCGCGCAGGCGGGATTATCGCAGTGCATGCACCGGCGGGGGACAAAAACGGTTTTCTTCTGACCGGCGATGTTGACTTCGGCCTTGTGCACGTAAATGAAATTGTAGGGCGTCAGGCGATTAAAGACCTCCCGCTTTTTCGACCAGTCCTCAATCGTTTTCCTGGGCCACGGTTCGGGAATCGGATCCGCCACGGGCGGAATTTTGTCCCGGTTGATTTCCTTGCACGCGGCGACACAGGCCGGGACTTTGCGGTCCGGACAGCCGTCGCAGAGGCTCAAATCAATGAGCGTGGCCAGCTGTCCTTCCTTCGCGGCATGAACTTTTTTGGGCAGGCCGACGCCGGAGATCAGCGCCGCCCCCGCCGATATTTTCAGGAAAGACCGGCGGCCGATTTCAAATTTCTCTTTCGTCTTCATGATGCGCCTCCCCTCTGGGATGGATGCCCTTTGATAACGCAGACGGATTTCCGCGTCATTGATGTAGATCAATTCTTACGAAATCCGTCACTTCCCTGAAAAGCGAAACATCCGTGTGCAGCGGCCAGTCGTTGTGGCCGGCGCCCCGGATGATCCACAGCTTCTTTTTGCCCTCCGGAAGATGATGATACAGATTGACGGCGTGCCTCACCGGCAGGATTTCGTCGCGTTCGGCGCCGACAACCGCGATCTTGTTCCTGAAGGATTTGAGATTTCCGATGCTGTCATACTTGTCCGTCAAAACCAGTTGCACGGGAAGAAAGGGAAAAAGCGACTTGGCGACGGCGGCCAGCGTGTCCCACGGCGTAATCAGAATGATGCCGGCGACGGGCACGTCGGTCTGTTTGGCCACCGCGGCCGCGACGCCGCAGCCGAGTGATTCGCCGACCAGATAGATGGGTTCGCCGAATTCCCGATACGCGAGCGTCGCCGTCTTCAAGGCGTCGGCGACAAACGGCTTTTCGCCGACCTTTCCCGGACGCCCGCCGTATTTCGGGTATTCGGCGAGCATGACGCGGAATCCCAAAGCCTGAAAGGGCGGAACGTAAAACGCCCGGTCGTATGCCGTGCCCCCGTTTCCGTGAAAAAGAATGATTGTTCCGTGCGGCGCGGGGACATCCCCGGCGGCGATCAAGCCCCGGTAATCCGAACCCGACGCCTGCCAGAATTGCAAGCCGGCCTCGCTGAGCATCTGCGGGGTCGGCTTGTCGTCATTGGGGAAATAGAGAAATCGGTTCTGCATCTTGCATCCTTCCAAAGCCATGAGCGCCGGAAAAAACAGCAGAAAAATTTTCAGAAATCGTCTCATGGGCCATCAGTGAAACAGGCCCGCCGCGCTCTGAACCACCATGTAGACACCCAAAATGATGATGGCCAGGCCGAAAATGATTCTCACGTAAACATCCGGCACATCCTCGGCGAGGAACGCGGCCAGCCATGCCGTCAGCATGACGGTGACGGCCATCACCATGGCGGCTTTGAGATCAACGTCGCCACGGCGGTAATATTCCCAGGCCGCGGCAATGCCGACCGGTGGAAGCAACACGGCAAGACTTGTGCCGACCGCTCTGGAGGCGGAAAAACCGGCAAGATAAATCAGGCCGGGCACGATGATGACGCCGCCGCCGACGCCCAACAGGCCCATGAACAAACCGGCCATGACACCAAGGAAAATAGAAACGGGAAGCACAGTTTGCCCTCCTTTTGAAAAGTTAAATCTGGTGTTTCAAGAATACTGAATTTCAGTGAAAAAGGAAACCGAAAATTTGACGGCGCAAACGTTTGAGCAACCGCGTCTTTCATCACAAAATTTCGGGCCGATTGTTTCGATCCCCGACGCTCCGGATGAAAAAGCCGGTCCTCCGAAAAGAAGCGCGGCGCCTTTATTTAATTTCCGCGTGATAGCTTTGCAGGGATTTGGCGCGTCCGTGTCCCTTTTGGAAAGCGGCGATGCCCTTGACCGCCGCCACCGCCGCGGCGATGGTCGTGATATAGGGAATCTTGTATTTGATGGCCGCCTTGCGGATGTAGGAATCGTCGTATTTGGAAAGCCGCCCCGCCGGCGTATTGATGACCAGCTGAATCTCGCCGTTTTTGATGGCGTCCACGATGTTCGGCCTTCCTTCGTGCATCTTCAGGATCTTCTCCGCGGCGATGCCGTGTTCCTGCAGGAATCGGTGCGTTCCTTCGGACGCGATGATCCTGAACCCGAGCTTTTCGAATCCGCGCGCCACCTCCAGCGCGCCGCCCTTTTCCTGGTCGCTGATTGTCATCAGCACCGTTCCCGACGAGGGAAGACTCTGCTGCGTGGCTTCCTGTGCCTTGTAGTAGGCCAGGCCGAAGGAGTCCGCCAGGCCCAGCACCTCGCCGGTGGAGCGCATCTCCGGTCCCAGCACCGGATCCACTTCCTGATACATGTTAAAGGGGAAGACCGCTTCCTTCACGCCGAAGTGGCGGATGGTCCTGTGCTGGAGGTTCAGGTCTTTGAGCTTTCTGCCCAGGATGATCTGCGTGGCGATGCGGGCCATGGAAACGTTGCAGACTTTGGAAACCAGCGGCACCGTGCGCGAGGCGCGGGGGTTGGCTTCCAGAATATAGACCACATCGTTCGCGATGGCGTACTGAATGTTCATCAGTCCCACCACGCCGAACTCGACGGCGATCTTTCTGGTGTATTCGTTGATGGTTTCAAGGTGGCGGTGCGGGATGCTCACCGGCGGAATGACGCAGGCCGAATCGCCCGAGTGGACGCCCGCCAGTTCAATATGCTCCATCACCGCCGGCACGAAGGCGTCCGTCCCGTCGGAAATCGCGTCCGCCTCGGCCTCGATGGCGTTTTCCAGAAACTTGTCAATCAAAATCGGCCGCTCCGGCGTGACGCCGACGGCGGCGTTGACATAGCGGCGCAGCATTTCTTCGTCGTGCACGACTTCCATGCCGCGCCCGCCCAGCACGTAAGAGGGACGCACCATCAGCGGATAGCCGATGCGGGCGGCCACCTCGAGCGCTTCCTCCAGCGTGCTGGCCATGCCGGAGGCGGGCATGGGAATGCCCAGCTTGTCCATCATTTTGCGGAAGCGGTCGCGGTCTTCGGCCAGATCAATCGTTTCCGGCGAGGTGCCGAGAATTTTCACGCCCGCCCGGGCGAGTTCCGCCGCGATGTTGAGCGGCGTCTGGCCGCCGAACTGGACAATCACGCCCTCGGGTTTTTCCTTTTCGTAGATGCTCAGCACGTCCTCGACCGTCAGCGGTTCGAAATAAAGTTTGTTGGACGTGTCGTAATCCGTCGAGACGGTTTCGGGGTTGCAGTTGACCATGATGGACTCGATGCCCTCGTCGCGCAGGGCGAACGCCGCGTGCACGCAGCAGTAGTCGAATTCGATGCCCTGGCCGATGCGGTTCGGCCCGCCGCCCAGCACCATCACCTTTCTGTTTTTCGTCACCGACACGCTGTCCGGCGCGTTGTAGGTGGAAAAATAATACCCCGCGTCTTCCACGCCGCTCACCGGCACGGCTTCCCACGCCTCGCTCACGCCCAGCGCGATACGCCGTTTGCGGATGTCCTCTTCGGCGATTCCCAGAATCTGCGCGAGGTATTTGTCGGCAAAGCCGTCCTTTTTGGCCTGGATCAGCAGCGCATCCGGCAGGTTCTTCCCCCTGTACTGGAGGATTTTTTCTTCGAGTTCGACCAGCTCCTTCATCTGCTCGATGAAATATTTTTTGATGAAGGTCCTGGCGGAGAGCGTTTCCACCGAAGCGCCCTTGCGCAGGGCCTCATACATGATGAACTGCCGTTCGCTGGAGGGTTCGGCGAGCATCTCCATCAGCTCGCCCAGCGATTTCTGATGGAAGTCCTTCACAAAGCCCAGGCCGTAGCGCTTTTTTTCCAGCGAGCGGATCGCTTTTTGAAACGCTTCCTTGTAATTTTTGCCGATGCTCATCACTTCGCCGACGGCGCGCATCTGCGTGCCCAGCTTGTCCTGCGCGCCGGGGAATTTCTCGAAATCCCAGCGCGCGAATTTCACAACGACATAATCGCCCGAAGGCGTGTATTTGTCCAGCGTGCCCTCGCGCCAGTAGGGAATTTCATCCAGCGTCACGCCGGCGGCCAGCATGGAGGAAATCAGCGCGATGGGGAAGCCCGTGGCCTTGGAGGCCAGAGCCGACGAGCGCGACGTGCGCGGATTGATTTCGATGACGACCACGCGGCCGGTTTTGGGATCATGCGCGAACTGAATGTTCGTGCCGCCGATGACCTGAATCGCCTCGACGATGTCGTAGGAATATTTCTGGAGACGTTTTTGCAGGTCTTCGGAAATGGTCAGCATCGGCGCCGTGCAGTAAGAATCGCCGGTGTGCACGCCCATCGCGTCCACGTTTTCGATGAAGCAGACGGTGATCATCTGGTTTTTCGCGTCGCGCACCACCTCCAGCTCCAGCTCCTCCCACCCCAGGACGGACTCCTCGACGAGGATCTGGCCCACGAGACTGGCGGCAAGCCCCCGCGCCGCGACGACCCGCAGCTCCTCGGGGTTGTACACGTGCCCGCCCCCCGTGCCGCCCATCGTGTAGGCCGGCCGGATGACCACGGGATAGCCCAGTTTGGAGGCGATGGCCTCGGCCTCCTCGACGGTGTAGGCGATTTCGCTCTTGGGCATCTCG
>DAOSZO010000054.1:0-16831 GCA_035382085.1 Smithella sp.
CTCCTTTGGGGTAATTTCTTTATTTGCCCTTATTTAATGAAAATTGCGTGCCAAAGCATAAAGGCAATTGATACTAAAGAAGCAAGTCTTTGAAAATAATGAATAAAAAATGAATCAGTCCGGAGGTTCCGTCGCAGGGACGGGGGCGTTTTATGAAGAATGTCAACAAAACATGCAAAGCGGATTGAATGAAAGATTTAAAATGAACGCTTTTTGCGGTAAAAATATTTTATCGGCAGTCGCTGCATTCGCGTATGCTAAACATTACTTTATGCAGACGCGGCGGACCTGCACGAAATCCGTAAAGCCATTGATCGCTTTTTGGATACCGTCTTGCAGAAGCGTGGTCATGCCTTCCTTGATGGATTGATTTCTCAGGGTTTCAACGGTTTCGTGTTTTTGAATGAGTCTTTTAATTTCATCGGTTGCGATCAAAAGCTCGTGAATGCCCATTCTGCCCCGATAACCGGTATTGTTGCACAACTCGCAGCCTTTCGGCCGGTAGAGGAAAAGCTTGTCGTCGTATTGTATGCTTAACTTTTCAAAGTCTTCTCGTCCGTAACTTTCCACCATTTCATCGAATTCTTCCCGGGTGGGATGGTATTTTTCTTTGCAGGATTTGCACAGCGTACGCACAAGCCGTTGGGCGAGAATGCCCAGTAACGCGTCCGCAAAATTCAGCGGATCAATACCCATATCCAGAAGACGAACAATAGTTTCCGGCGCGCTGTTGGTGTGCAACGTGCTGAAAACCAGATGGCCGGTCAAAGACGCTTCAACGCCGATTTTGGCCGTTTCAAAGTCGCGCATTTCTCCCACCATAATGATGTCGGGGTCGGCGCGCAGAAATGACCGCATCGCGGCGGCGAAATCAAAACCGATCTTGGGCTGAACCTGAACCTGACGCAGTCCGTACTGTGTGATTTCCACGGGGTCTTCCGCTGTCCATATTTTTCGGTCCGGACGGTTGATGTGATGGAGAGCGGCATGCAGGGTGGTTGTTTTACCGGATCCGGTCGGTCCAACGACCAAGATCATGCCGTACGGTTTGGAAATGATATTAACCAGTTCCTTATAGTTGCGTGGCAAGAGACCCATGTCGTTCAAAGGCATGGTTTCACCTTTCGCCAGAATGCGCATCACGACATCTTCGACGCCGCCCTGCGTGGGAATGGTGGCCACACGGAGCTCAATTTCGTCCCCCGAGGGTCGCCTGAATTTAATTTTACCGTCCTGAGGCAGCCGTTTGACGGTGATGTCAAGATTGGACATGATTTTAATGCGCGAGATAATCGCGGCGCGATAGCTGAAAGGCACAGTCTGATAAAGACTGCAATCACCGTCTATCCGAAAACGGATCTCAACATTTTTGCGGTCCACGTTCGGTTCAATGTGAATATCCGACGCCCTTCTGTTGTAGGCATCGTTGATGATTTTGTTCACCAGTTGCATGATCACACTGTCCGATTCCGTCACCGCTTCCGTGGATTCTTCATCCTCGCCGGGCGCGCCTTCTTCTCCTTCCATTTTGCCTAACAACTCGGTGAAGGAATGTTCGTCTTCGGGGGAGCTGAAGAAAAGATTGATGTATTTGATGATATCGTCCTCGAGAGCGACATCGTATTTGATCTGCTTTGTTTTCAAAAGACTTTCAATGGAATCTTTCTTGATGATGTTATTGGGGTCGTCCATGATCACATGGATTTTATCGCCGACCGTTCCAATGGGAACCCATAATTCACGACGCAGGTAATTCTTTTTTAAGTTTTTGATTAAATGACCGGGAATAGGAGTCTTGTCATTGTATTTGACGAATCGGCAATTGTAAAATTCTTCCAGCGAGTGGCCGATGTCTTCCTTGGAAATTTTATGCTTGCGCATGAGCAGACTTTCAATCGGCTCTTTCTTTTCCCGGGATTCCTTCCACGCGCTTTCCAGATCCTCCTCCTTGATCAATTCGCGGTTGATCAGGTAATCAAAACGCGTTTTTCTGTGACGAACAAACCGTTGCTGATTATAAAAAGCGACTCCCAAAACGTCTGCAATTTCCAGAGCCAGCGCTATTTCGTCTTCGGAAAATTTTCCCTCCCCGACTTTTTTGTTGATGATTTGAATGACGCCCATGAGTTGATTGTTGTAATAGATCGGCGCCGCCAGAACCTGCCGCGTTTTAAATCCCGTTTTTCTGTCCCAGCTGTCGTCAAAGGCCAGCTCGGCGTCAATGGATTTTAATTCCTTTTGATTATAGGCGTTTTCCAAGTTGATTACGGCGCCGGTATTGGCGACGTAACCGGCGATGCTTTTATTGTTGATCGGCAGGCGTATTTCTTTCAATTGGGTTCCGGCCAGAAACATCGAATAAATTTCATTGCGGAGTTTATCCACGACGTAAATCGTCAGGGAATTGGCATTGAAGATGGTCAGAATACCGCTTTTCAAATCAACGAGGATTTGTTTGATGTTTTGCGCAGCGTGAATGCGGTTGGTGATATCCAGCAACTCCTTCCTGACCTTGGAATTGCCATTGACTGCGGTCGAAAATTTTGGACTAGGCTGGCCGCTCATTGTAAAAATATCCTGTTTAATTTTATTTTTTGTTTAATTTATCAAGTATTTTTTTCAATGTCAATGATGCGCATCGGATAATTTTTGAAACTAGGCCGTGACGATTTTGGAAAAATCGGCTAGTTTGTGAAAAAGTGCCGAAATTTCAGCAAGAAGCGACAAACGGTTCAGGCGGATCTTTTCGTCCTTGTCCATGACCATAACTTTGTCAAAAAAGTTATCCACAGCGGGACGCAGAGACGCCAGTTTATTCAAGGCAAAGATGAAGTCTTTTTCGTTGATTCCTTTTTCGACACGCGTCTTGATGTCGTCGAAGGAAGAGAAAAGCCTGATTTCCGCTTCCGTGGAGAGCAGATTAATGTCAACCTGTCCGTTTTGAAAATCTTTCAGAATGTTGTCCACGCGTTTAAAGGCGATGGATACTGGTTCAAATTCCGGGTTCTTTCGAAAGTCTTCCAAGGCTTTGACCCGTTGAACCGCATCCGCCAGATTGTCGATATCCGTCGCCAAAACGGCGTCGACCGTGTCGTAGGCGTACCCTTGGGCGATGAGCTGGTTCTGCAGACGCCCTTTGAAAAATTCCAAGACCTCTTTTTTAACGTCCTCCGCCGGCTTCTTCAAAAATTCTTTCAGCAGAGCCAGGCTTTCATCAAGCAGAAAGTTCAAGCTCAAGTCATATTGTTTGGACAGAATGATATTGATGATGCCCAACGCCTGCCTGCGCAGAGCGTAAGGGTCGGCGGTGCCCGTCGGCGGCAGGCCGACGCCGAAAAAGCCGGCAATGGTGTCCATCTTGTCGGCAATGCCGACGATGGCGCCTTCATCTGTTTCCGGAAGTTCTCCACCGGCCACAACGGGGAGGTAGTGTTCATAAATTGCCTTGGCTACCTCGGGTTTTTCCCCGGCCAAAAGCGCGTATTCCCGGCCCATGATGCCCTGCAGTTCCGCAAATTCACCGACCATCAGCGATTCCAAATCCGCTTTGGCCAGAAGCGCGGCACGGTCGACATTTTTCTTGACCGACGGCTTGACTTTGGCCGCAATTTTTGCCGCCAATTTGCGGAAGCGCATGACTTTTTTGTGTGACGTGCCCAAGAGCGAATGAAATACCACTTTTTTGAGCGATTCCACCCTGTTCTCCAGGGGAACTTTCTTATCCTCTTCAAAGAAGAAAGATGCGTCGGCAAGACGAGCGCGTAACACTCTTTCGTTACCTTCAACCACGACGGCCATATCGCGCGGTTGGGTGTTGCTGACGGCGATAAAGTAAGGAAGAAGCTTCCCTGCCGTGTCCGTGATAGGAAAATACTTCTGATGAGAAATCATGGTCGTGGTCAGAACGTCCTTGGGCAATCTTAAAAAGTCTTCGTCAAATTTTCCCAAAACAACAACGGGGTACTCCACCAGGAAAGAAACGGTTTCCAGCAAATCGTCCGTATAAAAAAGAATGCCCCCAACATCGGCAGCCTTCTTTTGAGCCTCTGTCAAAATGAAACTTTTTCGTTCGGTCTGATCGACCATGACAAAGTGTTGCCGGGTCAGGCTCATATAATCGGCCAGATTGGTGACTGCGAAGTTGCCGGGACTCATAAAACGATGACCGTAAGAAAAATTTCCGCTTTCGATATCCTCGATTTTCAGCGGAATAACGCTTCCTTGATAAATCGCCAAAATCCAGTGCACCGGACGGGCAAAGCGCAGATCGTAATTCGCCCAGCGCATGGACTTGCGGAAAGGAATGGCTAAAATGAACTCCTTGAGCATGTCGGGAAGCAGTTCGTTCGTTGGTTGGCCGGGAAGGGTCTTGCGCGCGCCGACGTACTCGCCCTTTTCGGTTACAATAATGTCCAGTTGGGAAACATCCAGGCCCTGACCCCGGGCGAATCCGAGGGCGGCTTTGGTCGGCTGTCCGTTTTCGTCGAAAGCCGCCTTTCTGGCCGGTCCGAGTTTTTCAACCGTTTGATCTTCTTGGCGGGGCGCCAAATCGGCGATGGACAAGACCAGCCTCCGGGGGGTGGCCATGCATTGGATGCCTTCGAAGGCAATTCTTTTTTCCGTCAGAGATTTACGGATAATTTCTTCCATATCCGCCACCGCCTTCGATAAAAAACCGGCGGGGATTTCTTCAGTTCCTATTTCCAATAGAAGTTCGTTGCTCATGATTTCACCGTTTCTTCAGATATTCTTTAGCAGGGGGTATCCCATTTCTTCTCGCTGCTTCATATACAATTCCGCGCTGATTCTGGCCAGATTGCGCACGCGACCGATGTAGCTGGTGCGTTCCGCGACGCTGATGGCTCCCCGGGCGTTGAGCAGATTGAAAGTATGAGAACATTTCAGGCAATAATCATAGGCGGGAAGCGCCAGTTTCTTCTCCGCGATACGAAAAGCTTCCTCCTCATAGGTGTCAAAAAGCCTGCGCAACATCGGAATGTCGGCCACTTCAAAATTATAGACTGAAAATTCCACCTCACTTTTATGGTGAATATCTCCGTATTTGATTTTGTCGGTCCACTGCAAATCGTAGACGTTGTTAACGCCCTGAAGATACATGGCGATGCGTTCCGTTCCGTAGGTCAGCTCGGCGCAAACAGGCTTGCAGTCAAAACCCCCGACCTGCTGGAAATACGTGAACTGGGAGATTTCCATCCCGTCGAGCCATACTTCCCAGCCCAGGCCCCAAGCGCCGAGCGTGGGCGATTCCCAGTCGTCTTCGACGAAGCGGATGTCATGGTCCAGCGGATCGATGCCGAAGCTTTTGAGCGAATCCAAGTAGAGATCCTGAATGTTGACCGGCGATGGTTTCATGATCACCTGATACTGATAATAATGCTGCAGACGGTTGGGGTTTTCACCGTAGCGGCCGTCCGTCGGACGTCGGGACGGCTGAACGTAAGCCACGTTCCAGGGTTCCGGCCCCAGGGCGCGCAGGCAGGTGGCCGGATGAAACGTTCCGGCGCCGACTTCCATATCATAGGGTTGTTGAATGACGCATCCTTTAGAATGCCAGTATTGTTCGAGCGCAAAAATCAATTCCTGAAAAGTCACGGTCTTCTCCTTCTTGATCGTGAAAAATAGGTTGCTTGCCGCGGTTTTTCCCTGTCGGCGCCCCGGTAAGTAGCACGTTCCAGAGTGCAGTGTCAATATAAAAAGGGTAAAATCATTTTGAAACAGATATTTAACGGGCCGTCAGGTTGCTGTTGTCCGGATGATACGATGAGGCGGGGGTTCATGAAAAGAACATGGCGGCTTATCTCCGTGTCGAGGCGGAGACGGGGTTGTCATTTTGTTCCTTTTTTCTGTTTCGCATCGGGATCGCTTTTTTGCATCTTGTTTTCTTCGCGGATGTTGGTGAGTTCCTGATCGCTGATATTCAGGCTGATGGAAAAACGTCTCGATTCCTTTTTGATGCTGGCCAGAATCGTGTCCACGATCGGGTCGGTGTACTGAGGGAGATTTTTCGGTTCCCCGAGCAGAAGCTTGCGGATACAAAGATGTTCGATGGTTCCGAGGATCATGGATCGGATCAGAAACGCATCGGTGTTTTCTTTAAATGTGCCGTCTTTGACTCCTTCCCTGATCACGTCCAAAAGGCCCCGGGATGCCTTTTTAACCATGCAGTAGGCTTTGGTTTTCAGGAATTTTCTGTTTGTTTTCAGCTCCAGCATAACCAGAGAAGCATAAAGGGGATTGGTGTCATAAACGGTCAAATATCCCTGAACAATGCCCCTGATCTTCGCTTCGGCTCCCCGGAGATAGGGTTCCACATATTCGGCGATGCGGATGGGCTCCTCCGTGAACTTTTCCGGAATGGCAAAAAGCAGGTCTTCTTTTGTTTTAAAATATTCGTAAAGCACCGGCGTGGAAACGCCCGCTTTTTTGGCGATATCGGTCATCGTCGCGTCCGCATACCCCTTTTCGGCAAACACCTGAAGGGCGGAATCGATGATATTGTCCTTTCTCGCTTTCTTGATGTGATGTCTGGCCATAGCATCTCCTTGTCCTCGGAAGGGGTGCCTCCGTTTAAATCAAACGATGTCAAAAGGCAAGCCTCTTTGTTATGAATCGGATCCGACGCTCTCGCCGCGATGAGCCAATGATCCTCCTCGTAATAAGAATAATACGATGATATACAACTGTCAATAAATATTTCTTGACATTATATTAGTATCAGTTAATATTCTGGCAAATTTATTTAATGTCAATATGTATCAATTCATCATCAATTCAATGAGCGCTTGGAGGGGAGCCTTATGAGAACGAAAGAACAATACATTGAAGGTTTGCGGAAAATGAGAAGAAATCTTTATTTCAACGGCGGCAAAATAGACCGGGATGATGAACAGCAGCTTCCCGCCTTGAATGTCATGGGGTTTACTTTTGAAGCACCTGATATTCCCGAGTTCAGGGATCTTTGCACGGCAAAATCTCATTTGACCGGGGAAACGATCAACCGCTTCTGCCATATCCATCAGAGTCCGGAAGATCTGCACAAAAAGCAGGACATGACGCGCGTTTTATGCCGCACCGGAAGGATGTGCATTCAGCGTTGCATGGGAGCCGACGCGATCAACGCGGTCAACGCCGCGAGTTTCGAAGCCGATAAACAAAACAACGGGAGCACGGAGTATCATAAAAATTTCTTGGAATGGCTCAAGTATTTTCAGAAAAACGATTTGGTGGGATGTTGCGCGCAGACCGACATGAAGGGGGAGCGGATGAAGAGACCCGCCGAGCAGACGGATCCCGACATGTATCTGCGTGTCGTCGAGAAAAAGCCCGACGGCATCGTGGTCCGGGGCTGCAAACTGCATATTTCCGAAGCATCGATTGCCGATGAAATCATTGTCGTGCCCACGAGAATTTTGGGCCCGGACGAACAGGCCTATGCCGTGTCCTTTGCCGTGCCGGCGGATTACGACGGCGTGAAGCAGGTTGTTCACATTCATAAAATGCGCAAGAGAACCCATTTCAAAACCGGAAATCCCGAAATCGGTTATACCGATTCGTACGTCATCTTCGACGACGTTTTTGTGCCCTGGGAGAGGGTTTTCCTTTGCGGCGAATATCTGCACGGCGGCGCGCTGGCCATGCTCTTCGCGCTTTTTCACCGTCACAGCTATTCGGGCTGTAAACCGGCCATCGGCGATATGCTGCTGGGAATGGCTTCCCTGGCTGCGAAAATGAACGGGATATCGAAAGCTCATCATGTTCGGGAAATTCTTTCCAGGATCATTATGGTAACCGAATTGGGCTACGCCGCCGGATTTACCGCGTCGGCAAAAAGCAAACCGGAGATATACGTTCCCGGCCTTGGTCAGATGCCTTATGGACCGGGCAGCTACATTCCTCACTCCATTTATGCCAACGTGGGACGTTGTCTCACGGGCGAGGCCGTGTTTGACGAGCAGGAAATGCTCTGCAACATCGCTGGAGGACTGCCTTCCACCTTTCCCTATGAAGCCGACTTGGCCAACCCCGAATTGACGCCTTTGCTGGAAAAATATCTCAAACGCAACCCCAAAATTCCCATAGCCGACCAGCTGAAATTCTGGCTGCTGTTCGCGGAGGCGACCTGTTCCTCCAATACCGGTTTTATGTGTTATGGTTCTTATCACGGCGGCGGTTCTCCCATTATGGAGCAGATTGCCATTACAATGCAGTATGACACGAAACTCAGGGAGCACCTGGTCAGCGCCGCCGCAGGCATCGAGAAGCTCGATTTCAGCCGTGTCGTGAAAATTTGAAATTTTTTTGCGGAAACCGCAAAAACAAAATGTTGGGCTTTTCACAACGCTCACGACGCCCTTTGCCTCTGTGAGATCCTCAGAGGAGTCATATACTTAAGAACAAGGAGGTTTGCCGATGGACTATCGCATGGACACGCTGTGTGGATTGTTTCACAACCAGGCCCTGCGTTACGGGGATCGTTTTGTGTTTCTGACCGGCCGGTTCGACGCCGACGGACGCGTGAGCCCGGCCTTCAGCTCCCGCACCTGGAAACAAACACGCGATGAAGTCATCGCGCTGGCCAGAGGGCTCATCGCGTTGGGGATCAAGAAAGACGACAAGGTGGCCGTTTATTCGGAAAGCCGCCCGCGCTGGATCATCGCCGACCAGGCCGTTCAGGCCTGCCGCGCCGTGGGCGTGCCGCTTTATCCGACGGTTTCGGAAGAAGAACTCGCCTACATGCTGGAGGACAGCGAATCGGTTCTGGCCATCGTGTCCACGCCGGACAAGGCCAGACGGGTCTTCAAGGTGACGACGGGCAAAAAAAGGATTCCCGTCGTGATGATGTCCCCCTGGGAGGGCGACGATCCGCGGCCGGAAGGCGTCTACACGTTTCCCGAAGTCTTCGCGCTGGGCGAGGCGCGCGTCAGTGCCGATGTCGTCGAGCAGGGCATCCGCGGCGTGACGCCAGAAGATGTCGCCTCGATTATTTACACTTCCGGAACGACCGGCCAGCCCAAGGGGGTGATCCTCACCCAGTCCAACTGGGTTCATTCGATGCACCAGTGCTCCGCGTCGGAAATCATGAACCTGACCGCCCGGAAAGACCTCCATCTCAAGGCGCTGGTTCATCTGCCGCTCTGCCACGTTTACGGGCGGATGAGCGACTACCACGCGGCGGGACTGAAAATGGGCGGCGAACTGGTATTTGCCGAAAGCTATCAGACGCTCGCCCGCGATGTCCGGGAGGTAAGGCCGAACATCATCAACAGCATTCCCCGTTTCTATGAGAAGACTTACGAAATCGTTCAGTCCGTGCTTTCCCGCGCCAAGAAACCGTATCAGGCCCTGTACAATTGGGCGATGGGCAGGGGCAAAATCTACGTGGACTGCATGGCGACGGGCAGGCGCATGCCGCCGCATCAGCTCATGCTTTTCGGCCTGGCCAACAGCCTCGTTTTCGACCGCCTGAAGAAGGAGATGGGAATGGACAGGCTGGTGATGGCCTGTTCCGGCGGAGGAAAACTTTCCAAGGACATCTGTGTTTTCTTCCGGGCGCTGGGAATCCAGCTGATGGAGGGTTACGGTCTGACGGAGACGACGGCGATCAACCACCTGAACGCTCCCGAAATCATGATGGAAAAGCCGCCGACGGGAATTCTCAAATTCCTCTACGATAAAATTATGGCCGTCACGCTGTATCTGATGGTCGTCAGGCAATCGCGGGGCAAATCGCCTTACGCCAATCCGTTGATGTCGCTTGTGCTTTCCGTTTGCTACAATACCCTGATTTACCGGCTGCGGGTGAAACCGGGAACAGTGGGGCGCGTCGTTCCCCAAACGGAAATGCGCATCGCCCCGGACGGCGAAATTCTGATCAAAGGACCTCAGGTTTTCCAGGGCTACTGGAAACGCGACAAGGACACCGCGGAAGCCTTTACGCCGGACGGCTTTTTCATGACGGGAGACATCGGGGTAATTGATGAGGACGGGTTTCTGCAGATCACCGACCGCAAGAAAGAGCTTTTCGTTACCTCTGGCGGCAAGAATATCGCCCCGCACCCGATAGAAGTCGCCCTGATTGAAAGGCCGTACATCGATCAGGCCTGCCTGATCGGCGACGGCCGGAAATACTTGACGGCGCTTATTGTCCCTGATTTCGAAAGTCTCAAACGCTACGCGAAGAACAAGTCTATCGCCTTTTCTTCGCCGGAGGAACTCGTCAAGCACCCCGAAATCCGGGAGCTGATCTCCGGAGAGGTGGACAAAGTCAACGCCACGCTCGCGCGATACGAGCAGATAAAATATTTTACGATTCTGGAGCGTCCCTTTGACATCGCCACCGGCGAACTCACGCCGACGCTGAAGGTCAAGCGCCGGGTGGTGAATGAAAAATACCGCAAGCAGATTGAAGAGATGTACAACAAATAAATTTTACAACATTTGCAGAAAGTTCGTTTCGGCTCCGGCGGCGGCATTCGGATCAGCCCGCCGCCGTTTTTTAATCGAAAAAATTCAAAATTTTTTATGCTGCCCGCATAGCCTCTCGCGAATTTTCTTTTCCATGCCCCGGTGAAGATAGAGACATATTTTTTGCAAAAAATTTCTTTTTATGCGAAAAATAAAAAACAAACGGAATGCCGATGGAGGTTCCATGGCCGAAAATTCCAGCAAAGTGATGAGCGCGAAAGAAGCGATTGCCCGGTTCGTCAAAGACGGCGATCATCTGGTAATCGGCAATTACACGGTGGGCACCTGCGCCGAACTTGTTTTCGAAGTGATTCGCCAGCGGAAAAAAGGGCTGACGCTCTACTCCCAGTCCGGCGTCTTTGACGTGGAAGTGCTGGTGGCGGGCGGCTGCGTGAACAGACTGGTTTCCACATACGTGTACCGTGCGGGCGGCAAGGAAGGCGGTTCGGCGGTTGAAAGGGCTTTGAAAGCGGGAACCCTGGAGATGGAAGACTACACCAATTTCCAGTACAACGCCCGTCTGGTGGCCGGCATGCACGGCTTCACCTTCATGCAGGTGCTCGAAGGAGCGATGGTCACCGATCTTTTCAAGAAACGATCTTTCATAGGCGACAACAAATACAAAGTCATCGATTGTCCCTACACCGGCAAAAAAATCTTGACCGTGCCGGCGGCCACTCCGGATGTCTGCATTGTTCACGTCCAGCGGGCCGATAAATTCGGCAACGCCCAGTACTGGGGCGCGCTGGGCAGCGTGACGGCGGCGGCTTTGGCCAGCAAAAGAATCGTGGTGTCCTGCGAAGAAATCGTCGAACACGACATCATCCAGTCCAGTCCGCATCTGACCATCATCCCGGGATACCGGGTCGACGCGGTCGTGGAGATCCCCTGGGGCGCACATCCCACGGAAGTCTTAGGTTATTACAACCTCGATCGTACCATGTACGCCCTGTTTTTTCTGATGGACATGCGGGGAGACAGCCTCATGGCCTGGATGGATGAGTGGATATACAACTGCCCGGACCGCCGGGCTTATATCGATCACTACATTGCTTCTTACGGAGCGGGAAAACTCGACGCCATCCGGGCGAAATCCTATTTTTCGGCGCCGGCCAATTACGGCGCGGCCTTCACCTCCTGCTGGGACAACGACGACCGGGAACGCACGATGGGTGTGACGCTGGAAGAAATGGAAAGAATTCTGGAAGAAAGGGGCTTGCTCTATGGCTAAAAAATACACGCTTGATGAACTGCTGATCATCACCGCCGCGCGAGAAATTCACGACAGTGAAAATGTGATTCTGGGCGTCGGCCTGCCCACCACGGCCGGCGCCATGGCCAAGGCTCTGCACGCCCCCGGGGCGACGCTCATGATGGAATCCGGCATCATTGATTTCCGGCCGCTGGTGCCGCCCAATCATATCGCGGACGCCAATGCCTGCCGCGGCTTTTCCTATGCCACGGATCTTTTTTCCGCTTTCACCATGACCTACCGCGGATTTGTGGACGTCTGCTTTCTGGGTGTGGCGCAGATTGACAAGTTCGGCAACGTCAACACGACGGTGGTCGGGGATTACTACAAGCCTCAAGCGCGTCTGCCGGGTGCGGGCGGGGCGCCGGATTTCATTTCCTACGCCAAACGCACCGTCCTGACCATGCGCGGCGGCGAGTTTGTCAACAAACTGGATTATTTCACGTCTCCGGGATATCTCGACGGCGGCGACAGCCGGGAACGATCAGGACTTTTCCCGAAAGGATCAGGGCCCACCATGCTGCTGACGACCAAGGGAATCTTCCGCTTTCATCCGCAAACCAAGGAAATCTACCTTGCCCAGGTTCATCCCGGCGTGACGGTAGATATGATCCGCAAGGATGTGCCCTGGGATTTGAAAGTGGCGGACAAAGTGACCGAAACCGCCAGACCGACCGACGAGGAAATTGATTTCGTGAGGAGATTCGCTCCGACGGAAGCGGTGGGCAGAAAATTGATGTATGAACTGGGGATGGCCCATGCGATCCGGCAGGCGCAGGCGCGAGGCAAGTAATCCAGTGCAGGAAAAAACAACTCATGCATGAACTGCCCATCACCGAAGAAATTTTGAAGATCGTGTTGCGGCATGCCCGAAGCAACGGCGTCGCGAAAGTTTTATCAATCACGTTGCAGATCGGCAAACTCAGCGATTTGGAGGATGAATGGCTTCAGCGCTATTTTGATTATTTGAGCAAGGGGACGGCGGCGGAAGGAGCGCGATTGAAAATCGAACGGATGCCGCTGAAGTTTCACTGCAACGCCTGCGGTCATTCCTATGAAACGCAAACGGCTGATCTGGGAAACCTTATTTGTCCGAACTGCGGAGAAGCCGATAACGCCGCACTGGTTTCCGGAAGAGAGTATTTCATCAAAGAAATGGAGGCGCAGTAAGCCCCATGGAAGAAGTGAAACTCATCGAAGTCAAGGAGGACATTCTGGCCGATAACCTCAAAACGGCTGCCGAACTCAGAGAACAGCTGCGCCGGACAAAAACCATGCTGATCAACCTGATGTCCTCACCGGGATCGGGAAAGACCAGCCTGATTCTGCGGACCATCGCCGGACTTCGAGACCATCTTCGTCTGGGCGTCATTGAGGCGGATATCGAATCCAAGGTGGACGCCGAAAAAGTGGCGGCTCAAGGCATTGAGGCCGTTCAGTTAAGGACGGGAGGCTTTTGTCACCTGGATGCGGTTATGGTAACCCAGGGCCTCGGCGAATTGAAGGCGGCGGATCTTGACCTCGTGATTATCGAAAACGTGGGCAACCTGGTCTGTCCGGCGGAATTCGATACCGGTGCCCATAAAAATGTGATGATTTTGAGTGTGCCGGAAGGGGATGACAAACCGCTTAAATACCCCCTGATGTTTTCCATCTGTGACGTGCTGTTGGTCAATAAAATTGATTATCTGCCGCTGAGCGATTTCGATTTGGAGGCCATGCGCAAGAGGGTTCTGGCGCTGAATCCCAGGATTGAAATCATGGAGGTTTCCTGCAAAACGGGAGCGGGAATCGACCAATGGGTTGGCTGGCTGAAGAAAGAAGTTGAGGGGTTTAAAAATTTAAAATAGATTCTTCTGCAATGACCTGATAGAAATTTACAACATAAGGAAAGGATGAAAAATATGAATATCGAAGAAAAATATAAACAAGCCGGAGAAATCATCAGCCAGGCGGGAGGCACGCCGCTGCCGGTCAACGATACGCTGATCAAAATTTTGAAATATTTTATCATGGAAGACGAACTGGATTTTATCGCTGCTTTCGCGGAGAAGAAATCGCAAACCATGGATCAGTTGAAACAATCCAGCGGCCTGCCGGAGGATGAAATCCATCGAAAAGTCAAAGCGTTGGCCTCCAGAGGCGTCATTTTCAATCAGCCCAACAGCAAGGGTGTGATGGTTTACCGGCTGCTGCCGCTGTTCAACGTCGGGACATTTGAATACAAGTTCATGGGCAAACTGGAGAAAACGCCCAGAGACAGGGAAATCAGCGATTTGTTTAGCCAGCTGTTCGTGGATTTGCGCAATCTGGTGCAGGATAATTACGACGTGATCGTACCCGTGCTGATGAATATGCCTCCCGTGGACCGGACCGTTCCCGTTCTGGTGAACAAGCCTCGGAAAGAAACGGTCAAAATCGTCATTAACCAGAAACTGGAAGGCGCGCAGGAAAGGATCGTTCCGTCACGCCGGGTGGAAGAGCTGATTCAGAAATTTGACGAGATCGCGCTGGGTCACTGTTTCTGCCGGCATTACAAGGACATGACGGGAAACCCCTGCAAGCAGACGGCGGAGAGAGAAACCTGTTTCACGTTCGGAAAGTCGGCACGATTCACTTCCGAACAGGGATTTTCAAGGATGATCACCAAGGAAGAGGCGCTGCGGGTGTTGAAAAAGGCCGAGGAAGACGGTCTGGTGCACAAGGCTTATCATCCGAATTTCGACATCAGCAAGGATGAAACAAGCATCTGCAATTGCTGCCGTTGCTGCTGCGCCAATGCCGTTGATAACATGATCGCACCCATCAGTACCGTGACTCATTTTCTCGCGCAGGTCAATCCGGATCTTTGTATCGGCTGCGGCAAATGCGTGAAGGAATGCCATACCTACGCGGCTTATTTGGGGGAGGACAAAAAAGCGCACCGCAGGGAAGAGCGGTGCATCGGCTGCGGAGTTTGCGCGCATTTCTGTCCGAAGAACGCCATCACGCTGATTGAGGGCGAAAGAATCGTCCGCATTCCGCCCCCCCGGCGTCACTAAATCTCGGCATATTCGGCCTTTAACCGGACGTCCTGTGTTTCTTGCGCAAGAGCGAACCCGCCGGTGCCGGCTTGGGACACGGCAGATAAATCAGTTGCGCATTATCGGCATGGGCAACCGGTTCCCCCCGGGCATCGCTCATGGCCGCCGTATCGATCCCTACGGTGTCAGCGGGCAATAAAAGCTCTATGGCCTCTCCGGCGCGAAGAGGGTTGCGCGTTTCGACGAGAATTCTTCTTCCCCGTTCATCGTAATTTAAAACAACTCCGGCCGGCTCATGGGTTTGAACGTATTTGACGCGTGGATTTGTTTCGGTTATTTTTTCTTCCGCAAAAGCGAATCCCGTCGTATAGCCGCGGTGGGACACCGTCGCCAGTTCTTCCAGCCACTCTTTCCCGCACCGATATTTTTCACCCTGTTCCATCAGGGCGTCCAGCGCCTGGCGGTAGGCGCGCGTCACGACCGCCACATAATAGGACGATTTCATGCGGCCTTCAATCTTCAGGCTTGTTGCGCCGGATTCAATAACGTCGGGAAGATGATTGATCAGGCATAGATCCTTGGAACTGAGGAGGTAGCTGTACCGGTCGTCTTCCTGCAGAATCAGCGGGTCATCGGGTCTGGTGGATTCATAAAGCAGATATTCCCAGCGGCAGGGCTGGGAGCAATCCCCCGCATTGGCGCTGCGGCGGTTGCGGAAAGCGGACAGATAGCAGCGTCCGGAATAGGCCATGCACATCGCGCCGTGAACGAAGATTTCAAGCTCCACATCGGGGATGGCCGAGGCGATGTCTCTGATTTCCATGAGATTGAGTTCCCGCGCCGGAATAATCCGCCGAACACCCTGATCGCGCCAAAACCTCACGGCTTCGCGGTTGGTGGTATTGGCCTGCGTGCTCAAATGAATCGGCATGTTGGGCGCCAGGCGTTGGACCGCGCGGAGCATGCCCGGCTCGCTGACAATAACGGCGTCGACTCCCGTTGCGGCCAGCTCCGGAATTATTTTCTCCGCCCGCTCCAGATCGGAATTCCGGCAGAAGGTATTGGCCGCCGCGTAAACCTTCACCGCCTTGGCGTGCGCTTCTTGTACACCTGCGGCTAAATCATCCATGGACATTTCGGATGAGCCAGCCCTGAGGCTCAGACCTTCAACGCCGACATACACCGCGTCGGCCCCATAGAGCAGCGCCGTCTTCAATTTTTCCAGGTTTCCCGCGGGTATCAATAATTCCGGTTTGCGCATCGGCCTTCTCATCGTATTATGACCTTGTGGATATTAGCAAAAAAAACGGCCCGAGACAAACCCGGCAGAAGCCCGATGCGGCGGTCGGTATTCAGGGGCGCGACGATGGGATGACGGCGATTGGATAAAGAGGACGTGATTTTTTACGTCCCTGCGGTCATGATGATCAGTTGCACAGTTTGCGGACCTGTTCGAGGACTTTCAGGGACTTAATTTCCCGTCCGAGAATATGCGCGATGAAGTTCACGAGCAGGTTGCGGGATTCGGTGGCCAGCGCGTCATTCATCGCGACACATTTTATTTTGTCCGTCTCGATGTCTTTGCCCAAAAGAAGCGTTCTGACAGTGCCGGCCGAGATCGGTTGTCCATAGCCTTTGGTCCCGGCGCAGGCGGCGCATTTGATGCCGCCTTCATGGGCTTGAAAATAATATGAATTTCCGTTGGTCACCGGGGTTTTACAGACGATGCAATGTTCGATGGCCGGTTCAAAACCGGTTAATTTCAATAGTCGCATCTCAAAAAAACGCACGAGGGCGTCAGACGCTTTTTCCCTCTCCAGAAGGATCAGGAAATCCTGCAGAAGCTGAAAGATTTTTTCGTTTTTTTTCCCTTCCGGGCTGAAGTGATCCGTGAGGTCAATAAAATAGGAAGCAATCAGCGTTTTTTCCATGTCCTGCCGAATGGCGGGATAGTGATCAATGATGTCACACGCTTCAATAAAGGCCATCATGTCGCGGCTTTTGCGGGTGAAAATGATGTTGGCCAGGGAGAACGGTTCGAAAACATTGGCAAATCTTTTTTTGCTTCTCT
>DAOSZO010000055.1:0-16780 GCA_035382085.1 Smithella sp.
ATTCACAGCTTTTGGTCGCGTCCTCCAGTGTTTCCGAAAATCTCTTGAGAGAGTGTTTCGGCCTGAAGCTTTCAGACAGAGCAACGATGATCGTTGCCCGGGTAACGGTCATTGTCATTGCCGTCGTCGCCGCCCACATCGCCAGAAATCCCGACAGCTCCATTTTCAACGTTGTGTCGTTTGCCTGGGCCGGATTCGGGGCGGCTTTCGGTCCCGTCATGCTGTTTGCGCTTTTTTGGAGACGTTCCAATCTCTACGGCGCGCTTGCCGGCATGATCACCGGCGGGGGGATGGTCTTTGTCTGGAAATACCTGGTGCGGCCCATGGGAGGCGTTTGGGATATCTATGAGCTGCTGCCGGCTTTCATCACAGCGTGTGTTTTCATCGTTGCGGTCAGCCTGCTTACTGCTCCTCCCTCAAAAGAAATCACCGATGAATTTGAAACAGTCTCTGAAAGGGCAGGGGCGTAGTTGTTCAGTTCTCTCTTCTCCCTTTGCGTCTCCGCGTCTACTTGATGTATCCTTCAAAAAGATAATACAGGTCATCCACCATTTTGCTGTCTATCGAGAAGTTGACGCCTTTGGCAAAATGATCGAGAACAACCACAGCTTTGAGATTGGAGTCTTTTGTGTCTATGGTCTGAAGTCTTTTTAAAAAAGATTCGTTGACGGTTTTTACATTTTCGTACGCGTCGGACAGCTTATTTAAATTCAATTCGGGATAGCCGCCGTGCCGATACACAAAATACTGCGATACCAGAAACATTGATATGGCGCGGTACATGGTTTCTTCCAGTGTGGCAAAGGGAAGATGGAAACGCACCATCGGCTTGAGCTTTTCCATAACCGGGCAACCGCTGGTCACCATGTAGATGCCAATGAGGGAACTGACGCCCTGCTGCAGCGGAACTTTTTTGCTGTAAGTTCTTTCTTTGGATGTCACGATTACCTCCACCGGCTCCGATGAAACAAAGATGCTGAAGTAATCGACGATTTCCACCAGATTCACTGCGATGGGGCAGCATTCGTGTTCTTTTTCATCCAGGGTGCAATTCGGGCACTGGCAGCATTTGAGTTTTGTCCATTTGTAGTGGTAGGGTTCTTTTTTCTGGATAAGATTCAAAGAGATGCCGTCCAGTTCGATGTTGAACTCCGTCTCCTCTCCGCTTTCGAAGATGAATTTATAATGATATTTAATTGTATCCACGCTGCGGGATGCCGGTTCCGCCACGGCTGGTTTCCTCCTGTGAGGTCATTGCCTGTTTTATCATGGGGCAATAACTGATTTTTCAGAAGTGCGGCTGTTTCATTTGGTGATAGGGTATACGAAAAGGGCTTTTATGTCAATGATGATGGGAACTGCGAGATGATCTTTCAATTCTTGGACAATGATTATATAATACCCGCGAAATTGCCGGTGAAAAGACATGATGAAAAAATTCAAGGCAACACGCTGGACGCAGAAAGTCATGCAGACCAGCGACGCTCTCGATCTGGAGCCCGGCGTCTTTACCTTTGATGACCCGCGGCGAATCGCGCAGTCTCTCAGGGATTCCGCCGAGCGCAGTACCAGGCGAAAGGCCGGGCCCTTTCAATCCGCCATGTCGATGCTGAACTATTACATCAACCGCGCGGGCAGGAAGCTTCCCGCCGGGCGGAAAGCCATCCTGGAGCGCGCCAAGGACGAACTGAGGGCTTTGTACGGAAAAAAGAAAATTCAGAAAAGGTCAACCATCCCTTGAGGGGGTAAAAACTTTTCAGGAGACAAAAAGGGTCATGTTCACGGCTTTCCTGATTCATGAGCCCTCCGGCGACCCCGGGGCGTATCTGGAATTCAAATTCCGGCCCCATGATGCGTTTCTCTTCGATTTGGGGGACCTTCACCCGCTGGCGCCGAAACGAATCCGCAAAGTGAGTTATGTCCTGGTTTCCCACACTCACATGGATCATTTCATTGGCTTCGATCATCTCCTCCGTCTTTGTCTGGGACGGGACCAGCATATTGCGCTCTTCGGCCCGCCCGGCTTTTTGAGTCATGTGGAGAGCAAGCTGGGGGCCTACACATGGAACCTCGTGGAAAATTATACCAACGACTTTGAATTGACCGTTTCCGAAATTCATGAATCGTTTCGGATCACGAGAACCTACCGCTGCCGGAACTTCTTCCGGCCCGAAGACGAAAAAAGAAGTCCGGTATCCCGAACGACGCTCGTGGATACCGGCGCCTTCCGGATTCATTTTGCCCGTTTGGATCACGCCATACCCAGTCTGGCTTATGCCATTGAAGAGAAAATCCGCCTCAACATCAAAAGAAATGTTCTGCAGGAAATGGGCCTGCCCACCGGGGCCTGGATCAATCGGTTTAAAGAACAAATTCTCCATCAGGAAGCCCCGGAAACTCCCGTGCGCGTCCTGTCAAAAGAACCCGACGGCTCCGTGAAGGAAACTTTTTTGCCCCTGGGTCTGTTGAAGGAAAAAGCCGTGAAAATCACGGCGGGTCAAAAGATATGCTACATCTCCGACGTGCTCTGGAGCGAGGCGAATGTCGAGAAAATGGTCGAGCTGGCCCAGGGCGCGGAACTTTTGTTTATCGAAGCCCCCTTTTTGCATGAGGACAGGGAAATCGCCGCCCGCAAGCACCATCTCACGGCGCGTCAGGCGGGGACCATTGCGTCACTGGCCCGCGTGAAGCGATTCGTTGTTTTTCATTTCTCGCCGAAATACGCTGGCAGGCATGAAGCGCTGCAGCACGAGGCGCTGGAAGCCTATAACAATCCTTAATGGCCGTTTCTTCTTTTTTCTTCTGAACAAAAAAATCATTCTTAAAATTTTTCTGCACTCATTTTCTGACGGCCTGCTTTTAAGCGAGAAAAAATATTCATGGACCTGCAAAGCCTGTTGAAGTGTGAATGCCTCTGTGATATGGGAATACAAATTATGAATAAATCCATATTATTGCAGTCCAAGCTTCCGAATGTCGGCGTGACCATTTTTACCGTCATGACCCATCTGGCCAACCAGGCCGGTGCCATCAATCTTTCACAGGGATTTCCTGATTTTGACGTGTCCGCCGAATTGCGCGAGCTGGTTTCAAAGTACATGGCCCTGGGATACAACCAGTACGCGCCCATGCAGGGCGTGCCGTCTTTGAGACAGCGCATTGCGCAAAAAACAAAGAAACTTTACGGCGCGACATATGATCCGGATACGGAAATCACCGTGACCTCCGGCGCGACAGAAGCCATCTTTTCCGCGATTACGTGTGCGGTGCGTCAGGGCGATGAGGTGATTCTCTTCGAGCCAGCCTATGACGCCTATGCGCCGGATGTGCTGCTGGCCGGCGGGGTTCCCGTTTATGTTCAGCTGAAATACCCCGACTACCATGTCGATTGGAACGAGGTGAAGGACGCCATCACCGCAAAGACGAGGCTCATTATTTTGAATTCGCCCCACAACCCCACGGGCGCCATTCTGGAGGGGGATGACCTGCGCGCGCTTGAGGATATTGTTGCCGGCACGGATATCCTCATTGTTTCCGATGAAGTTTATGAACATATCGTCTTTGACGGGCGGCCTCATGAAAGCGTGGCGCGGTATCCGGAACTCGTCCGGCGGAGTTTTGTCATCAGCTCTTTCGGCAAAACCTACCACGCCACGGGCTGGAAACTGGGATATTGTTTGGCGCCCCAGGCGCTGACGACGGAATTTCAGCGGGTACATCAGTTCGTGACGTTTGCGTCCAACACGCCGATTCAGATGGCCTATGCCGAGTTTATGGAACAAGAGGAGAAGGTCCTGACGCTCCCGGATTTTTATCAGGCGAAAAGAGACCTGTTTTTGAAACTGATCGGAGACTCGCGGTTTGTGCCTCTGCCCTGCCGGGGAACGTATTTTCAAATGCTTTCTTATGAAGCCATCTCGGATGAGCGTGACGTTGATTTCGCGAAACGGCTGACTGTCGAACACAAGGTCGCGGCCATTCCGCCATCGGTTTTTTACGTTCGCGGAACCGACCATAAGGTTCTGCGTTTTTGTTTTGCCAAGAAGGATGAAACTTTAATCCAGGCGGCGGAGAGGTTATGCAGGATTTAACCGTAACACTTGTTCAGACGGAGGTCCTCTGGGAAGACATTGCAGCCAACCTGGCCCTGCTGGACGGCAAGATGGAAAACGTTCCGGAAACGACAGATATCATTGTTTTGCCGGAGATGTTCGCGACAGGCTTTACCATGAATGTCCGGGACATGGCGCAGGCCATGGACGGGACGGCTGTGTCTTGGCTGGTTGCCATGGCGCGGCGCAAGCGCACCCACATCGCGGGAAGCCTGATCATCCGGGAGAACGAAAAATATTTCAACCGGCTCGTTTGGGCGACGCCCGAGGGCACAATCCTGACGTACGACAAGAAGCATCTCTTCAGGATGGCCGGCGAGCACAAGATTTATTCGCCCGGGAAAAGTCATCTCACCGTCGAGGTCAACGGATGGAAACTGCGGACGTTCATCTGCTATGACCTGCGGTTTCCGGTTTGGTGCCGCAATATCGGCAACCAATACGATGTCGCCGTTTTCATCGCCAACTGGCCGGCGAAGCGCGCGAATCACTGGAAGCTGTTGCTTCCGGCGAGGGCGGTTGAAAATCAGAGTTACGTCATCGGCGTCAACCGGGTGGGAAAGGACGGGAATGGCCATGCCTACAGCGGCGATTCCTGCGTGATCGCGCCCACGGGAGAAACGCTGTTCCACCAAGCCGATGTGCCCTGTCTGCACACGGAGGTGCTCCGTTATGACCGGGTGAGGGAGTTTCGCGAAAGCTTCGCCGCCTGGCGGGACGCGGACGGCGAAGCGGTGCGCTTTGAAAGCTGACAGAAGATGTGATGATTTTCCCCGGAGAAAAAACGCAATGATAAAAGGAAAGGTGTAAATTCATGGACAGGACAACGGCGCTCAACGCCGTTCGGGACAACGTCAAGAATGAAAACCTCATCAAGCACATGCTGGCGGCGGAAGCCGTGATGCGCGCGCTGGCCCGGCGGTTTGGCGAAAACGAAGATGAATGGGGATTGGCGGGGCTATTGCACGACATTGATATCGAATTGACCCATGCCGATCTGTCCGTTCACGGCAAGCCCGGTTCGCAAATGGCAAGGCAGATCGGGGCCGGCGAAGCGGTATCTCATGCGATCCTTTCGCACAATGAAGCGCTTGGCGAGTCCTGCGTATCGCTGATGGACAAAGCGCTTTTCTGCACCGATCCCCTGACCGGTCTGATTACCGCCGCAGCGCTGGTGCGTCCGGACAAAAGGCTTGCCGGAGTGGAGGTCAAATCCCTCCGCAAGCGTTTTAAGGAAGAGCGTTTCGCGGCGGGAGCGAACCGCGCGCAGATGGCCCGCTGCCGTGACATCGGTCTGGAACTGGAGGAGTTTTTCGAACTGGGGTTAAAGGCGATGAAGGATATCGCGGAGGAGCTGGGATTATAAACTGCCGCTTATTTCAAAGTTCGTCACATGGCATGCGAGCATTTTTGCAAACAGCGCCGATGTGGTCGGTCCGAAGACGGATCGGTGGTCAAAATTAAGGTTAACTTTTCGATGCATAAGTACGGGGATGTTGCAAGTTGTTTCCGCAAAAAACGGATTGTTTTTGGAGCCAGAGGATAGGATAAAAGATATTTCAACCATGAAGATACACATCGAAAGGAAGGCGGCTTCTTCAGTCAGTATTCGGTGATGAAGGCAAATTGACGGGCGAAGCGTTACGGCTGTGAACGACCATGAAGCGATTCAGTATCTTTCCCAGGGACGACTATAAGCAGGCGCTGAGAATCAAACGTTTTTTCATCGCGTTTTCCTCTTATGTCCTCATTTGCTCGCTGGTTATCCTGGGCTATAACCTCGGCTTCTCGCCGGTTCCCCTGCGCGTTTTGGTTTTTTCCCAGCTGGGTATTCTTGCCTGTAATATTTTGCTGTATGTGATATTCAGGACCGGCTTCAACAAAAGATTCAAGGATCCGAGCCTCACGCTGCTCCAGATTCTCATCGCCACCTTCTGGCTTCTGGAGGTTTTGTATTACGCGGATTCCGTCCGGAGCGCCGTGCTTCTGGACTTTCTGATTATTTTTATTTTGGGCCTTTTCCGATTCGGTGTTCGGGAATTTCTTTTTCTTTCTTTTTTCACCGTCGCCGGTTACGCGGCCGTTATTGTGCTGCTTTATATCAATCGTCCGGAATCCATCAATTACAGGGTGGAAATCTTAAACCTTGCCATTCTGGCGACGGTTTTGCCATGGTTTTCCTTGGTGGGAGGTTATATTACGCGCCTGCGAAAAAAGGTTGCCCGATCCCTCTCTGAGATTAAGGAGAGCGAAAGGAAATATATGGAGCTGAGCATCATCGACGATTTGACCCAGCTTTATAATTCAAGACACTTCTACGGCCAGCTGGGGAGGGAAATTGAGCGATCGAATCGCTACGAACACCCCCTGACGCTGCTGATGCTGGATCTCGACAGGTTCAAAAATTTCAATGACACCTACGGGCACATCGAAGGGGATTACGTGCTGTCAAGAGTCGGTCACATTATCAGGGGATGTCTGCGTGAGAGTGATTCCGGCTATCGCTACGGCGGAGAAGAATTCACGGTCATGCTGCCGATGACGAAGGCGGAGGACGGCGTGGCCATCGCGAAAAGAATTCAGGAAGCGATGCGAAGAACGCCCTTTGCGCCTGCGCCGGGGCAGGAGATTTTCGTGACCTTGAGCATCGGCGTTTCACAGTACAAGCCCAGAGAGGACATGAGAGACTTCGTTCGCCGGGTGGACAGAATTATGTACCAGGCGAAACGCGAGGGCAGAGACAGAATCTGCATCGGATAGGGGGCGTGGGTCGTTTTCCCAAGGAGGATCACTGCGCCAGAAAATTCATTTGCGTTTGAAGAACACCCTGGGCGTTTTGCGCACCATCAATAACGTGGCGACGTTTGTGCGCGCGGCACATCGATTTGGCATCGATCCACGGCAAATTCTTGAAGGCCCAGACATCGAAATGGCGCAACTCATTGATTCGCTGAGCGTCATCACAACCTCTAAATCTCCAAACCTCCACCCTTTCTTTTGCCGTTTTTATCATGCATCTCCGTTAGGGTTATTGACACTTTTTTCGGTTTGCGCTAGCTTCAACCATCGCCAAAAAAAACGCGCATAGAATATTGTTTGGTTTCCGGAGGTCATCCAGAAGGCGGATAATGGCTTTATCCGAAGGGAGGTTCCTATGCAAAAGGAGATTTCAGGCGCCCGGGTATTGGCGCGGTGTCTTTCGTTCCAGGGAATCAAATTTTTCTTCACTGTTCCCACCCCCAGGCTTGAGCCGTTGCTTGACGCGCTGGAGGCCGAGGGGGATGTGCGCGTGATTCGGGCGCGCAATGAGACGGCGGCCACGCTGATGGCCGACGGATACATCCGCCGTTCCCGCCTGCAGGCGGCCGTCGTGACGGATGCGAACGGGCGCGCCGTCTCGCAGATCAGCGGAGTCACCAACGCGTGGGCGGACAAAATCCCCCTCGTGTCGCTTTCGCTGTGCGCCGATGACGAGCCGGATTTCAACAAGGGAACGGACCGATACCGCTTCGATCAGTGCGCCGTGTTTCAGACGGTGACACGCTGGAAGGTCCGATTGAACGTGCCGGAAAAAATTCCGGAACAAATTTCGCGGGCCCTTCAGGAATCCGGCGGACATAAAATGGGGCCCGTGCATTTTGATATTCCGTTCCGACTCCTGCATCAACGGGTTCCGGAAGACGCGGTGAGGATGCCTCAAAAACGGCTTGCCTCGCGTCCGATGGCGCCGGTTCGCATGCGCGGCAATGCCGCGGCTCTGGAAGAAGCGGCGAGACTGCTGATGACGGCCAAAAAGCCGCTGGTTTTCTGCGGCGGCGGCGTCAAGGTTTCGGAAGCCTGTGCGGAAATGATGACGCTGCTGGAAACCTTCGGGATTCCCGTCGCGACCTCCATGGCCGGCACCGGCTGTGTTCCCATCAGTCATCCGCTGTGTCTGGGCGGTCCCAGTTACTCGTCGGGAGAGGTCTTCCATGCGGCGATTAAGAAGACCGATGTCGTGTTTGCGCTGGGCACCGCATTCGGCGGGCTGGAGGGATACGGCCTGCCGCCTCTTTGGTCGGGATCCATTCGCTTCATTCACGTGGATATCGATCCGCTGCAGCTCGGCCTGAATGTCCGGCCGGCGGTGTCCATCCAGGGCGATGTGAAAACCGTGCTGAATCAGCTGATGGATATTTTGCGTCGTGAAAAATTCAGCTCGCCTCCGGAATGGGCCGCGTGGCGGCGGATGCTCCATGGTCTCAAGCGGAGGCGGGCGGCGCGTTTGGATAAGGACGCCGAATCGAAAAGCCGGCTTTTGCATCAGGGAAAACTCATCAAGGAAATGGGGCCGGTCGCCCGCCGGGATGACCTGATTGTGGTGGGAGACGGCGGCAATACCCTGCTGTATCTGGCGATGTACGCGCCGGACCTGGGGCCGTCGCAGTTTTTCTTTCCCTACGGCATGGCGGCGCTGGGCGGAGGCCTGCCGTATGCCATCGGCGTGCAGTTGGCCGCGCCGGACAGGCAGGTGGTGCTCGTGACCGGCGATGGATCGTTCCTGTACAACATCCAGGAGCTGGAGACGGTCCGGCGGCTGAATCTGCCGATCGTCATTTTCATCAATAACGACAGGGCCTGGAACATGATCCGCGCGATGCAGACGTCGTTTTACGCCGGCAATTACGTGGGGACGGATCTGGACGGGTATGATTATGTTTCCGTGGCGCGGGGGTTCGGCATTCAGGCCGAACGGGTGACGACCGTCCAGGAACTTTTAAAGGTTTACGAAGACGCGCGGCAAAAGCGAAGGCCGCTGGTGGTGGATTGCCTCACCGACAAGGACAACACGCCCGATTGCCTGCTGAGCTTTGCGCTGGTGGAATTCGAGGGCGCGCTGAAATATCTTTCTCCGCTTCGGTTTCTCCAGAGCGTGGTGATGATGCAGAGGTTGGGCGTCTGGAGGAACCTCTATCAACTGGCCTATATTTTCAAGGCTCTGCTTAGAATCAATTTGCGGTTCGGGAGGTCGTGATATGCGATGGGTCAGCGGAGGGGAACTTGTCGTGGATTGTCTCAGGAAACAGGGCGTCCGGAAAATATTTTCGATTATCGGCGGCCAGATGGGTTCGATATATGACGCCGTCGGCAGGCGCGACGACATTGACATCTTTGTGCCGCGCTGCGAAACGGCGGTGCCGCTGATGGCCTGTGGGTATGCCGCCACGACAGGCGAGCCGGTGGTGGCCATGACGACGGTGGGGGCGGGCGTCGTTTATGAAGTGGCGGGTCTGACCCACGCCTGGCTGAATTATCTTCCGGTGATATCCATTGCGCCGCAGGTGCAGAGCTGGAAGATGAAGCCGCCCCAGGAAAATTTGCAGGCCTGCAACCAGGATGAGATTTTCGCGCCCGTCACGAAATGGAACGCGATTGTCTATCACTGGAGGCGTATTCCGCAGATGGTGATCCGTGGATTCCGCGAAGCCTATACGGGCGTTCCGGGTCCCGTCCATCTGGACGTACCCGTGGACGTTCTGTTCCGGCGCGGCCCGTGGAGTGACAAAAAATTCGATGAGGTTCCGGTCGTGGACAGGGAACCGGTGATCGCCGGCATTGCCGGACAGATGGATGAGGCGGCGGAGGTTCTGAAAAAGGCGAAGCGTCCCCTTGTGCTGGTGGGACAGGGCATGGGGCGATCGGGCCGCTACCGGGGCGTGCGCGGCCTTTGGAATCAGACCGGCTGGCCGGTGGTGACCACCCGTTTCAGTTCGGGTGTTTTGTGCGGGCGCGATCGCGTTTACGCGGGAGCCGCGTCGCTGTTTGCGGAATCGGACGAGGGTCTGGCGCTCCTGAAAGAGGCGGATGTCCTCGTGGTGGTGGGTGCGGATCCCGAGACGCGCGCGATCATGGACCGATGCGGCTGGCTGTCCAGGCCGGTTATTCAGGTGGAAACGGAATCTTCGGCGATGTTTCCCGATGTCCGGCATCCGGTTCATGCGGATCCGATAAGTGCGTTTTCCGCTTTTCTGGCCTCCGGCATTGAGACGACTCAAGGGGAAGCGTGGCTGGCGGCGGTGCGCAAGAAGGCTTTCGAAATGGGGCGCGGGCGCTGGCCGGCGGATCAGGGGATGGGCCGCGTGCTGGCGGGGCTTGGCGAAAAGACAGATGCCTCGGACATCCTCGTGGCGGATGGCGCCGGTTTGCCGGATGCTGCCGTCAGTCTTTTGCGCGGCGCCGAATATCGCGATCTTTTTTGCATGGATGAACGGGACATGGCGGGGGTCGGCCTGCCGTTTGCCGTCGGCGCGGCGCTCGGCAACCCCGACGCCCGGGTGACTCTCATCTGCGACAAGGAATCTCTGTTTGCGCACGTGCGGGAACTGGCGCCGGCAAAGCTGGCAGGCGCGGCACTCAGAATCATCGTTGCCGATAATAACGACACGGCGGTCAATTGCGCCGAGACGGCGTCGGTGCTGGAAGGGTTTGGATGTGAGGTGAAAACGTGCGATGTCCGGGACGCCGCCATGGAGATGCCGTTGTTCAAGAAGAAAACGTCAACAGCGCTGGTTGTCAGCGGTGCCGCGGCTGGATTTTCTCATCAGTAATGCCGGCGGGACCTGAAGGGAGGGAAACAAAATGATTTATTTTGACGATCTGCTTGAGAATGACAATGTGCATGACACCGTGTGCGCGATAGCCAAAGCGTTTCGTCAAAAGCACGCTTTTCCCCGGGTGCGCCAGCTGGGCGTGGTCGTCGCGGATGTCGAAAAAGCCGCCGCGAAGCTGGAGGCAGAGGGAATCGGTCCTTTTTTCATCGCTTCGGACACCCTGCCCTTTTGGAACGAACGCGGGGACAACAGAACTTTCAGCGGGAAACTCGGCATGGCCGTCTATCGGGGATATGAGATCGAATTGCTGGAGCCGGGCGTCGGATCGAATTTTTACAAAACCTGCGTGGATGAAAAGGGACGCATGGTCGTGCAGCATCTCGGCTTTTTGGTCGGGGATGTTGACGCCTGGCGCGACAAGCTGGAACGGGCCGGATGCGCCACGTGGGTGCGGGGACGGATACAATCCTTTCCGATGACGATTGACTTTGCCTACATGGACACGTTCGCGCAGGCGGGAATCATTCTGGAGTTCATTGATATGAGATTTCTCGGAATCCGCGTCAGGCCACCGGGAGCCGTTTATCACGCCCTGGGAAGACTGGAAAAATTAACAGGCATCAGGTGCCTTAAGTTTTGAAAGGAGACACGATGACAGCTCAAATACCTTATCCGAAAATGGAAACGCTTGCCCCGGAAATCCGAGCGCTGGTTGATTCATTTCCTCTGAATGTGTTTCGCATGGCGGCCAACGCGCCGGCGTGCCTGAAAAGTTTTATGGAACTGGCCAAAGCCGTTTTGTTCCACAGCGAGTTTGATCCGCGTAAGCGTGAAATTGCCGTGCTCCGCGTGGCGCACGTCACGCGGGCCGTCTATGAATGGACGCACCACGTAACGGTGGCGAAACACTACGGCGTGACGGACCGCGAAGTAGAAATCATCAGAGCGGAGGATCCGGTCAGATCGCTGGATGAAGAAGGCAATTTATTGTGCCGTGTGGCCGACGAAATCAGCCGGAATGTCCGGCTCGGCGATGAGGCGCTGGCCCAGATTCTTGAACGCTACGGCACCCGGGGCGCGACGGAACTGATTCTCTGCGTGAGCTATTTCAATTTCCTGAGCCGTTTTCTGGAATCCACACGGGTGGAGCTGGAAGGTTGACGGATACATTTCAATCACAATGAACCGAGGAGGTCATGATGCTGAAAATATCAAAAATATGTTTTGTCGTTTCGGGGTTTCTTCTGATTGCGGACTCCGCGTTGATGATTTTGAATAAACCCAATCCACTCGGCCTGCCGCTGCCTTGTCCGATCACCCTGATGATCCTGGGAGTTGGGCTGATTTTGTTTTCCGTCGCGAAAAAATAAATAAGCGCTTTTGCCACTTCTTCCGTTATGCTATGATGCCCGGCGTGAAGGGAGGGAGCCTATGACCGAGATCGCCTTGCTTGAATGCAGAGATTATGATGAAAAAGCATTAAAGGCGGTTATAAAGGACGGCCTCGCCAGAATAGGATTTGATCTCGGCCGGTTTCAGGGTCTTCGAGTCGGGTTAAAGCCCAATCTGCTGATGGCCGCCAGGCCTGAAAAGGCCGTGACCACGCATCCTTTGTTTTTCAGGGCTGTCGCCGAAATCGTCCTCGAAAACGGCGGCGTTCCCGTCCTGACCGAGTGCCACGGATTCGGGCCGTTTAAGACCATTCTCAATGCCGCAGGCTACGCCGATGTCATCAAAGCGCTCGGATTGGAGGTGGGCCGGATGGAGGAAGTTGCGCCCCTTCATTACCCGCAGGCGAAGCTGATCAAGCGGATGGAGATTTCCAAGGCGTTTTTCGATGTGGACATGGTTGTCAATCTGCCGAAGTTTAAAACGCACGGCTTTACCTATGTTTCCGGCGCGGTGAAAAATCTTTTCGGCACGATTCCCGGCCTCAGAAAGGCAAGCATGCATTTGCGCTTTCCGGAACCGGACCTTTTTTCCGAATGGTTGCTTGATTTGAACGGCGCTCTGTTGTTCGGTTTTGATAAGCCCAGAAAAATCATTCACATCATGGACGCCATCGTCGGACAAGAAGGCGAGGGGCCGGGGCCGTCCGGAACGCCGAGGCGTCTGAACGCGGTCATCATCGGAGAAGATCCTGTGGCCGTTGATTATGTGGCCGCGGGCGTCGCCGGTTTGGATTATAAAAAAATTCCCACCATCATGCTGGGTTTCAAAAGGGATTTCGCCGTGTCTTCGCCGGAGGAGATTTTTGTCGTGGGCAGGAGCATCGGGGATTTGAGGATAAGCAATTTTAAGCCGACAAAATCCTCCGTATCTTCGCATTTTCTCCGCGGCTGGCTGGTCAGTTCCGCCGTAAAAAATATCTTCATCGAAAAACCGCGGCCCAACGCGGAAAAGTGCACGCTCTGTTATAAATGCTTTGCTGTCTGTCCGGCGGGGGCGATTTCCCGGGCGCGAGACAGTGAGAAAATTCCGCGTTACGATTATAAAAAATGCATCCGCTGTTATTGCTGCATCGAATTCTGTCCGGAGGCAGCCGTCTCGCTCAAGAAAAATGTCTTGCAGGCGATATGGAGGATATAGATATTGCAAATGGGGAATGTCGGCGGTTCGCAGGGAGCTTCGTGAGGGCCTGCGCGGAAAAAGATCGGCAGAGAAGTAAATCAGCTTGTTTTGAAAATCTTTCTAAGCGTCAATGAAAGGAGAAAAAAGATGTTTGATTTCATGATGACCAGGGAACAAATCAAAATCCGGGATGAGGCGCGGGATTTCGTCAAATGGGTGCCGCGCCAGATGATTCTGGATATGGACACCGATAAAATAAAGTTTCCGAAAGAATTGCTGCAGGAGGCGGCCCGGCGCCGTCTGATGGGTTGCCGTTATCCGAAACAATGGGGCGGCCGCGACATGGACTGGGTGACCACCTGCATGCTCATGGAGGAAATCGGAACACTGGGGTATGAAATCGCTTGCGTTTTCGGCGTCGGCGCGGAACTGGTCTGCGACGCGATTATCCAGCACGGCACGGATGAGCAGAAAGAGAAGTACGTCAAACCGCTGCTGCGGGGGGAGCTTTTCGCGGCGGAATGCCTGACGGAGCCCCGCGGGGGATCCGATTTCTTCGGCGCCGCCACTAGGGCGGAAGACCAGGGGGATTATTTCCTGCTCAACGGGATGAAGCGTTTTATTGTCGGAGCCGAGGGGGCGGATTTTTTCCTGGTGTACGCGAAAACCAATCCGGAAGCCAAGCCGCAGGAATCCATCACCTGCTTCATCGTGGACCGGACCGAGGGCGTGGAGGTCAAGTATTTGTATGGCCTGATGGGCTGCCGCGGCGGTGGAACGGGAAGGCTGGTTTTCCGCGACGTCAGGGTGCCCCGGGAAAATGTCGTGGGCAGGGTCAACGGCGGTTATGCCGTGTTCAATACGATGATGGTGCCGGAACGGCTGGGCACGGCGGCGATGACGATCGGCGCGGCGCGTCCCGCTCTGGAGATTGCCACCAATTACACGGCCCGGCGAAAAGCCTTCGGCCAGGTGATCGCGCAGTTCGAGGGCGTGAGCTTCCAGATCGCGGAAGCGGCGATGCTTTTGGACGCGGCGCGCGCGATGGCGTATGTGACGGCGCGGGCGGTGGATGAAAAAGCGGATATGCACAGAATCCGTCGGATGGTGTCGGAAAGCAAGAAATTCATCACGGAAGCCTGCCAGAAGGTTGTGCATAATGCCATGCAGGTAATGGGCGGCATCGCCTACACCAATGTTTTCCCGATCGAGCGCATTTACCGCGACGTGCGCCTAGCGTCCATCTGGACGGGAACCAGCGAAGTCATGTCCATGATAACCGCTCACGAATGGTATCGTGAATATTTCAAACAGAAAGAAAAACTCAGCACCAGAGATCATGAGCTTGACGCCGAAGAAGCCCACGACGAAGAAAAAATATACGACGACGATGACATGTTGAAAAAAGGCTGGTAAAAAAAAAATGAGCAGCAGACGGTTAAGATTCATCATTATTCTGTGCGCAGTGCTGTCCGCTTTTGACGCGCCGGCCTGGCATGACAAAACGCATTTGTCCATCTGCCGGGCGGCGGGGTTTGACATGTGGTATCACTGCGCCGGACCGGACATCGCGAAAATTAAAGCCGGCAATGCAGAGTCCTATAATCACTGGTTCAACAATACCGCGGAAGTTGAAGTCACGCCGCAATTGGTTCTCCGCCAGCCCGAGCGGTATAACCGCGTTTCCGGCGAAGAGGAAGGTCATCTCTACGGAGCGATCATCGCCTCCCTGCGCCAGTACCAAAAAACGCTTCAAGAGGGCAAGTACGCGCTTTATCATCTGGTGTATTGCGCACATTACATCAGTGACTTGTCCATGCCGCTGCACAATATCGCCTTTGATGATTTCAATAAAGCGCATCATCAAATCAACGACGGCGTCGTGGAGAAAGAAGTTTTTGACCATCCGGAAGAGATTGCGAAAAATATGTATTCCATCCGCCTCAGCCGGGAACGTTTCGAAGACGACCTGGCGCGCGAAATCGCCAGGATTGCCAACCTGACCCGCAAGCTGGGCTACAAATTGCGCGCGCAGAACCGGGACATGACCAAAGAGGAGGCCTATGTTCAGCTGGGGCACAGCGCTTCTCTTTTCAAAGCGGTTCTAGAATATCTAAATCAGAAAGATGGGCCGTCAAATACGCCTTAAGCTTAATATTTTTTAGGCGACAGCAAAAAAAGGGGGGAGAGATGGAAGAAAAAACATTCTCACGGAGACACAAAGGATCAAGAATCATTTTGAGGATTTGCCTTATCGCTTTCGTCACGCTGTTTTTGTTCGGCTGTGCCTCGATCATGGATTGGTATTTCAAGCGTTCCGTTGATCCTCTCAACGGAGAAATCGTCATGCCGGGTCTCAAGGAGGCGGTAACGGTGCGCCGCGATGAATACGGTATTCCCTTTGTGGAGACAAAAAACATGGAAGACATGGCCATGGCCGTGGGTTACCTGCACGCCTCCGACAGGCTCTCCCAGATGATTTCCTACAAGCTCATGTCCGAAGGACGGCTGGCGGAAATGGCGGGTCCGGCCGTTCTGGATCTCGATTATTACATGCGCGCCATGAACCTCAAAGCTGTCGCGGAGGAACTTTATCAAAGAGTGTCTCCCGAAAATCTTCGTCTTCTGAAAAAATACAGCGAAGGGGTCAACGCTTATCTTGAAACTCACGGAAATAAGTTGCCGGCGACATTTGTTCTGGCCAATTACAGGCCTGAGCCGTGGGAGGCGATGGATTCCGTCAAAATCTTTGCGCTGGTGAATTTCGGCCTCTCCTTCAATCTTCACGAGGAGCTGGCGGCACTCAACATCGCGCAGAAGGTCGGGGCGAAAAACGCCGCCTGGCTGCTGCCGATATACCCGGACGAGCCGATCCCCTTTAACGAGGCCGCCAAACTTGAAGGCATCAATTTGAATCAGGCCGCGACAGCTGCTGAAACTCTGGCGGATCTTCATCCGGTGCTGGACAAATTGGGTCTGACGGGATTTGCCGCGTCCAATAACTGGGCGATCTCCAAAGGCAGAACCTTGAACAACGCCAGCATCTTGGCTAATGACATGCACCTTCCTTTGAGTCTTCCCTCCACATGGAATATGGCGCATGTCCGCTGCGGCGATTATGATGTGGCGGGAATGAGTCTGGCCGGCGCACCGATCATCGTGGCCGGATATAACAGGCATATTGCTTGGGGAATGACCATGGTGATGGATGACAATCAGGATCTGTTTCTGGAGCAGCTCAAAACCATCGACGGCAAATGGCATTATCTCCACAAGGGGCGGTGGATGCCGGTGACGGAGCGGGAGGAAGTCTTCAAGGTCAAGGGGAAAAAACCGGTGACGAGGAAGATCCGAGCAACCGTCCACGGCGTTCTGCTCAATGATGTTGTCCGAAAAGAACCGCTGCATTATCTGCAGGGCGAATCGGTTGACATTGCTTATGGAATCGCGCTGAGCTCGACGGCCGTCGCGCCGGATGATGACAGCATGAACGCTTTCTTTCGGTTG
>DAOSZO010000056.1:0-16629 GCA_035382085.1 Smithella sp.
GGCCTCCGAGGTAAATGTGGTGAAAACCTTTTGCGGCCGGTGCTCTTTTGAAGAGATTGGCGATTGTTTCGTCTGCGAAAAATGAGAGGAGCAGGGCGCGCAAATGTTTGTTATCCATTTTGTCTACAAATCCCATCAGTTCATGAAACATGGTGTCCGGATCTGTTTGCGCGCTGGGCAGGTAATCGGCCGGTTCTGTTTCATCCGCCGGGATGGTCTTGATGTTATTGACAGTGATTTGCAGGGTGTTTTTGTAACTTACGGCGCGACCTTCGACGTGGACAATATCGCCCCGCTTGAATTGTTTGTCCAGGTCAGGGGCGTTTTCCCAAATCTTGCCGTCTACCTCGCCGGTTTTGTCTTTCAGTCTCACATTTAAATAAGGCGAACCCTTTTGCGAAAAAGCCATGTTTTTCTCCGCGACCAAAAAAGAAGACGAAACAAGATCCCCCTGCTTGATGTCTTTGAGGAAACGATTTTTTTCTTTCAAATGACAACCCGCCTTTCGTGAGTGTAGATGTTCATTTTTCCTCCGCGAACATAACCGATCATGGTGATGCCCAACTGATCGGACAATACAACGGCGTTTGCCGTCGGCGCGGAATGCGAAACGATAACCGGGATGCCCATATGCCCAACCTTGTAAACAATTTCGGAAGAAATTCTGCCCGTGGTTAAAATCATTGCTTTGGACAGATCCAGGTCGTTGAGCAGGGCGTGACCGCCGAGCATGTCAATGGTGTTATGCCGTCCGATGTCCTCGCGCAAAACGATCATTTTTCCGCCCGCGGCAAGAGCGGAGCAATGTGTTCCGCCGGTTCGGTTGTGAATTTTGGAATTGTTCAACAGCTGATCCATCAGTTTGAGAATCACGGACGTTTGAATGATGGCGTGATCGGTCGTCAAAAGAGGGTTGCGCGTTTCTTGAAGCAGAAATTTCCCCCGCGCACCGCTGGATGCAATGTTCTTTACGGTTGTGCCGCTTGTTTTTTTCTTCTTCTCCAACATGATATTGACGCGGTGATGTCGGGCGTCAATATCAAGCTTGAGGATGTTTTTCCGGGAAGAAATTATCTTTTCCGATCTCAAAAAACCCGCCGCCAGCTCATCCAGGTGATGGCCTGCGCAGGCGATGTTCGCGTAGAGTCTCCCGTTAATCATCACCGATAACACGACTTCCCGAACCACCTGTGCGGATTCAGGTGTGATCGTCTGGTCGTCGGCGCGCCACATTTTTATTTTTTTTATAAGATGCTGGCTTCTGTTCACGATTGTTTCCTCAGAACCCGATGATCGCCGACCCGGACGGTTAGTTTCGTCATATCAAAGTATTCCATCAGGGGAATGATGTATTTTCGCGAAAGCCCCGTCAGCTCCTTGAAGGTCGCCGGCGTGGATTTGCCTTCTTGCATGAGAAGCCGCAGGTAATCATCCTTGAGTTTTTCGATGTTATCTTTGAAAAAACACAAATCCTCATTGATTTTCACCAAACTGCCCTCTTTCATCATGAGGTTAATGATATTCTGCGCCTTTTTTTTGTCTGGAAATCTGTTCAATACATCCTCAAGAGAGGGGGGAGCCAAGCCGGCTTGTTTGTAGATGTTGGCGATATCCTGGCGTACAGCGTCCAAATCGCCGGAAATGTCCACCTTATGCCGGAAAAGCCTCACGCTGTCTCTGTCGCTTACAATCGTTTCCTTTTTTGCCAGGGAGTGCAGAATCATGTTGAATAATTTTGGCGTGGCTAATTTTCCTACAGAAGCTTTGAGCTCTTCTTTGGGCATGCCTTCCCGCAGGGGATTTTTTTTGTGATATTCCTCGAGATATTTGACAATCAATACCTCCAATTGGCTGAAAAACATTGAAGAAATAACCGTTACGTCCTCGCCATCCAGCAAAAAGGCTTTTTTGTCCGCCAGAAAGAGATTGATGGTTTCCTCAACTTTTTTCCTGTTGACACCCAGCCTGAAAGCCAACAAACGGGGATTGGCGCCGTTGTAGCCGCAGCGCTCCAGCATGACGGAGATCTTTTCCGTGAGCGTTCCGTTCCTGAGAGTGTTGAGTTCTTCAATGACTTTCTGATTCATTCTTTTGTGTTTTGCGGGTAACGGATCTACGATTTGGCCGCCGCCGATTGTTGTGACCGGAGAATAGCTACGCAAGACAAAACGGTCACCGGCAACCACAGCGACCTGATGGGACAGGACCAGTTGCGCCCAACCTGTTTGTCCGGGCGCCAGTTCATCTTTTTCAAGCAAAATGAGACGCGCGATGACTTCACTGGTTCCGGTGTGCAGACGCACCAGCGCCCGGTTTTTGATGCTTTTGGGATTGGAGGCAAGAAATTCCAGAAAGACATCCAGACGTTGAGAAGGCCAGATCGTGTGCGGACGCGCAACGATATTTCCTCTTTCAATGGAAGATTTTTCGACTCCCTGCAAATTAATGGCTGTTCTTTGGCCTTTCCATGCTTGCTCCACCGATTGATTGTGAACCTGGAGACCCCGAATGCGGGCTGTGGTATTCAGAGGCAGAATCTGAACTTCTTCGCCTTTTGCGACATGATCGGAAACTATTGTGCCGGTTAAAACCGTGCCGAAGCCCTTGATGGTAAAGACTCTGTCGATCGGCAGGCGGAAAATGCCGTCGCCTGTTTTGTCGGCGATATCGTTGACCGTTGCATGGATGGCTTCAACAAGCTCCTGCAACCCTTGTTCTTTCACCGCAGAAACTGGCACGATCGGCGCATCCTGCAAAAAAGTATTTTTAAAAGAAGCCTTGATTTCTGTTTGCACCAGTTCCAGCCACTCTGGTTCAACCAGGTCGATCTTTGTGAGAGCGATGATTCCCCTGGAAATTCCCAGCAGCGAGCAGATTTGGAGATGCTCTCTTGTTTGCGGCATGATTCCCTCATCGGCGGCGATCACCATCATAACCAGATCAATGCCGGAGGCGCCGGCGACCATGGTTTTGACGAATTTTTCGTGACCGGGAACGTCCACGATTCCGAGGGTTTGTCCGGAAGGCAGGGTCAGGGAAGCGAATCCCAGTTCGATGGTAATACCTCTTTGTTTTTCCTCTTTCAAACGATCCGTGTCGGTGCCGGTGAGCGCTTTAATTAAAGCGGTTTTTCCATGATCGACATGTCCCGCAGTTCCAAGAACGAGATGCTTCATTTATTTTCCTTGAGAAATTGTTTTTGGTAAATAGCAAACTCCTCAATTTTTCACAAGATTATATTTGCGAAAAACGGGGAAAAATTGACGTAAGGTCCTCCTCGGCGAAGAAATTAACTGTTGAAATTGGCCGCATGAATTGTTAGAAACTCGACGGGAAGAGGATTCTGTTTTGCGCATACTTTGCTTGGATTACGGTGAAAAAAGAATCGGGGTGGCCGTGTGCGATGAGCTGGGGTTGACGGCGCAGGGACTGCCCACAATCGTTAGAAAAACAAAAAAACATGATTATGAAATCCTGAATTCTATCCTTGAAAAATACAATATCGAAAAAATACTAGTCGGTTATCCGGTAAGACTCGATGGTTCGGAAGGCATTCAATGCGAAAAAGTCAATCGTTTTGCATCGTTGCTTGAAAAAACATATTCGCTCCCCGTGATTAAGTGGCCGGAAACTCTGTCCACCAAGGAGGCTGAAGCAATCTTGATTGGCGCGGGGGTCCGATGGAAAAAAAGAAAAGAAAAAACGGATAAACTGGCCGCCTGTCTTATCCTTCAGAATTATCTGGATCATATCAAAAAGGCCCCTTGAGGCATTCTTTTGTGTATGGGGAAGAATTTTAAAGAAAAAATGGAAAAGGAAATAAAAAAGAAGGATTCTGCCGAAAAAGATTTTTCGTCGGTTTTCCCTTCCATAAAACTGGCGATTTCTTCATTTTTGACAAGAAAAAAATGGCAAATGGCGGCAATGGGACTTGCTGTTTTATTGACCTTGTTTGTTGCGGCGTTGGCTTTTTACTCGCTCTCTCCAATTGACAGGAAAAATCTGACCGTCGTGGTTGATATTCCGACGGGCACAAGCTTTATTGGTGCGACGGAAATTCTCCACCAATCCGGCCTGATAAAATCACGCCTGTTGTTTTATGCCCTCACGGTGATCAAAAATGCCCGTCGCCAGATTCGCGCGGGAGAATATGAAATCAACACCATGTTGTCCCCATCTCAGATGCTTGATAAATTAATTCGCGGTGAAATCAAATATTATAAAGTCGTCATTCCTGAAGATTTAACCATGTGGGAAATAGCGGACCGCTTGTATGAATATAAATTAATCAATAAGGATCTTTTTTTCGAACTTGCCCGGGACAGGGCATTTCTGGAATCTTTAAATATCAAGGCCGAGTCTATAGAAGGATACCTTTTTCCGGACACATATTTTTTGGACCGCTCCATGAGCACACGCAGAATCATGAAAACAATGGTGGATACTTTCTGGGGAAAAATAACTCCGGAAATGCTCAAAAAAGCCCAAGAGATGAAATGGGATATTCACAAGATAGTTACTTTTGCCTCCTTGGTCGGGAAAGAATCAGGGGTAAATGCAGAAAAGCCAATGATTTCAGCTGTTTTTCATAACCGTTTAAAAAGAGGCATGCCCTTGCAGAGCGATCCCACCTCTGTGTACGACTTGGAAAATTTTAAAGGCAAAATCGTTCGGAGTCATTTGAAGAGAAAATCGCCTTACAACACTTATGTGATCAAGGGATTGCCGCCGGGTCCTATCGCCAATCCGGGCTTGTCTTCCCTGCGAGCGGCTTTGTTTCCTGCGGATGTAAAATACCTGTATTTTGTTTCGAAGAATGACGGCACGCATTTTTTCTCTGAAACTTTTGCGCAGCATGTTCAGGCGGTAAATCACTACGTTTATATGAAAAACAAGCAATTACAGCAACTTAAGCAAGAGTCTTATCCATCGGAATCCGCCGAGCAATCCTCCGTTGAAGGAAAATAAAAAAAATTTTTCCGATTATCAAAAACTTTCTTTTTTTAGCTTCTTCGTCAAAAAATAAATAATCTTTCAATTTCCTGCTTTCTCGTAAATTTTCAGTAACTTAAATTTGGAAAAAAGATGAAATTTTTACTTGACAAAAACGAATAAGCCCCTCTATAGTGGCCACGTGGAGTAAAGTGGTTCATCGTGGAGGAAAGTGATGTCTGTTTTTCGGGGACAATATCATCACACAATTGATGAAAAGGGAAGAATAATTTTCCCTTCCAAGTTCCGTGAAATATTCTCGGAAGAATATGACAATCGGATAGTCATCACCAATTGGGATCAGTATCTGATGGTTTTCCCCTACGATGAATGGCTCATTATTGAAGAGAAGGTCGCCCATCAATCCAAGCTGCGCAAGGAAGTTCGATCGTTTCAGCGTTTCTTTATGTCCGGAGCGGTGGATTGCAATATCGACGGACAGGGGCGCGTGCTTATACCCCCGACGTTGCGCGAATACGCCAAATTGGAAAAGGACATTGTTCTGGCCGGCATGCTCAAGAACATTGAAATCTGGTCGAAAGACCGTTTCGAAGAAAGAATGAAACAGGCCGCCAGCGAAATCGACAAATGCGCCGACTTCATCGCTGATCTGGGAATTTAAAACCATGATTACCGAGTTCTTCCACGAGCCGGTAATGCTAGAAGAAGTGTTGGAATGGCTTTTGGTCGAAAGGCGCGGTGTTTACGTGGACGGCACCGTCGGCGGTGGCGGTCACGCTGAAGCGATCCTGAAAAACACGGATGCGATGCTGGTGGGAATCGACTGGGATGATGACGCGCTGGCTTTTGCGGAAAAACGATTGAGAAAATTCGGTTCCCGCAAAATTTTGATCAAAGAAAATTTCGTTAATTTAAAAGCGATTCTCGAACGTTTAAATATAGAAAAAGTTAATGGCGTGCTTCTGGATTTAGGGGTGTCTTCTCATCAACTCGATGCGGCGGAAAGAGGTTTCAGCTTCAGCCAGCAGGCGCCTCTCGATATGCGGATGAATCGTGAATTGGAAGTAAGCGCCTACGATATGGTCAACCGCTTTGCGCAGCATGAATTGGAAAAAATTATCAGGGGCTATGGAGAGGAAAAGATGGCGGCAAGAATTGCCAGAGCGATATCAAACCGAAGACGGATCGCACCTATCCGAACAACGACCGAACTGGCGGATATTGTTACGTCATGTGTGCCCCTGAATTATAAGAGGCAGAAAATCCACCCTGCGACCAAAACCTTTCAGGCGTTGAGAATCGCCGTCAACGGAGAACTGGACAATATCAGACCTGCGGTTCACGCCGCCGTTGAATCGCTGAACGTCGGAGGTCGGCTTTGCGTCATTTCTTTCCATTCTCTGGAAGACCGCCTGGTCAAAACCGCATTGAGAGATCTGGCTGAAACGTGTGTCTGTCCAAAAGATGTTCCCGTGTGTGTCTGTCAGAAGAAAGCTCAGGTAAAAATCCTCACGAAAAAAGCGCTGACGCCGACGGCGGCGGAAATGCAGAATAACCCACGTTCCCGCAGCGCCAAGCTGCGCGTGGCCGGGAGAATTTGACATGCCGCATTCCGCTCAAACCATCGAAACCAAAATCGTTCCTCATCTGGATGAGCCAAAAAGTCCGGCATTGGGGCTGAAATTTTCGACCGTTTTGATTTTCGGCGCGGTTTTACTGCTGGTGGCTTTGATTTACGTCGGTTCACGCACCCGTATGACCCAGCTGGAATACGGTATTGCCAATGAATTAAGCATCAAGCAGCAGATGCTGGAAGAACAGAAAAAATTAAAAGTGGAACTGGCGATGCTCAAATCCCCGCAGCGGATCGAAAACATCGCGAAAAGCAAATTGCAGATGTCGTATCCGGAAAGCGGTCAGGTAATAACGTTGAAAATTACGGATAACTGATATGGTCAGGGAATCAAAGAAACTGCTCAAATTCAGGATCATCATCACCATGATGTTTTTCCTGGTTTTGTTTGTGGCCTTGATATCCCGCGCCTTCCAGCTTCAGGTCTTGTCGGGACAGAAACTGAAAATACTGGCACAGCGACAGCATACGGCCGTGCTGAATTTACAGCCTGAACGGGGAATCATCTATGACCGCAACGGAGAGAAACTCGCTGTCTCCATCATGGCTGATTCCGTTTGCGCCGATCCCTCCAAAATCATGGATCCCCGGAAAGCCTCTCATTATCTTGCGGCGATTTTGGGTTTGGATGAACAGGCGGTTTTTAGGAAATTATCTTCGCCCAAAAATTTCTGCTGGCTGGCCCGCCGGATTTCGCCTGAGCAGGCGGATAGCGTCAGAAGTGCCAAGATTGAGGGTGTGTTTCTGGTCCAAGAACCGAAACGTTTTTATCCCAACGGAGAACTGGCCGCCCACCTGCTCGGTTTTGTCGGTTTGGACGCCGTCGGTCTGGAAGGGTTGGAGAAAAAGTTTGATCAATCCCTAAGGGGAAAGCCTGAAAGGCTGTCGTGGGCAAGAGATGCAAAAGGGAAAAAACTTTTTCTGAGGGTTGAAAAGAACGAACTTTCCGGTGCCGAGAACACCAATCTGGTTTTGACCATCGACAACCGCATTCAACATCTTGTCGAAAATCACCTCAGGGAAGCCGTCCTTTCCAAAGGAGCCAAAAGCGGCGTGGCCATCGTCATGGATCCCAAGACGGGAGAAATTCTGGCGCTGGCAAATCAGCTTGGATTCAATCCCAACAATGTCGAAGGCCTCACGCCGGAGAAATGGCGGAACCGTGCCATTACGGATGTCTTCGATCCCGGTTCGACGTTTAAACCCTTCATGGTTGCCGCCGCCCTGGAAGAAAAAATCATTAAAGAATCAGATCGGTTTTATTGTGAGAACGGCAGTTACAAAATTGCCAACCGCGTCATTCACGAAGCCAATCGGAAACGTTACGGGATCCTTTCCGTCAGGGAAATATTGAAATATTCCAGCAATATCGGTTCCGCAAAGATCGCCCAGAAAATGGGCAGGGAAAAGTTCTATCATTACATCCAGAAATTCGGGTTCGGATCCAAAACAGGCATCGAGCTGCCGGGCGAAGTGTCAGGCCTAGTCAGACCGGTCCAGGACTGGGTGCCGGTGGATACGGCGATGATTGCGTTCGGGCAGGGCATTTCCGTCACGGCAATTCAGCTGATTTCCGCGGTCTCGGCAATTGCCAACAAGGGTGTTTTGATGAAACCGTATATCGTGCGCGGCATCGCCGACAAGGATAATCGCTTGATTAAACTTTATACCCCGACAGAAGTGCGTCGGGTCATTTCACCGGAAGTGGCCAAAAGCGTCACGAAAATGATGACGGAGGTCGTCGGCGCGCCGGATGGGACGGGCAAGAGCGCTCATATCGTCAATGTGTCCGTGGCCGGGAAAACGGGGACGGCCCAGAAATTCGATCCCGCCCGCGGGGTTTATTCATCGGAGAAGGTGCGCACGTCGTTTATGGGATTTTTCCCGGCCGAAGATCCGCAGGTGGCGATTATCGTTATGCTGGATGAACCGCAGCGAGACAAGTGGGGCGGTGTGGCAGCGGCCCCCGTCTTTAGAAACATCGGAGAGCAGATCCTGAATTGCTTCAAGACCAACATCCGGGAAACGCCGGTCTTCGAGAGCGACAAAATTCAGAAAATCCAACTGGTTTCCGCCCAGCAACCTCTGGCGGTGCCGGAAGCCGTTCAGGAGGAACCAGCGCTGAGTGATGAACCGACGATGCCGAATTTTGTGGGACTGACGCTCCGGGAAGCTATCAAGAAAGCGAAAGAGGAATCCATTGAACTGAAGGTATCGGGAAGCGGTTGGGCGATTCGTCAATATCCTCCCGCACACGCGCCGTTGGGACGCGAGCGGGCCTGCAGCGTGGTGTTTGCATTAAACAACTGAGGTTTGAATGAAGTTGGAAAATTTAATTACGGGTTTGAACATCAGCAGCATTTCCGCCCAAGGGCAAGGCGATGTTTCTGGCATTTGTTATTCCGCGGACCAATGTGTTCCGGATTCCCTTTTTGTGGCGATTCCCGGCTTGCGGTATGACGGCCATGATTTTATTACGGAAGCGATCAAGCGGGGGGCGCGATATATTGTCCATGAAAAGGAATGGACACCGTCTGCCGGGACGGTATCCATCCGGGTGCCCGACAGCAGGCGCGCGCTGGGGATTCTCGCCAAGAATTATTTCGGAAATCCTTCCGCACAGTTGGTGGTTATAGCCGTTACCGGCACCAGCGGCAAAACGACAACCACCTATCTTCTGGAATCCATCTTCTCCTGCGCCGGTTTCAATTGCGGAGTCCTCGGCACGGTGAATTACCGTTTCAACGATCAGGTGTGTCCCGCGCCGAACACGACGCCGGAATCCTGCGAAATGCAGAAGATTCTGCGGGAAATGGCTGATGGGGGCGTAACACACGTGATTGCCGAGGTTTCCTCCCATGCCATCGATTTAAAGAGAATTGACGATTGTGATTTCGACGTGGGGGTTTTCACCAATCTGTCTTCCGAACATCTGGATTATCATTTGACCATGGAATCCTATTATCAGGCCAAAAAGAGGCTGTTTACCGAAGTCCTGTCCCAGAGTAAAAAGAAGTATCCGCAGAAAATGATTATCAATGCGGACGATAACTGGGGGAAACGGATATTAAACGAAGTCGCCCTGCCGGCCCTTGCGTACGGCTTTGGCCAAAACTGCGCCGTCAGAATCCGTGAGTACCATTTGTCTCTGGAGGGTATTGACGCGTCCCTGGATGTAAACGGAGAGACGATTTCCGTCCGGTCCGCCCTGATCGGGAAATTCAATCTCTACAATATCGCGGCGGCGGCCGCCGTGTCCGTGGTTTTGGGTCTTCCCGCGACGGTCATCCGCTCGGGCATTGAGAAGCTGACCAGTGTTCCGGGGCGCCTGGAGAAAATAACGACATCTTTCGGAGCCCATGTTTTTGTGGATTATGCGCACAAGCCCGACGCCCTGACGCAGGTGCTGCATAATTTGTCGGGGCTCAGACAGAAAAAAATCATCACGGTTTTCGGTTGCGGCGGTAACCGGGATCGGATCAAAAGGCCGATGATGGGTCAGGCCGCGACTCAATACAGTGATTTGACGATCATCACCTCGGATAATCCCCGTCTGGAAGATCCGATGGCGATTATAGGTGAGATCGAACAGGGTGTCGACCGGGAGAAGATTCGGAAAATTCCGGAAAGGGATTTGCGGACGGAGTCCCAGAGCCATCTCTACACGGTCATCCCTGACAGGCGCCGGGCGATTGAAGCGGCTGTTTTTGCGGCCGAACCGGGAGACATCATTCTCATTGCGGGCAAGGGTCACGAAGATTACCAGATTTTGGGAGACCGGAAAATAAATTTCGATGACCGGGTGGTCGCAAGAGAGTCTTTGCGACGGAGAGAGGGGGCGCACTGAATGAAAAAGGCCGCGCCGAAATTTTCCGTGGAAGAGGTGCTCAGGGCCACCGGCGGGGAGGTGATTTCGAAATCCTCGACGGTTAAGAGATTCTGCGGGATCAGCACCGATTCGCGCGCCGTCGCCCCGGGGAATCTTTTTGTCGCCTTGAAGGGAGAAAATTTTGACGGTCATGATTTTGTGCGGGAGGTTCTGGAGAAGGAAGCGGCTGGAGTTTTGATTCAGGATGAAGAAAAAGTTGTGCCGTTTCTGACGCGGGAAAATACGGCGATCATCCGGGTGGCCGACACCTTGATCGCGCTGGGCGATCTGGCGCATGATTGGCGGAAAAGATTTTCCGCGTTGGTCATTGCCTTAACCGGCTCTTCCGGAAAAACGACGACAAAAGAAATGATCGCTTCCATTATGACCAGGAAAAAGGACATTCTCAAGACGGAAGGTAATCTGAACAACCTGATTGGATTGCCGCAGACGATCCTGGAGATGACCAAGAAACATGAGGCCGTGATTCTGGAGATGGGAACAAACACGAGAGGGGAAATCAAAAGACTCACGCAAATCGCTTCGCCGGATATCAGCCTGATCACCAATGTCGGACCGGCGCATCTGGCCGGTTTGGGTTCTCTGGACGCCGTTCGGGATGAAAAATGTGATCTGTTTCTGAATATGTCAAGAAACGGAACGGCGGTTATCAATCTGGACGACGAAGCCATCCTGGCCGGTTCGGAGCGTTGGGACGGCAAGCGGGTGACCTTCAGCATGGGGACCGGGGCGGATGTCACGGCCGCTCAAATAGAAAAACAGGGACTCAAAGGAATCAGCTTCCGCCTGGTCATCGGCGGTCGGGACAAAGAGGTGATGATGAAAATCGCCGGCATGCACCATGTTTACAATGCGCTGGCGGCGGCGGCGACGGCCTCGGCGGCGGGCATGGATCTGGAAACGATTGCCGAGGGACTTGCCGCCTTTGTGCCCTTTTCCGGACGGATGGAGGTGATCAAACTTCAAAACGGCGCTTATCTGCTGGATGATTCCTACAACGCCAATCCGGCTTCGGTGCGTGAAGCCTTGATGGCGCTCAAGGACTTGAAGGGTCAACGCAACGGTTATGTGTTTTTGGGCGATATGCTGGAGTTGGGTTCGCAGGCCGAAGAGATGCACCGGAAAATAGGCATGTTAATCGCTACAGTCGGCATTACGGCGCTCTTTCTTCAGGGCGACTTTTCCCCGATCACCGCGGCTGGTGCGATCGAGGGCGGACTGGTTCCGGAGAATATTTTCTTTCTGTCCCGGCAGGAAGAGGATATGGATTATCTGAAAAAACATCTGAAAAAAGGGGATTGGATTTTGGTGAAGGGTTCGCGCCGGATGAAGATGGAGGCCTATGTCCAAAAAATCTGTGAAGTGTTTGGCTGTAATCGGTCGAATCATCAGCTCGAAACCGTTACGTAGGGGAGAGTAGAAGACCTTGCTTTACAGTTTATTGTATTCGCTGCATGCGACCTTCTCGTTCTTCAACGTGTTTCGTTACATCACGTTCAGGTCGATTTTTGCGGCTATTACGGCTCTGCTGATCTGCCTTCTGTTCGGTTCTTGGATGATTCAGAAGCTCCGGAACATGCAGATCGGCCAACAAATTCGGGAAGACGGACCCCAGAGCCATTTCGGAAAAAAGGGCACGCCGACCATGGGAGGCCTGTTGATTATTTTCGCCGTGGTCATCGCCACGCTGCTGTGGGCGAATCTTGTGAATATCTACATCTGGCTGGTGTTGCTCATTACGGTCGGTTACGGTCTGATCGGATTTATGGATGATTACAGCAAGCTCAAAGGAAAAAGCTCCAGGGGGCTCTCGGGAAAGACAAGACTGATGTCGGAAATCGCCATCGCTCTGTTTGTCAGCGTCATCCTGTATCTCAAACCCGAATTCAATTCGCAGGTGACCATTCCTTTTTTCAAGACCCTTCTGCCCAATCTCGGGTGGGGCTACGTGCTGCTTTCCACCTTTATCATCGTGGGGGCGGCCAACGCGGTGAATTTAACGGACGGTCTGGACGGCTTGGCCATCGGTCCCGTGACCATTTGCTTTGCCACGTATTTGCTTTTCGCCTACTTCGCGGGCAACATCAAGGTGGCTCATTATTTACAAATTATCCATGTTGCGGGCGTCGGAGAGCTGGCCATCTTCTGCGGGGCGTTGGTGGGAGCGGGGCTGGGTTTTTTGTGGTTCAATGCCTATCCGGCGGAAATCTTCATGGGCGATGTCGGGTCCCTTTCTCTGGGCGGCGCCCTCGGGGCCGTCGCGATCATGACCAAACAGGAAATCCTGCTGGCCATTGTCGGCGGTTTGTTTGTCGTCGAGACCTTTTCGGTCATCTTTCAAGTGGGGTATTTTAAAATGACGGGAGGAAAGCGCATTTTACGGATGGCGCCTCTGCATCATCATTTTGAACTGAAAGGCTGGGCGGAGCCGAAAGTCATTGTGCGTTTCTGGATTATTTCGATCTTATTGGCGTTGCTGGCCGTCAGCACGCTGAAATTACGTTAGGGAGTCCTATGGATTTACGGGGCAAAACAATCGTCGTCATCGGCATGGGCAAAACCGGCATGGCCGCAGCACAATTTTTGGGCGGCCGGGGCGCGCACGTGGTGGCGACCGATGAAAAGCCGATTGATCAATGGCCCGCGGATTTCAAGCGGATCACCGGTGAAAAATGGCTGGAGATAGGCGATCATGAACCTTCCGTGGTGGCGGGGGCGGATTTGGTCATTCCGTCGCCGGGTGTCCCGCCCCGCAACGCCTTGCTCGAGGAAGCGCTGCGCAGAAATATCCCCGTTGTCAGCGAGATCGAACTGGCCTACCGGTTTCTGGATAAACCCATTATCGCCGTGACCGGTACGAACGGCAAGACGACAACGACAACCCTGCTGGGGGAAATCATGAACGCCGCGGGCAAAAGGACGTGGGTCGGGGGCAATATCGGCAATCCCCTCATCGCGTTTACGCAGAGCCCTCAGACGGCGGACTACATCGTTGCCGAAATCAGCAGTTTTCAGCTGCAGTGGATTGAAACCTTCCGTCCCTTTGTGGCTGTTTTGCTCAACATCACGCGTGACCATACGGATTATCACGGCTCGTTTGCCGAGTATGTAAGCGTCAAAAGCAGGATTTTCGCCAACCAGACCCCAAAAGATTACTCGGTCGTCAGCGCCGAAGAAGGCAAGCGGAAGGAAATCACCGACGCGATCAAATCGCGGATGATCCGCTTCAGTTCCGGCGATGTTTTACCGGAAGGCATTTTCGTTCAGGGCGAGGACATCATTTTTAAGATGCCCGGCGCCGAAACCGAGCGCTATCCTTTGAGCATGATTAATCTCCCCGGTGCGCACAATCGTGAAAACGTCATGGCGGCCGTTGCGGCGGCCCGCCTCTGCGGTTGTCCAAAAGACAACATTATTTCAGCCGTACGGGCTTTCCGCGGCCTGCCCCATCGAATCGAATTCGTCGCCGAAAAAAATTCCGTCAAATTCTATGATGATTCTAAAGGAACCAATGTCGGTTCCGTGCAACGGGCGCTGGAGACCTTCACCCAGCCGATCGTTCTGCTTTTGGGCGGCCGGGACAAGGAAGGTGATTTCGAATCCCTGAAACCTCTGCTGGCCGGAAAAGCCAAAAAGGTTGTCTTGTTCGGGGAAGCCAGAAACCGCATCGAATCGCTCATCGGCCGGGAAGTGCCGACGATGAAAGAAGCGAAGATGAAAGACGCTGTGTTGCGCGCATATCGGGAAGCGCAACCTGGGGATGTGGTGCTGCTTTCGCCGGGGTGTGCGAGTTTTGATGAGTTTGCCAACTATAAGGAACGGGGTAATTGTTTTAAAGAAATTGTGAGGAACTTGTAAATGGCCGAGGCAGCTTTGAACAAAGAAGACCAGTTTCCCGATTTGATTTTACTGCTAGTGACGCTGATCCTGGTTATTGTGGGAACGGCGATGATTTATTCCTCCAGCTCTATCATCGCGTTGGAGAAGTTCAAGGACAGTCAGTACTTCATCAAGAAACAGCTTGTGTTTGTCGCCGTGGGTTTTGTGGCCATGATTGTGATGACCAAAGTGCCGTACGAATGGTTGCGAAAGTGCGCCTATCCGGCGACGGTATTTTCCTTTGTTCTATTGTGCCTGCTTTTTGTTCCGCACTTGGGCGTGAAGAGAGGCGGAGCGACGCGCTGGCTGAACCTGGGCGGTTTCACGTTTCAGGTGACGGAGCTGGTCAAGGTGACCATGGTTATTTTCCTTGCTCATTTTCTCTCCCGGAAAGCGTTTTATCTGCAGGATTTTAAAAAAGGGGTTTTGATTCCCCTGGCCGTTACGGGAAGCATGATTCTTCCGATTCTGAAACAGCCGGATTTCGGAACCTCCGTCATTATCGCCGCAATCATGCTGATGATGTTGGGCATTGCCGGTGCGCGGCTCAAACATTTGCTGGCCCTGGCCGTTGCCTTTCTGCCGGCGGCCGTCGCCCTGATTTTCTACAAAGGATACCGGTTGACACGCCTCACCGCTTTTCTCGATCCTTGGAAAGACGCCGACAACACAGGGTTTCAGATCATTCAGTCTCTCATATCCTTCGGCTCCGGCGGCGCTTTCGGCGTGGGTATCGGCGACGGCATGCAGAAGCTTTTTTATCTGCCCGAGCCGCACACGGATTTCATCCTTTCGGTGATTGCGGAGGAGAGCGGATTTATCGGGGTGACCATGGTGATCATCATGTTTGGTGTTTTTGCCGTGCGCGGCTTCATGATCGCCTTGAGGGCCTCGGATCTTTTCGGGACGTTGCTGGCCGCCGGACTGACCATGGTCATTGCCTTGGAGGCGTTTATCAATATCGCGGGCGTCATGGGATTAATTCCCCTCAAGGGACTGGTGCTTCCTTTTTTGAGTTATGGTGGCACGGCTTTTATCATCAACATGACGGCGGTGGGGATTCTGCTGAACATCTCCACGCAGACGTCATGAAGTCTTGGGCGGGGCGTTGAAGTTTTGATTGGCGGAAGAGGGGGAAAATGCGGGTTGTGATTGCGGGAGGAGGAACCGGAGGACATTTGTTTCCCGGCATTGCCATTGCGGAGGAATTTTTAAAACGCGATCAAAATACGGCCGTCATTTTTATCGGAACAAAAAGGGGGATTGAAAGCAGATTGTTGGCGAACCTGGGTTACACGCTTGAGGAAATCGATATCGAAGGGATTAAGGGACGGGGCGTGAAGGCCTTCATAAAAGCGGTTTGTCAGATTCCGAAAAGCATGATGCAGTCACGCCGGATCATGAAAAAATTCCATCCTGATGTTGTGGTGGGAGTGGGCGGTTACGCATCGGGACCGGCGGTACTGGTCGCCCATTTTATGGGGTTGCCGACGGTGATTGCCGAACAAAACGCCGTTTCGGGGGTCACCAATAAAATTCTGGGCAGGTTCGTGGATAAAATATTTGTGACTTATGAGCAGACAAGGGAATTTTTCCCCCCGGCCAAGGTCGTGGTCAGCGGCAATCCCGTGCGGTCGGCGGTGGCTTTCAGGGAAGGATTTCGGCCGAGTGGAAAAGGGTATTGGCAGTTGTTGGTTTTCGGGGGGTCGCAGGGTGCGGAAGCGATCAATCAGTGCATGGCCGACATGATTCCCCGGTTAAAGGCTGTAAAAGATAAAATCAGAATTCTTCATCAAACAGGTGCCCGGCAGAAGGAAGAAATGGCCAGGCGCTATGCGGAGCATGGAATCAATGCCGAGGTGAAAGATTTTATTCTGGACATGGCTCGGGCTTACGAGGAGGCCGACCTGATCGTCTGTAGGGCCGGAGCTACATCGCTCGCCGAAATTACGGCGGCCGGCCGACCGGCGGTGTTGATCCCCTATCCGTTCGCAGCGGATGATCATCAGTTGAAAAACGCTCAGGCGCTGGCCGCACAAGGAGCGGCCGTAGTCATCCGGGAGAGCGAATTGAACGAAGAGAGACTGTTCGATGCGATGATGTCGCTTCTGAAGGACGAAGAGAAACGAAGTCGAATGGAAGCCTGTTCAAAAAAGATGGGCAGGCCTGAAGCGGCCGCGACGATCGTGAATCATTGCGAGGCCTTGATTGAACAAAGAAGGAGGGCGGCGGCCTGACAGAGCGGATCGAGGGTGTCGATCATCACGATGCCGGT
>DAOSZO010000057.1:0-16208 GCA_035382085.1 Smithella sp.
TCATCGTCCCAACCAGCTCTCCGGCGGCCAGCAGCAGCGCGTCGCCATCGCCCGCGCGCTCGTGAACAACGCGCCCATTCTCATGGCGGACGAACCCACGGGAAACCTCGACACGAAAACAAGCCTGGAAATCATGGAGCTGCTGGTGGAGCTCAACCGCGATGCGGGAACCACCATCATTCTCATAACGCACGAGCCGGACATCGCCGCCTTCAGCAGGCGGATTATCCGTTTTCTGGACGGTCAGGTCATCAGCGATGAAGAGGTGAAAAAATCATGATCAACATCACCGCAACGCTCAAAATCGCTCTCCGCGCCCTGTGGGTCAACAAAATGCGCTCCGCTCTGACCATGCTGGGCATCATTATCGGCGTGAGCGCCGTGATTATCATGCTGGCCGTGGGGACGGGCGTCAGCCAAAAAATCTCATCGCAGATCTCCAGCATCGGCAGCAACCTGATTATTGTGCTTCCCGGCAGCACCACGCAGGGAGGCGCGCGGATGGGCGGAGGAAGCCAGTCCACGCTGACGATTGATGACGCCGAGGCCATTTTGCGGGAGTGCTCCGCGGTCGCGATGGTGGCTCCGATGCACAATGGCAACGCTCAGGTGGTTTTCGGCAACCAGAACTGGGCGACCGGCATTGTGGGAACAACGCCGGGCATTCTGGAAGTGAAGGATTGCGGTCTGACGGAGGGACGGAATATGAATGAGCAGGATCTCCGCAACGCGACCAAGGTGTGCCTGTTGGGACAGACGGTGGTGGACAATCTGTTCGGCGGCATGGATCCCATCGGACAAATTGTCCGCATTAGAAATGTTCCCTTCACGGTCATCGGCGTTCTGGAACCCAAAGGGCAATCCCTGGGCGGCCAGGATCAGGATGACACCGTCATCATTCCGCTGACCACGGCCCAGAAAAAAATATTCGGACGGGCTATTCCGGGAATGGTGCGCATCATCATGGTCAAGGCCAGAAGCACAGAAGATTTGCCCGTCGCGGAAAGACAGGTCACCGACCTGCTGCGCCAGCGCCACCGCATCGGCCCCAACAAGGAAGAGGATTTTACCGTGAGAAATCTCACCCAAATGCTTCAAATGGCCGAACAGACGGCCAACACCCTGACGCTGCTTCTGGCGGCCATCGCTTCGGTTTCTCTGCTGGTCGGCGGCATCGGCATCATGAACATCATGCTGGTTTCCGTCACCGAGAGAACGCGGGAAATCGGCATCCGCATGGCGGTGGGCGCGAAGGCGTGGGATATCCGGATTCAGTTTATCATTGAGGCGCTGACGCTTTCGATGATCGGCGGCGTCATCGGAATCCTGATCGGCGGCTGCGGTTCGATGATTTTATCCAGGATATTTGATTTCCCGTCGGTGGTCTCGCCGCTGTCCGTTTTGCTGTCCTTCAGCTTCTCCGCCATGGTGGGCATCTTCTTCGGCTTCTATCCGGCCTACAAGGCCTCCCTGCTCAATCCCATCGACGCGCTGCGGTTTGAATAGGGAACGACAACTCATTGCCGTTACAAATTTCGCTGCACGAAGACCCGGCGGATTCTGAAATCGGAAATCCAACGCCCCAGAGCCGGAAAGGTTTTCGCGCTCCAGACGGTCAACCGGCAAAGCAGTCCCGGAATAATCAGAAATTTCCCCTTTTTGATGCCGCTGATCGTGTCTCTGACCATGGTATCCACATCGTATTGGGGGATGGTCAGCGTGTGCGCTTTGTTTTCAGGTGTTCGGGTTTCGCTGAGATTAAACGTCATGGCCGAAATAAATTCGGAGGGGCACACCAGATGCACCCGGACTCCCAGCGGTTTCATTTCATAGCGGAGCGATTCGGTCAGACCGGTCAGCGCGAATTTCGATGAACAATAAGCCGTGTAACCGAAAACACCCATCAGGCCGGCGACGGAAGAGATATTGACAATCCGGCCTTGGCGTCTGATCAGGAAAGGCAGCGCGGCTTTGATGGCGTTGAGCACTCCGTAATAATTCGTTTCGATGACTTCCCGGAAGGTCTCCAGTGAAAGTCTGTCAAAATAGCCTTCCCGCAGAACGCCCGCGGAATTGACGAGAATATCCGGCGGCCCGATTTCGGCGGCGATTCTATTGAAGGTATTCTTCATGACGTCCCCGCTGGTCACATCCGCGGGGAAAAAATGCGCCGAACCGCCCCTTCTGTTTATTCCTTTGACGGCGACTTCCAGTTTTTCCTGGTCGCGCGCGATCAAAATGACAACGGCTCCCTCCTCCGCAAATTTCTTGGCCAGAGCCAAGCCCAGCCCGGAGGAGCCCCCGGTGATCACGACATTTTTCCCCCTGAACATATCCTTTTCTCCCTTTCTTTTGCCTTTGCGGCCATTGCAGCGAAATCTTCCGCTCGACTGAATTCGAGACGGAAGCCCCTGCCCGTCACCAAATCGTTGCCGACCAGCGGCACATCTCGCGCCGCGATGATTTTCGCCCTGCTGAATTGGACGACATCCCTCTCCACGTCCACGCCGGGCATGACCCGAATCAGCTCCAGCCCCGTTTTCGTCAGCTGAAAGATGCCGACGGTGCTCACATAATAAACTCTTGCCCCGCGGGCAAGGGCTCGCCGGGCGTTGAACGACACCTCCTGAACCCTTTCGACAAACTTCGGCGTTTTCTGACTTTGAATGACCAGCTTGCCTTTCCGGATCTTATATTTTCCGTCAGCGCTCCATTTTCCGATGAAAATGATGGTTTTGGCGAACTCCACAAGATTCGGAAACCCTCCCGGTCCGACGTAATCCGTGACACGGGGTCCTCTTTTGGAAACATTCACGTTCCCCTCGGAATCGACTTCCAAAAATCCCAGCACGGTGACCTCCAGATCGCTTTCGTAAAGGCGGAACATCTCCGCCGAGCTGAGAAACCTGACGGGATTGATGGACGCGCCGAAGTACATTCCGGAAACGGGCATGCCGCCATAGACACCGCTTTCCGTGGTAAAGGTCAGTTGCTGATACAGGCCGCTTTCGAACAGGATACGGCCGACCTCTTCGGGCAGTCCGATGCCTATATTGATGAGCGAGCCCGGCGCCGTTTCCTGAACAAACAGCGAAGCCGCCATCCTGGCCATCGCATTGTCCACCGCATCTCTGACCGGCGTTATGCCGGTGAAGGTGTTGGCCAACCTGACCAGATGATAGGCGGAAACGATATCGGTCCGTGCGCCTTCGGTAAACATGGGGAAATATTTCCGCTGCAGGACCCCGCCGGTCTGTTCGTTTCGCGGATTCACGGCGATGGCGTCCACCATTGAAGCGGGAATGGAAATTTCCGACGGCCTGGCTTCGATGATGTCGCAGACGGTGACGAGCACCCGCCCGCCGTTGGCTTTCGCGGCGTAGGCAGCGTCAAGGTTTTCCGTAATCAGCGCCGCGTTCTTGAAATAGATATTCCCTTCTCTGTCCGCATAGGGCGCGCTGAAAACCGCCACCTGAATCTCCGGAAGCGTATAGACGAGCCCATCCCCCTCGGACCGGACGAAATTTCTGCCCTGTTTGTTAATGACGTTTGTGCCGCCGCCGAGGGACGGGTCTAAAAAAGTTCCCTTGCCCACGGTACTGGCAATTTCTCTGACACCCCGGCGCTGCGCCTCAATCAGGTGGGCCATCACCCCCTGCGGCATCGCGTGGAGCTCCAGCTTTCCTTCCTCGCCCAGTTGAAGCAGCGCCTTGTGCGTTTCCAGATGGCCGGAAATATGACAACGCAACAATCCCTCCACGCCCAGTTCCTCAATGGTGCCGGGCGCCTTGCCGCGTCCCCCCACGCCGGCCACAACCATCCACGTCAATCCGGACGGGTGCCCCGTTCTTTCATAGCGGTCGCGGACCGCCCAGTAATAAGTTGAACACCTGCTGTTGCCCGCTATGCCCGTGGAGATGACCGTGGCGCCGTCCGGAATCTGTTGTGCCGCGGCTCTGGCGGACATGAAAACCGGAGGCAGTTTGCCCGGCGGCACATAATCGAGATCGCGCCGGGTCCAGGTCAGCCGAAACGCCAGCATCTGAAAAAGCGCGTGAAACGGACGGATATCGGTCTTTCCCTCTTTAAATCTATGAACGATGACGTCGGCGGCGGCTCCCAGCAGTTCGATAATTCGTTTCATTTCCGATTAACAGGCCTTGTTCAAGATCAGACAGGAATTTCGTAGCAGGTTTTGACATCCATGCCCGGCTCCAGCAGAGGAAAAAGTTTTTCCATGTTCTTCATCAGATTGGCGGAATGGAGTTTCAGCGCCTCCTTGTCGCTGTATTTCTCGTAAAAAATAATGGTCTTTTCATCCCCGCGAACCGTGTGGGGAATATACGCCAGACAGCCCGGTTCGCTGGCCTTGACTTTCGGAACAATTTCCTTCAAGACGTTGATCGCCTCTTCCATTTTGCCGTCTTTGACTTTTAAAGTCGCAATGAGTGTAATCATGTTCAAGATCTCCTCGTTTGAAATGTTAGAGAAGGAGTATATGGGCTAGGTCCTCGCGTGTCAAAGAAATATTTGTCGGAAAACGCCGAAAAAAGCACAGGCGGCCCCCGCTGAGAGCCGAAGAGGATGGCTCTTCCCATTAAGCGTTTTTCAGAAAAGCGATGATCTCATCCACGTCCGGCAACTCCGCAAGCGGGTAAACCCGCAAGAAGCAGACCCTGCCCGCTTCGTCCAGCAGGATGTTGGCCCGCTGGGAAAAGCCGTTTTTCTCCCGAAAAAGCCCGAGGCTTTTGACGACCTGGCCGTGCGGCCAAAAATCCGAGAGCAGTCTCGTGTGCCTGATGCGCAGCGCCTCGGCCCAGGCGGCCTTGCAGGGAACGCTGTCGACACTCACGCCCGCGGCAATGGTGTTGAATCTGTCCAACACTTTCCGGTTGCGTTCCAGGGACTGCATCTGCAGCGAGCAGACCGGCGTCCACGCGAGCGGATGAAAAGACAAAAGAATGCGACGCCCTTTCATTTGATTCAGAATAAAGTCCCGGCCAAACTGATCCGGCAGGGTAAAATTTCTGACCTTGCTTCCAAGCTGAATCATTATTTTCTCTGCCATGGAGCACCTCTTGCCTATTTTTGCTGTGGACTTTTGTTTTCCTTTAAAATGGATGCCGTTTGATGGTTGCGTTTATTTATAACCATTTTTTTCCTATTCAGTATAGGTTCAACGCTCTCCCCTGTCAAAGGAATAATTCCTTCAGGGGAAGACGAAAGGCTCGCCCCCTGGAATTTTGAGAAACTCTTCATGGAAAACGGATTGATTCTCTGTTACTATTTCAACCCGGGCGCGGTGAAACCAATCCTGATTCGGGATTTATATTCACCGTCCAAAGGACAAGACCATGCTTGCTGTATTTGAGAAATGGCTGACCAAGAAACGCGTTTGCCCTTGGTGGCTATGCTATACCTTCGACAATCCCTTGCGCCGTTTTTTTCACGATCCGATGGACATTCTCCGTCCCTATGTTCGAGAGGGATGGACGGTTCTCGATATCGGCGCCGGCATGGGCTATTTCAGCATCACCCTGGCACAATTGGTCGGCCCGACGGGCCGTGTCATCGCGACGGATATCCAGCCCCAAATGCTTTCGACGCTTGCCGCCCGTGCCCGTAAAAAAGGCGTCTCTGAAATTATCAACCTCCATCTGGCCAAACCAGACTCCCTCGGACTCGATGGAGAAGCGGATTTTGCTCTGGCTTTCTGGATGGTTCACGAAACCCCCGATGAACAGAGGCTGATTGCGGAAATATGCCGTCTTCTGAAACCGAACGGTCAATTTCTTCTGATCGAACCGAAAATCCATGTTACGAGAGAAAATTTTAATCGCATGATGCACATGGCCACAGAGCTTGGTTTTCGTCTCAAGGAATACCCCCCAATCCGCTTGAGTCAAAGCGCTCTTTTTACGCGCGGTGAAAAATCGTCGACACAATAGAGAGCGTCTAAAAAATCCCGACGCCGGATTCCGTTATGTTTAGGCTGAGTCTCTTTTTTGAAAGACAGGAGATTCACCTGTTGTTTCTTACCTGCTTGCCGCAGCAGGATGGGCGGAAAATCTCAAGGGCATGCAAACCGGGATATCCCTGGGCATCCGTTCGTTGCAGTGGTTTTGCCTTGCCTTCGGGACGACCATTGCGCATCAGGTCTTCGAATGGTTTTGCTGGCGGACCCAGCTTCACGGGAAACTGCTTGCAAGCATTTTCGGCAAGATGGGATTTCCTGTTTACGCTTTCATTTTTTCCCTTTTCTGCATTTTACGTCTTCTGATCGTTACGGCTCTCGCCATTGCCAACCGCTACACGCTGGCTGCCGACAGGGTTCTGCTGAAGGTCCTGGCTGTCATTCTGACGGTGCCGGCCCTCTATCTGTTTTATTCGGTCGCACGTTATTTCGGTTTGAAACGCGCCATGGGCATTGATCATTTTGACGACTCGTACCGCTTCAAACCGCTGGTGCGAGAAGGAATCTTCCGTTTTCCCCGAAACGGCATGTATCTTTTTGGATTTCTGTTTCTATGGGCGCCGGCTTTGTGGTTTGGCTCCGTTGCGGCGCTGTGTGCGGCGCTATTCAATCATCTTTATATCTGGGTTCATTATTACACGACGGAGCTTCCGGACATGAAGCGCATCTACGACCGGCCATCAAAAATTTTCTGACTCCTGGCTCCCGAAGCGACGCCGAAAATCTGTTAATCAGTTTTCCATGAACCGCCTCCGCCAAATCCTTCCCAGGTACCGCTGCCGGACAAACGCCCATTTTCAACGCTTAATTTTCCGCTCCACTCGGAAATCCCCGCAGAACCCTTGGCGTTGATTTCGCCCCTGGAATTCACGGTTCCCGTTATGGTCCCCGATTGCACCCCCGTATACGTGCCTAAGACATGACCATCCTCGGAAATGGTTACGGAAAAGGCTCCGCTGACACTGATGGTTTCACTGGACATGGATACCGAGCCGCTCCACTGACCGGAAATCGTGCCCTGATATTCGGCCGTACCGGTGTTTTCAGACTTGCCGCGACCCTGCGCCGCCTCTGCGGTGAAACTAACGAACAGAAAAAGAGTCATGATCGCGACTCCGACCAGAAGCATCAACGCTGTTTTGTGCCTGAATTCTCCGCGCATATTTATTCTCCTTTGTATGCTTCTCATATAATCCCAAAATGCTTAAAAAAACACTTTTATTTTTCGGAGAAGCACAGACGCTTCGGTAGGTCTATTGTTTGTAAGTAAAATTCATGGACCCCGAGAGAAAACAATCGTTTTTTTCAAACAATATCAGTAAAGAATTTTGCCTTTAAGACTCCTTCCGCCCACTCTCCTTCAGCGGTCGAATCCCAGACAATGCCGCCACCGATGCCCATTTCTCCTTGGGCGGTTGTCCGGTCGATCAACGCGGTGCGAATCGGGATATTGAAAAATAAATCCTTTTTCGGCGTGATGTAGCCGATGGCCCCGGTATAGATCCTGCGCGGTTCATGTTCCAGTTCATGAATGATTTCCATGGCGCGGATTTTGGGCGCGCCTGTGACCGATCCCGAAGGGAAAAGACTCTTGAATAAACGGTAAAGAGAGATGTCCCGGTCAAGATCAGCCGCGATGGTGGAAGTCATCTGGAACAACGTTTTGTAGGGCGTCACTTCGCATAATCTCAAGACCCTGACGTTTCTCCCGATACGGCCCAAATCATTTCTTAGCAGGTCTGTAATCATGATATTTTCGGCACGGTTCTTTTCGTCATGAATGAATTGTTGTCTGGCGATGAAATCACGCAGCGGGTCGCCCCCTCTGGGCCACGTGCCCTTCATCGGTTTGGACACGATGAAATTGTCTTTTTTGTACAGAAACAGCTCCGGCGACAAAGAAATGATGAAGTGAGACGGGGTTTTCAAAAACGCCGCGTAGGGAACGGGCTGGACGCGGTACAGTTTTTTATACAAAGAATAAGCCCCACCCTCAAAGTCGAAAAGAAGCTTGAGACAGTATGTAATCTGATAAACATCTCCCGCGCTCACATAAGAGCGGATCATGTCGATAGATTCTACGTATTGCTCTTTGGGAATGTTGAAACGAAGATTATTTATTCGGATGACGCCGTCGTCAGCGCCCGGCGTTTTTTTTAAACGGTTCGCTTTTTTATAAACGCCCGCATGAATGAGCGGAAATTCGTCGGTTTCGACATACGACAATTTTTTTTCCAGGGCGTACCCCAGCTCATAGGAGAACCAGCCCGCGACATAACAACCCCGGGATAAATGTTGCTCAATTTTCTCAAAGCAGCCTTTGACTTGATCAAAAGTCTGGCCATGAATGACGTCCAGCGGTTCGCTGAAGTAAAGGGACTGTTTTCCATACTCGAAAAGAATATTCATTCGGCATCTCCATGAGACCGGGATGCCGAATGGCCGGCTGAAACATGGTCTGGCGGCAATCAAACAAGCGAGGATCCTATAGCCGAACCCGGCAACGATGTCAACCGCTTCCCTTAAAAATTAGCTATTCCTTTTGATTGCCGCTGTGATAAAATAATTCACCAAAGGCGGCCTATGATCGAATACATGAAAAAACACGAACAATACGTCCGCGAGATGCTCAATAAAAAACTCGGACAAGACGACCTGGCCGCGCTTTTGGCCTATCATGACAAACAGATTCAATGGATGCAGCACGAAAGACTGGTGCATCTGATCGTCACGCTGTTTGTCTGCCTCTTTACGCTGCTGGCCCTGGGATTTGCCTGTTTTGCAGTGTCATGGCCCGCCCTCCTGCTCTGTGTCGTCTTCATCGTTCTGTCCGTGGCCTATCTTGTCCATTATTTCCGGCTGGAAAACGGCGTACAGCGATGGTATAGGCTTTCCAATCAGATCAGGCAAAGCATGTGACGGGCCATCGCCGCGCCGCGATGGCGAAATGTGATTGAAAACTCCGGGAGGGGGAATCATGACTCAGAACAAAACCGTGGCGCATTACCAGGATGGAAAGCTTTTGAAGGGCGTGACCAATGACTTTTTCCCAAACAAGGACATTTTTCATCTGTCGCCGGTCAACGCGCCGTTGGGGAGCAAGCCCATCGAATTAACGATCAGGGGATTGAAGGCCCTGTTTTTCGTCAAAGATTACGCGGGCAACCCCGACTACCACGAAAAGAAAGAATTCGATCCCGCCGTTATTGCCGCGGGCAGGAAAATCAAGGTTCTTTTTAAGGACGGTGAACTGATGGTGGGAACGACAAACGGTTACCAGCCGTCGCGTCCGGGATTTTTTCTGGTGCCCGCGGACCCGCAATCCAACAATGAGCGCTGTTTTGTCGTGACGGCATCCACGGTTGATGTTTCTTTTTTGTAAAGGCCTGAAAAGCATCAACCGGGAGCGTGCCCGGATGACCAGGCGGCTTTATCCGTTTTTCAGCCGGCAGGCCGCGCGCCCATTTAAAACAAGCTCCGGACCCGTTCGACTTCGGCTTGGGCCTCCGCCACGATTCTTTCGATGAGTTCCTGACACGTCGGAATATCCCTGACCAGACCGACGGACTGGCCCATCATCATCGGGGCGGAATCCACGTCGCCGGTCGCCCAGGCCGCCTTCACCCTTTCCCCCGCAATCAGAGGAATCAGTTTTTCCAGGCCACCGCCCCTCGATTCCACATCGAGAACCTGTTCGACGATTTTGTTTTTGATGGCTCTGCCCTGCAGGCCGATGCTTTTGCAAATCAGCGCCGTTTCGAATTCCTGCCGCCTGATGAGCTCCTGCTTGATATTGTCATGCACTTCGCATTCTCTCGTGGCAACGAAACGCGTCGCCATCATCACGCCCTGAGCGCCCAGAGCCAGAGCCGCCGCGACGGTACGTCCGTCGGCAATGCCGCCGACGGTGACGACGGGAATTTTCACGGTTTCGGCAATGCGCGGCGTCAGCACCATCGTGGTCACGTCGTCGTTCAGAGGATGGCCGCCTTCTTCGATGCCGGCGGCGTAAATGCCGTCGTAACCGACCTTTTCGGCATGCACGGCGTGCCGCACCGAGCCGACCTTGTGAAACAATTTCACCCCGGCTTTCTTCAGCAGATCGATGAATTCCCTCCCCACCGCCTTGTCCAGCGGTGTTCCCGAAATTTCCAGGCCCGCGACCTTTTCCTCCGCGCAAACCCGCAGATACATTTTGTGGTGCTCCGCCGTGATGTGCACCGACGGAAGAATCGTCACGTTGACCATGAAGGGTTTGTCCGTGAGTTTCCGGGTCTCCCGGATGGCGGCGCGGAATTCGTCTTCCGTGGGATAGTTCCCCGCCGTCAGATTGCCCAGGCCGCCGGCGTTGGACACCGCCGCGCAAAACCTGGGTTTGCAGATCCACATCATCGCGCCGCAGATGACAGGATATTTCACGCCGAACATTTCGGTAATGGCTGTCTTCATTTTTCCTTCCCCTTTGCAGTGTTTTTCCGGCCGGCGGAACTACCCCTCGACCACCAGCGAATTGATTTTCGCCGTGGGCGGCATGAAGTCGGCATCCAGGACTTTAATAATGTCCCCATAGAGTCTTTTCTTCAATTCGCCGAAAATGCCGCGTTTCTTCTGAAAAGTCTTGGCGAAAGCCATGGCCGACGACATCAGATCTTCCTGGTTGGCGCAGGCCTTGACAATGATGTGATGCTGTTCCAGTTCCGGAGCGGTGTAACGGTTGCCGGTCAGCTGCATTTCGGACAGCTTATACATGGGTATGGCCTTCTTGACGAAGGCATTCATCCCCAGACGGAAGGGAATGCCGATGTTCACTTCGGGAAAGCAGAAAAAGCCTCTGTCCGAACGCATGAAGCGAAAGTCGCAGGCGCAGGACAATATCGAACCGTTGCCGAAAGCATGGCCGTTGATGGCCGCGATCACCGGAACGGGGTAAAGAAGCAGTTTCTTGAAAACGTTATCCATCTCATTGATAAAGTCAATGACCGGCTGATGATCGTTTTCCTGCATTTTCCCCATGATCCACTGAACGTCAATGCCCTGGGAGAAATTCTTTTCATCATTCGATGTGATAATCAGCGCAAAAACCGATTTATCCGCCTCGATTTCATCAAGCATGGCGCTTAATGTTTTAGAAAATTCCAGATTCTGTCTGTTCTCGCCGTTGGTCATGGTCAGGATGGCAACCGTTTCATCCTTTCTCCAATTCATGATAGACATAATTTTTTACCTCGCTGTGCTAAGAAATCCTTTTCAAAAATTCTCTTTTCAAAAATCTGAATTTTGTTACCCCAAAAGCCGCAAATAATCAATACGAAGTTTCAAAAGAACATCGCAAAGCACAGCAAGGAGAAAACATCCCTTGCAGAGAAATCAGTGATCTGTAAAAGGACTTTCCTTCCCGGAAAGAGTTTGAAGGTCTTGAAGTTATGATGACCGAACGGATTTTCTGTTTAGTATAATCTGATCAGAATTAAAATAACAGCCATGACCAGCAAAATCGCCAACATTAAAAAATTAAACTTCCTTTTTTCCTTAATCATCGCCATCAGACAACACTCCTGAATTTTACTGTCATTCAACTTCTGCTAAAAAAACCTGAAGTAAACCATACCTATCGCAATAACAATGAACACAACCATCATGATGTAATTGAATTTCCTTTTTTCCTTGATGATAGCCATTTTTTCAATTCTCCTTAATGTTTATTCGGAAAAAATAAAAAAACTATTTCAAAATCTAATTGTTAGGTTTGGCCGAGTATAAAAATTCCGTGCCAGTAAGTCAAGAAAATATTTGCCGTGAAAACACCTCTCATGCCTTGAAATCTGTCCCGCGATGTATTACGTTAACTTAAACGATCAGATAAGGGTTCCGCAAGACGGAAAGGGACATAACTTATTTTCAGGGAGGTGTCATCACATGGCGTTGAAAACAGGAGAACAATACGAAGAGAGCCTGCGCAAAATGAATTTCAAGGTGTATCTGCTGGGGGAACTGGTGAAAAAGCCGGTGGATCATCCGATTATCAGACCCTCCATGAATTCGGTGAAAATGACCTACGCGCTCGCGCATGAACCCCAGTACGAGGATCTAATGACGGCAAAATCCCACCTGACCGGAGAAAAGGTCAACCGCTTCTGTCATCTGCACCAGAGCACGGAGGATTTGATCAAAAAAGTGAAAATGCAGAGATTGCTGGGGCAAAAAACGGCTTCGTGCTTTCAGCGTTGCGTCGGCATGGACGCCATCAACGCCGTGGACAGCGTCACGTTTGAAATGGATCAAAAACTGGGCACCGAATACCACAAGCGCTTTGTCAAATTTCTGAAAATGGCGCAGGAAAACGACTGGACGATAGACGGCGCGATGACCGATCCCAAGGGCGACCGCGGCCTGCCGCCGAGCAAACAGGCCGATCCCGATTTATACACGCGCGTCGTGGAGAAACGAAAAGACGGCATCGTGGTGCGCGGCGCCAAGGCCCACCAGACCGGCGCGATCAATTCCCACTGGATTTTGGTGATGCCGACTATTTCCATGACGAAAGACGATGCCGATTACGCGCTTTCCTTTGCCGCGCCCGCGGACGCCGAGGGCGTCTATTATATTTACGGCAGACAGTCCTGCGATACGCGAAAACTGGAGGGCGGTGAAATCGACGTCGGCAACCGTCAGTTCGGCGGTCACGAAGCGCTGATGGTTTTTGACAACCTGTTTGTTCCCTGGGAAAATGTTTTCATGTGCGGGGAATACGACTTCAGCGGTTTGCTGGTTGAACGCTTCGCGGGCTACCACCGTCAGAGCTACGGCGGCTGCAAGGTCGGCGTGGGCGACGTGCTCATCGGCGCGGCGGCGCTGGCGGCCGAATACAACGGAGCCGCCAAGGCCTCTCACATCAAGGATAAGCTCATCGAAATGATTCATCTCAACGAAACCCTTTTTTCCTGCGGCATCGCCTGCTCGGCGCAGGGCCACAGAACCGCGTCCGGCACCTATCTGATCGATCTGCTGCTGGCCAACGTCTGCAAACAAAACGTCACCAGGTTTCCCTATGAAATCGCGAGGCTGGCAGAGGATATCGCCGGCGGCCTGATGGTGACCATGGCGTCGGAAAAGGATTTGCGTCATCCGGAAATCGGCAAGATCGTCGAAAAATATCTCAAGGGCGTCGCCTCGGTGCCCACGGAAAACCGCTGCCGGGTTCTGAGACTGATTGAAAACATCACGCTGGGGACGGCCGCCGTCGGCTACCGCACCGAATCCATGCACGGCGCCGGCTCCCCGCAGGCCCAGCGCATCATGATTTCCCGCCAGGGCAATCTGGAGCAGAAAAAGCAACTGGCCAAAGCCATCGCGGGCATTAAAGATTGAGCGCCGGCAGGATGCATGGACCGCACGAAACGGATAGGCGTCAAATATTGCGGGGGGTGCAATCCCCGAATTGACAGAGTCAAATTGGCTCAAGACATCATCCAGCCTCTGCCGCCGGGTTTTGTCCTGACCGAGGCGTCCTTTGATGAACCCTGGGATATAGGCATTCTGATTTGCGGATGTCCCGCCGCCTGCGCGGAAAAGCCCGAACTAAAAAGTCTTGCGCGCAATTGGCTGATCATCGCGGGAGAAACTATTGATTACGAAACCTGCTCCGAAACAGAAATCGCTCAAACCGCTGCGGAAAAATTAAAAAAGCCTTTCTGACATTTCTCAATTTTTCAGTTTTTCCCATTGAACTGAACCCAGCGCAATATGCCTGTTTGCAAAGATAAAACATTGTTTCCATTGTTTTTGGTATTTGCTACTATGATAGACTCTGATATTTGCTAAGTATTTTATAGTTAAACTATGAAATAAAATAATTCTTGACAGTCACACTTAAATTATATAGCTTATAATCAAATTGGAGAACGATTATGACGGATAGAAACAAACCGAAAACCAGAAAAGACCGCATCCTGGATGCGGCGCTGCGAATTTTTGCCGAAAAAGGTTTTCAAAACGCGACCATTACCGAAATCAGCAAAAAAGCCGGTGTTTCAGAAGCCACCATCTACGAATATTTCGGTACGAAAGAAGATTTGCTTTTTGCCATTCCCGAAAAAATTTCGAATGACACTTTTGAAGCGTCCTCGAAAGTCATCCCCTACATCAAGGGAGCCGAAGAAAAAATCCGGGCTATCCTGCTCTTTTACGTGCAGCTCTATCAGTCCAATCCCGATTATTCCGCGCTGGTCCTCCTGCAGCTCATGTCCAACAAGCGATTCCGGCAGACCCCAGCGCACGCCGCGATCCGCAAGTCCTCCCACGGGCTTCTGGACTGCATCCGCGAGGGAATTGCCGATGGTTCATTTAAAAAGGATGCCGACCCCTACTTAATCCGTTCGATGCTGATGGGCACGATTGAACATTTGTTCATCCATTGGCACATGCAGGGCATGCCCAAAAGGGAAAAAAGCATCGCGGACATGCTCGATCCGCTGCTGGAGGTGGTTTTCGACGGCATCCGCGCGAAGAAAAAAGATGAATTCAGTCTGACGCTGAACCTGAAAGTGGATGACGTCAAATGGATCCAAAACATTTTAAGCAAAGCGAAGGGGGACAATCCTCGCACGAATAACACAACCATGACAAAAGGGGCAGGAACATGAGAACAAAAGAAGAATACATCAAGGGTTTGGCCAAAATGAAGCGCAACATCTACTATGACGGAGCGCTGATTGACCGCACGGACGAAAGACATCGGGAAACGCTCGATGTCATGGGCGTCACGTTCGAAGAGGCGCTCAAGCCGGAGAACCAAGAGTTGTGCACTGCAATTTCCCATCTGACCGGCGAGCGCATCAACCGCTTCAATCATATTCACCAGAGCAAAGATGATCTGCACAAAAAGCAGGACATGACCCGCATGCTCTGCCACAAGGTCGGCGGCTGTATCCAGCGTTGCATGGGCATTGACGGCACCAACGCGCTGTACAATGTCACCTACGAGGCCGACAAAGCCAACAAAGGAGCCACGCAATATCATGAAAATTTCAAGAAATGGCTGATCCGTTTTCAAACCGAAGACCTTGTCGGGTGTTGCGCCCAGACGGACACCAAAGGAGACCGGATGCTGCGTCCCGCCGACCAGCCGGATCCTTCCGCCTACGTGCACATCAAGGAACGGCTCAAGGACGGCATTGTCGTCGAAGGCTGCAAGCTCCACATTTCGGAGGCATCCGTCGCCGACGAGATATTGGTCATTCCCACCCGCGCTCTGCGCCCGGAAGACAAGGACTATGCCGTGGCTTTCGCCGTTCCCGGAGACTGGGACGGCATGAAACAGGTCGTGACCATTCACAACATGCGAAAGCGCGAACATTTCCCGCGGGGGTTCATGCCGGGTTACACGGATTCCTACCTGATTTTCGACAACTGCTTTGTGCCCTGGGAGAGGGTCTTTCTGGCCGGCGAACATCTGATGGGCGGGGTCTGCGCCCTGCTCTTTGCGCTTTTTCACAGGCATTCCTATTCCGGCTGTAAGCCGGCCATCGGCGACATCATCCTCGGAACGGCCGCCCTGGCCGCCGAGGTCAACAATATCCACAAGGAATCTCATGTCCGGGAAAAACTCGCGGAAATCATCATGACCACCGAGTTGGGCTATGCCGCGGGCTACACGGCCTCGGATCTTGGCAGACCTGAAGTCTACATACCTGGAATGGGCTTTGTTCCATTTGGCCCTGGCTCCTACATTCCGCATTCGATTTACTGCAATGTCGGGCGCTGTCTGACCGGAGAAGCGGTTTGGCGCGAAGCCGAGATCCTCTGCGATCTGGCGGGAGGCGTTGTCGCGACGTTTCCGCACGAAAAGGATTTTGTCAACCCCGAAACAGGGGAACTCCTGCTGCGGTACACCAAACGCAATCCCAAAATGTCGGCGGAAGACCAGGCCAATTTCTGGCGATATCTGGGCGACCAGCTCTGCTCGGCCACCGGCGGCATTATGAATGTGGGCAATTATCACGGCGGCGGCTCTCCCATTATGGAACAAATCGCTATTACCACGCAATATGACATCGAATCGCGCAAAAAACTGGTAAAGTACATTGCGGGAATGAGCGGAGGAGACCGAGACGCGCTGGCAAAAAAAATGACTTCCAAGAAATAGGATGAATTTGGCGGGGCGGAATATTCACGCTCCGCCTCATCGCTCTGTTAACCGCTTCAGCGACATCGAGGGTGATAAGATTTTTCTGGC
>DAOSZO010000058.1:0-16003 GCA_035382085.1 Smithella sp.
GTGAACAGGTCGGTGTCATAGTTGCTTTTCTTGCCTTGAATGACGGCGGTCAGCCGCTCCAGCCCCATGCCCGTGTCAATGTTGGGTTTGGGAAGCGGCGTCAGCTTGCCCGACTCGTCGCGGTCAAATTGGGTAAAAACAAGATTCCAGATTTCCAGATGGCGGTCGCAGTCGCAGTGAATGTCGCAATCGGGCCGGCCGCAGCCGGTGCCTTCGCCCTGATCGTAGATGATTTCGGAGCAGGGGCCGCAGGGGCCGGTTTCGCCCATCATCCAGAAATTGCTTTTCTCGCCCATGCGCACGATGCGGTCCGCCGGCACATTCATTTTCCTGTGCCAGATGTCAAACGCTTCGTTGTCGTCTTTGAAAATGGTTATCCAGAGCTTTTCCCTGGGCAGTTTGACGACGTCAATCAGATATTCCCACGCCCAGGCGATGGCTTCCTTCTTGAAGTAATCGCCGAAGGAGAAGTTGCCGAGCATTTCGAAAAAGGTATGATGGCGGGCGGTGACGCCGACATTTTCCAGGTCGTTGTGCTTGCCGCCGGCGCGCACGCATTTCTGACAGGTCGCCGCCTTGGTGTAGCCTCTGTTTTCCAGCCCCAAAAAAGCGTTTTTGAACTGCACCATGCCCGCGTTGGTGAAAAGCAGGGTGGGGTCATCCTTGGGAATCAGCGACGAGCTGGCCACCACGGTATGCCCCTTGCCTTCAAAAAATTTTAAAAAACTTTTCCTGATTTCATTGCCGGTCATTGTCATCCATCTCTTCCTTTTCTATTTTCCCCAGTTTATTTAAAATCAGGCCCGGCGGGAAACCGCGTCCCATCAGGGCCCGGAAAATTTTCTGTTTTTCCTTAAAATCCAGGGCGGCAGTTTTTCTTCTGGCCGCTTTCTTTTTGATTAAAATTTCAATCGCTTCTTCTTCGGAGATTTCCTCGCGCGCCTTTTCCAGCGCCGCGTTGATCAGGTCGTCCACGATGCCTTTTTCGCGCAGAGAGGCCGCTGCTTTTTTGTCGCCCCAGAGCTTGTTCACCACCAGATTGCGCGCCCATTGACGGGCAAAGGATGCGTCATTGAGATACTTCAAATCATGGAGTTTTTCCAGTGTTTCTTTAACGACAACTGCGGGAAAGCCCTTTTCCCGCAGTTTTTTTTCCAGCTCACGCTCCGAATGCGGCCGCAGGGACAAAAGGCGATACGCCTTTTGCGTCGCGGCTTCCAGATCAAAGCTTTTCACTTCATTCTTCCTGATCCTTGGCCGGCATGCCCAGTTTCACGCGGACGTCGTTTTCGATCTGCGCCATAATGTCGGGATTTTCCTTCAGGAAGACTCGCGAGTTGTCGCGACCCTGGCCGATGCGCTCGCCCTTGTAGGAATACCACGCGCCGCTCTTTTCAATGATGCCGTTGTCCACGGCCAGATCCAGCACGTCGCCCTCTCTAGAGATGCCTTCGCCGAAGATAATGTCAAATTCCGCTTCGCGGAAAGGCGGAGCCATTTTGTTTTTGACCACCTTGACTTTGGTGCGGAAGCCGATGACGTCCTGGCCGTTTTTGATGGTGTTGACCTTGCGGATGTCCAGACGCTGGGACGAATAAAATTTCAGGGCGTTGCCGCCGGTGGTCGTCTCGGGGTTGCCGAAGAAGACGCCGATTTTCATACGCAACTGGTTGATGAAAATCACGGTGGTCTTGGATTTGCTGATACTGCCGGTAAGTTTGCGCAACGCCTGCGACATCAAACGCGCCTGCAGGCCCATCTGGGCGTCGCCCATGTCGCCTTCCAGCTCCGCCTTCGGAACGAGCGCGGCGACGGAATCAATGACCAGCACATCCAGCGCGCCGCTGCGAACCAGCGTCTCCGCGATTTCCAGGGCCTGTTCGCCCGTGTCCGGCTGGGAGATGAGCAGGTCATCGGTGTTCACGCCGATATTTTTTGCGTAGGTCACATCCAGCGCGTGTTCGGCGTCAATGTAGGCGGCAATGCCGTTTTTCTTCTGCGCCTCGGCGACGATATGCAGAGCAAGCGTCGTTTTCCCGCCGGATTCCGGTCCGAATATTTCAATGACACGGCCGCGCGGAACACCGAATGTTCCCAGCGCGATATCGAGGCTCAGCGAGCCGGTGGAAATGGCCGGGACATCAACCTTTTCCGACCCGCCCAGTTTCATGATCGAGCCTTTTCCAAACTGCTTTTCTATCTGATTAATCGCCAAATCAACAGCTTTTGATCTATCCATATCTGCCATGATCAATGTCCTCCTTATGTCTGTTTTTATAATTTATTTTTTTACTTCTTCAATATTTTTTTTCTTTCCCGTGCCCCATTGTCATTTTTTTTCTTTTCATCATACCTGTCGCACATTTGCGGGGGAAGCTCCGGCCGGCATCTTATTTTGTTTGTCATCCGCGTAACGCAAACTCCGCCAGTTTGGTATAAACAGCGCCCTGCGGAGTCAGGTTGCTTTGAAACAAAAACAATTTATCGGCGACAAATTCTCCCGCCGTAAACGCATCGTATTTTTTCAGCGCTTCGCTCATTCCTGTGATGTCGCGCGGGTCTTTTATCCGCGCCAGGGTCAGATGCGCCTTGAAAGAGCGAACTTCCGCGGGAAAGCCGATGGCCGTGAAATCTTCATCGAGTTTTTTCTGGAAATTGAGAAGTCTTTCCACATCGCCTGCGACTGCGCACCACAGCACCCGCGGCCTTCGGTTATCGGGGAAAACACCCAGCCTTTCGATTTTCAAATTCAGCTTCTGTTCGGCGACGACCCGCTTCTGCACGGCGGAGCTGATGAGATTGATATCTTCTCTGGAAATATCGCCGAAGAATTTCAAGGTCAGATGTTGTCCCTGCGGCCTTGTCCAGGCTATCCGGCCGCTGATTTCGCGTTTTAATTTTTCCTGCAGGCGGTTTATTTCCTGCAGAACATTTTCCGGCGGTTCGATGGCCAAAAAGGAGCGGATATTTTTTTCGGAATCGGCCATAAATTAAGCCTTCCCCTGTAAGTAGTTCTTAAGTAAAAAAAGCGCCGCTTCGGCAAAGATTTCCTTGTTTCTTTTGCGGTCCCAGCGGTAGGCGTAATGGCGGCAAATCGTTTTTTGCGAATCGGCCAGCGCGATATAAACGGTGCCCACGGGTTTTTCCGGGCTTCCGCCGGTCGGTCCGGCAATGCCGGTGGAGGAAAGCCCCAGATCGGTTCCGGCCAGTTTGCGCACGCCTTCAGCCATCAGCCTTGCCGTTTCTTCACTGACCGCGCCGTGCTTTTCGATGATTTCGGCGGGGACCTTCAGCAGGCTCACTTTGGCGGCGTTGCTGTAAGTGATGAGGCCGCGTTCCAGATAATTGGAACTGCCGGAGACATCGGTCAGCCGATGGGTAATCAGGCCGCCCGTGCAGCTCTCCGCCACCGCGATGGTCAGTTTCCTTTCGGTCAGAAGGCCGGCAATCGCCTCTTCAAGCGTTTGCTCGCCGTAGGCAAAGATATAATTCTGCAGTCTTGCCGATACTTCGTCCTGCGCTTTTTGGAGATTTTTTTTGGCCTCATCCTGGTTTTTGCCTTTCGCGATCAGGACAATGTGATTTTCGGGAAACACGGGATAAAAGCCGATGCTCACGCCCAGCGATTGAAAATCAATGTCCTTGACTTTATCGTCCACGGCGGCTTCGCCCAGCCCGAAAGTCCTGATGGTTTGTTTGACGATATGCAGTTGATCCTGCGGAAAATGCTTGCGCAGCAAGGGGAAGACGCTGTTGGTCACCATGAGTCGGGCTTCGGCGGGCACGCCGGGAATAACAAAAATCAACTTTCCGTTGACGGGAAGGCAAAAGCCCGGCGCGGTGCCTCTGGCGTTGGGCAGAACTTCGGCTCCCCGCGGGAACATGGCCTGCTTGGCGTTGTTTTCCACCCAGCGCAGATTGAACTTGGTGAAAATCTCCCTGATGTAATTCAAAACATTTTCATCCGTGTATAAAGGAAGATTAAATGCCCTGGCGATGGCTTCGGTGGTGATGTCGTCGGAGGTCGGCCCCAGGCCGCCGGAGCAGATGACGGCGTCGGTCATCGAAAGCAGATAGTTCAGGCGCTCCTTGATGGCGGCAAAATCATCGCCCACGGACATGATGGCCTCAACGCTCCAGCCCTGCTGGCTGGCTTCGCGCGCGATGAAGGACGCGTTGGTGTCCGCGATGCGCCCGTTCATGAGTTCGTTGCCGATGGTGAGAATCCCAATTCTCATAACGCGCCCCAAAACATCAACAACCACATCACCGCGCCTGCGTAAATTCCCGCGGCGACATCATCCATCACCACGCCCCAGCCGCCGGGCAGTGCCTGAAGATTTTTCACGGGAAAGGGTTTCCAAATATCAAAAATTCTGAAAAGCGCAAAAGCGATGCAAAGATTCAATGCGTTTATTGCCACAGGCAGCATGGTGATTTGCAGGCCGATGATTTCGTCTATCACGATGCGCTGATCGTCTTTTTTCTGATAAATTTTCTCCGCCCGGTTCGCGACATCAATGGAAAGCGCAAGCAAGGCGATGACGAAAACCAGCCGCGCAATCCAGGGAAGCCACACAAAGGGGATGCAAAGCAAAACGCCGACCAGCGTTCCCGCCGTGCCGGGGGCGTAAGGCGACAATCCGGCGCCGAAGCCATTTGCAATCAATTTTATCAGCTTTTCGTTCAAAATGCCCCCGGAATTCAGTGAAGATTGTCGCAAAATTTCAAATAATGCTTGACAATAGAACGTTCGTTCTATATCATAGATTCCATGAAAGTCAAGCGAACTTTACAGGATGTGGAGAAAAAAATCACCGACTTTTTCCTGGACAGCGGCCGGATGCCCACGTATTCGGAAATGGCCGAAATTCTTGGCGTTCGTTCCAAAAGCGTCGTTCATTACTGGGTGGAAAAATTGCTGGATGCCGGTGTTTTGCAGAAAGACGCCAAGGGTTTTTTGAGGCTTCGGCGAAATCCCCGCGCGCTGAAACTGGCCGGCGAAGTCTGCGCGGGACTGCCGTCCTTCGCCCAGCAGGACCTGCGCGGGATTGCATCCCTCGATGAATACCTCATCAGGAATCCCCGGACGACTTTTCTGCTTTCCGTGACGGGCGATTCGATGATTGACGCGGGGATTCGGGAAAAGGATTTGGTGATTGTCGAGAACAACAAGGAACCCCGGGAGGGCGACATCGTTCTGGCCGAAGTGGACGGCAACTGGACGCTGAAATATTTCCGCCGGCAGGGGAAAACGGTGATGCTGGAGGCGGCCAACGCGAACTATCCGCCCATCATGCCCTCTGAGAGCTTGCGCATCGCCGGCGTGGTGACGGCGGTCGTGCGCAAGTATAAATAAGTGAAGGTGAGCAATCCTGTTTGAAGGCAACGCTCTTTCTGGAAAAGAAGAAATTAGTTTTCAGCCTTCAATTTATTTAATTCAACGACGTTGTCTGCCGCTGGAGGACGCCGGGAATTCTTGACGGCACGGATGCCAGATTTTTCTTCCGCCGGCAGGGGTTCCTGGTAAAAGTCTTCCACCTGTTCCAGAAATTCCGCCAGCAGTTTGCGGCTGACGACGAAAATGTGTCCGATGTTCTTTTCAATGACGCGGTTGAGGCCTCCGCAGGTGATTTTCACATTGCCGGTATCCACGCATCCCCATGTTTCTCCGGCCACGCAGGATCCCGCCGGCGCGATGGGATCCCGCGAGCCTTTGTAGTCAAAAATTCTGAGACCCGCTTTTTTCAGGATGGACATGTTGACTGGCTTGCCGTCGAACTTCGGATTGGAAGAGGGCAGGCAGTATTTGCCCTCGTAAATCTGATTGCCGATAAAAATGTTTTGTATCCACTGAACGTGGGCATTGACGGGGAACTTGGTTCCATGCGTCAGCCAGTAGAGGAAAGGCGCGGCATCGGCGATGGCTTCCTTGATCTCCGCCCGTCCATAGAAACCCAGCACAACCGTGTACTGCACGCCGGGTTGTATTTCATTCATGCCCGCTTCGATGACCTGCGGTGGAATATTGACCGCGCCGAAGAGCTCTTTCATCAAATACGGATCGTAATCACGCCGGATTAAAGAGCGAATGGGAGCATGGCCGCTTCCCTCGTCATCAAATTTCATCGGCGACGCCATCAGGGCGATTTTTTTAATATCCATCGGCTTGCCCGCGGCAAGCAATTCTTCAGCCCGTCGAGCCAGATAAGGGAGAATCAGCGTTCCGCCCATGCAATAGGCCATGATGTAGATTTCATCTTCGGGATGTCTTTTCCGGATGATGTCGAGGTACATGTCGGGGATGGTTTTTCCGTAGAAATCAAGTCCCAGTTCGGTTTCCTCCCAGCCCGGTTCTCCGTGATCCACCATGTAGATGATGTAGCCTTTTTTGAGCATGGCCTCCACGACGGATTTGCCGGCGGCGAGGTCAAAGAGCTCGGGCCGATTGATGAGCGGTGTGGCCATGTAGATGATTTTGTCGTTGTGCCTGACGCCTTCCGGCAGCGGATAATATCTGAGGCGGACACGGTGATTGAGAGAGCCGTCCACGTATTCGTAATAGGAGCAGCCGATTTTGCCCAGCGTCGCTCTTTCGGAATATTCCTTGATGTCGAAGGCGTTGGCTTCGTAGAGATTTTCCAGACGCGTGCGGTTTTCCGCCAGGTATTCTTCGAAAGTTGTTCGGAGCGTTCCGTCCGGATTGGTTTTGGCGAACGGCAGGCGTCCGTCGGCGAAAGGCTGTTCAGTAATCACCACCAGAAGACATTTTAACAGTTCCTTCATGGCCGTGAGACGGCTGATCCCGATGTTATTGTACATCTGTTCCAGCTGCGCGAACTCTTCCATGTAGTTTTTCAGATAATCTTTGCCTTTTGGCGTTGTGCAGATCATCTGGGCCTTTTCGCGGTTGAATTTTCCATGCTTGATAAAAAAACCGGTGAGGGTATAGAGAAGCCGCGAGTAGCTTTTGTAAATCCAGCCGTTCATGTCGGCGATGGCGTCCGGGTTGCGGGAAGCGCCGACCGCGAGTCGAGCGCTGGCCTTGACGTGCTTCAGCGCCGCATCGAGCAAAGCGCTTTGCCAGGCAGCGGAGAAAGCCAGAGGACCGAACAGCCAGGGCTCTTTTTTGACGGTATCCATCAGGTGCTTGTAGGTGAAAAGGTTTCTGATCTGCTGGCCGACCAGTTTGCTCTTCCAGGGAATGGTTGTGGTCAGATCCTCCAGATTGTCGGCGGGAGAAAAATCGATCACGCTGAGCAATTCATCGGGGGTGATTTTGGCATTTTTATTGTTGGGCATAGATTTTCCTTTCCTTGTGTTTGTGCCGCTTGGCGGGCGAATTGTGTTGACAAAACAACCCGTCTATATTAAAAAAATAACCGTCATTCAGAACGGCTGAGAGCAACATCGGCAGCCGGGTGTTTTCCGTTGAGTTATTCCAAAGCAAATAATTTGTTTCTTTTTAGCATTTAACATTTGTTTTGTTCAACCGTTTTTTTAGAAGGGGGATTAATGGCTGACGAAGACAATCAAAAACCGTTCGGTGAATCGGCGATTTTTCCCTGGCTGGAGTCCGTTGCGCAGCTGTGGCTGAATATGGTCAAAACCGTTCCGCCGCACTCCAGCACCCTGTTGAAGGCTCAAAACGCCGTGCAGGAACGCTTTTCCCAACAGCTCGATACGAACCTGAACATGCTCAAGTCATTTTCCAAAATGATGAAGCCGCCGGAGGAAAAATCTGCGGCGGTCAACACAGCGGGGGCTCTGCCGGAAATTTTTCTGAAAATCGCCAAATCCGGTTTTGATGTGGCCATGGAAATCCAAAGACATCTTTGGGAAAAGGCGGGGAAGATCGGCCAGCGGACGGAAGCGTATAATTTCGAGAATCTGGATCAGGAAATTTTCAAGGCCTTTAGCGATGTTTATCAGAACGAACTTCAGCAGTATTTTAAAATCCCGCCACTGGGTTTGACCCGTTTTTATCAGGAGCGGATCAACGAACTTCTGGACAAGCACAACATTTTTGAAACGACGCTGGCGGAATTCCTGTCCATCCTCTATCTGCCGATGGAAAAGTCATTCAAGGTTTTTCAGGAAAAACTCAAAGAGATGGCAGAGAAGGGAGAGATTCCCGCGGCGACAAAAGAAAACTACGCCCTGTGGCTGAAGATTCTGGAAGGCCATTACATGAACCTGTTTAAGTCGGCCGATTACACGGAAGCCCTTCACCGGATGCTGAATCATCTGGAGGATTTTCTCATCGTGAGAAATGAAGTGATTCAGGATTTTCTGACGATGATGCCGGTGGTGACCCATAAGGATATTGAAGATTTGTACAAAGAGTTTCACCTTCTGAAAAAGAGGGTCAAAGCACTGGAAAAGAGACTGGGTATTTCTCCGAACGCTCTGGATCAGCGTTAAAGCCTGTTGCATGTTTTTGCGGCAACCGGAAAAATGGTAAAGGATGGCGGTCATGGATTCACCCAAAATTCCCCTGGATCTGATTCTGGAAAAACTGGCCGAAGACGCCGAAAAGGCCAAAGAGCGCGTTTCCAAGGCCTCCGAGGTTTTGCAGGGGAGGCTGGATACGCGGCTGGCCACGACGCCTTACGAAGTTGTTTATGAGGAAGACCGCGTCAAATTGAAACATTACTTCCGGAATGAAAACGCGGAAAACAAACTGAAGGTTCCGCTGCTGGTGGTTTACGCGCTCATCAACCGTGAGACCATGCTGGATTTGCAGCCGGACCGAAGCGTGGTCAAGACGTTTCTCGAGGGCGGGGTGGATCTTTACATGATCGATTGGGGTTATCCCAAACGCAAGGACCGTTTTCTGACTATCAACGATCATGTCAACGGGTACATGAACAACATCGTCGATTTTATCCGCGAAAGGCACAGCATCCCCAAAATCAACCTGATGGGCATCTGCATGGGCGGAACGTTCTGCGTGATGTATTCGGCGCTTCATCCCCAGAAGATAAAAAATCTGATCACCACCGTCACGCCTTCCAGTTTTGACACGGATAAGGGGCTTTTGCACGTCTGGATGCGCGACATCGACGTGGATCGGCTGATCCGAACCTTCGGCAATATTCCCGGCGACCTGATGAATTTCGGTTTCCTGCTGCTCAATCCCGCGCGCCTGATGATCGACAAATACGTCGGGTTCCTGGAAAACATGGACAACAAGGATTTTGTGGAAAATTTCGTGCGGATGGAAAAGTGGATATTCGACAGTCCCGATGTTCCCGGCGAGACCTTCCGCCAGTTTGTCGAAGATTGCTATCAGAAAAATCTGCTGATCCAGAGCAAAATGAATCTGGGCGGGCGGCGAGTGGACCTCAAAAACCTGACCATGCCACTTTTGAATTTTTACGGAGCTTATGATCACCTGGTTCCGCCGGAGGCCTGTAATCAACTGACAAAAGCGGTGGGCAGCAAGGATGTGGAAGACATCTGCTTTGAAACCGGCCATATCGGCATTTACGTCAGCTCGAAGATTCAAAAACAATTCGCTCCGAAAATCGTCGAGTGGCTCAAGCAGCGCGACGAGGGAGATATTCCGGCCGCAAAAAGGAAGGCCGCGAACCCTCTGCCGAAAAGAAAATCGCCGGTTAGGTCGGCGAAGAACATAGCGGGCGGGAAACAAAAGACAATCCGTAAGACAAAGAACGGCGGGAAAATAGAAGGGAGATAAGCCATGGCCACCAAGGGAAGTTTTTTTTGGGTTTTGAGCAAGCTCACCAAAGAAATCAGCAAGACGAGGCAACTGGAGAAAATACCGCATTTGATTGTTTCGGCGGCGGTGGAGGCGCTCAAAGCCAAGGCGGCTGTCATTTTCCTGAGGGATGAGGAAAAGGAAAATTTCATCAGCAACCAGGCGGTCGCTCAAGTCGGTTTATCGGACAGATACATTCACGCGGGAGCGGCGCACGCCATAAAAATCAGTCCCCAACTGCTCAAAGACGGCTACATGTATTTTCGGGACGCCAAGACCGACAAGCGGCTGATGAATCATAAGGCGAAAAAGGAAGAAGGCATCGGCTCGATTATTTCCGTGCCCATTATGGATCAGGGGAAAATGCTGGGCATCCTCAGCGTCTACACCAAGGAAATTCGCGAATTCACCAAAGATGAAATAGCCTTCCTTTCCATTCTGGCCGAACAGGGCGGCTTCGCCCTCGAAAATGCGAATCTGATAAAAAGACTGCGGAACCAGTCGAAGATTTTCCTGGATTTGTCCGCGAGCATTTCATCGAGCCTTGATGTGAAAAAAATTATTGAGGCCATGACCCGGGAGCTGGTGGAGGCTCTGCGGTTGAAGGCGGCGTCGGTGAGGCTTCTGGATGAAGACACCCGCACATTGAAGCTGGTGGCCAGTTTCGGTTTGAGCGATAAATATCTCAACAAGGGACCGGTTGCGGCGGATAAGAACATTGCCAGGGCGCTCAAGGGGGAGACGGTTTACATTAGCGACGTTCTCACGGATCCCGGCATTCAATACAAAAAAGAAAAAAAGGAAGAGGGCATTGTTTCCATGCTTTATGCGCCGATTAAGGCGCAGGACAAAATCATCGGCGTGCTGATCATCTACAGCAGCTGGTCGAGAGAATTCACGGAGGACGAAATTATGCTGGTGACGGCGCTGGCTTATCAGGAAGGACTGGCCATCAGCAATGCCAGCATGTATATGATGCTGCAAGAAGACCTCAGGGATTTGAAGGATAATATTTGGAGCCATAAGTGCTGGTTTTGAGGCGGAGCCGGTTTTTTTGCCGAACCGTTTCAGATGCATAAGGAGGATGAATTATTATGATGACAGGCAAGAGCATTGATCAGTTGAACGTGGGGGATGTCGCCGAATTTGCCAAGACCGTCACCGAAACGGACATCTATTTGTACGCGGGCATCACGGGAGATTTCAATCCGGCGCACGTCAATGAAGCCTACGCAAAAAATACTTTTTTCAAAACGCGCATCGCCCACGGCATGCTCACCGCCGGATTTATTTCCGCGATTATCGCCAATCAATTGCCCGGGCCGGGGACCATTTATCTCAAGCAGGATTTGAGCTTTCTCGCGCCCGTGCGCATCGGCGACACCATTACCGGAAGGGTGGAGGTTCTGGAATTGATTCCCGAGAAAAACCGGGTGCGTCTGAAGACCACCTGCACCAATCAGGACGGCGTGGTTGTGCTGACCGGCGAAGGTTTGGTCAGCCCGCCCAAAGCGCCCAAGGCCTGAAAAAAGCGCTCAGCAGGCAAAAAATAAAAAAAGCCGCCGCGAATCATTGCGGCGGCTTTTTAACAAATCGTGTGGTTATTTGGAAGAAAAGAAAGCTTCCACTTTTTTGAAATTTTCATCGGCCGCGGCCTTGAAATCTTCACGCCCTTTTTTGTAGGTCTTGATCCACTCATTGACCATTTTTTTCCTTCTTCCGGAAAGAAAACCATCTGTTCCATCATTGAAGTAAACATTTTTTCCGTCTGGTCCTGGATCGTGGACATCGTGTTAAATGAATTGTCAAACGCTGTTTTGTTGAAATCGACCATTTGTTTGGCCAGTTGTTTTGGGTCCATCGTCATAACCTCCTTTTTTTTAAGTTGTTTCCTGGATTTATTCACCGCGCGGAACGGAAGTGTTTGCCGGCCGCGCCTTGTTCGTTTTTTGTGCAGAGGTGTCTGCGGGCGCTGTTGATGAGCCTGCCCGCCCGTCTGAAACTTGTTTTTCCCCTGTCGCCTTCAAAAGAAAATCCTCCATCTCCTGAAAACGGACCTCTATCATTTCGAAAAGATTGTTTCGGTATCGTTTGCAGATTTTTAGCCAGTCTTCCATAACCGGATTGTTCTGCATCGGAGAAAAGAGCAATTCTCGATGATAGTTACGCAAAAAATTTTCAGCGTTTTCTTCCATGGCCGTCGTTATGGAGAAAGCATCGTGGATGACTTTTCTATTGAAATCCAAAAGCTTCTTGATGATGGCCTGCGAAAACATTACTTTTTGTCCTTTTTAGAGGTTTCCTTGGCGGTTGGTTCTAAAAATTCCTCCATTTTTGCGTAATTTTGATCCACCGCTTCCTTGAAATCTTCCGTCACTTTCTTGTAAATTCCTATCCACTCATTGATAAATGACTTGGTCTGCGCCGGAATCCACGGTGATTGCTTGAGCATGTTTTCCAACGCTTTTGTGGTCTGATCCTGCAGCATAAGTATTGAATTATAATAGGTTTCGAAAGCGGCCTTGTGATACTCAATCATTTTTTTTGCATTTTCTTTATTGTCCATAAAAATCCCCCTTTTTGTTTTTTTGATTTGCGTATGGCACTATTATAAACATAAATTTTTGTTTGTCAACAAATATGTTGCGATGCACAAATATATTTCGATGCGATTAAACTTTTTAATTAGTCTATAGGTCTTTAATATCAAATACTTGCGAAAATGGAAATATTTGTATCGAAAATTAATGTTGCAAACGGGAAATAGTTTTTGTAAAGTATTCAACAAAGGAAGCAATCCGGATGAAAGAATTATTGCTGAAAAAATACAACAACCGCCGGCTTTACGATACGGAAAAAAGCGCCTACGTTACGCTGGATGATATAACCGATGTGATTCGCCAGGGGCGAACCGTTAAAGTCATTGATGCCAAAACACAAGAAGACGTAACTTCCGCTATTCTCACCCAGATCATTCTGGAGGAGGCCCGCAAAAAGAAGTATCTTCTTCCTGCGCCGCTTCTGCACCTGATTATTCAGTACGGCGAAAATGTTCTGATGGATTTTTTTGATAAATATCTTGAGCAGACGATTAAAAATTATCTTGTGTTTTGCGACATCGCCAACGATCAGTATAAAAAATGGCTGGAGCACGGTGAGAATTATGCCAAAATGAATCCGCAGGCCATAGCCGGTCTTTCACCGTTTAAGTCCATGTTAGATTTGTTTGCCGCTTCTTCCCTACAAAAGGGAAAAAAAGAATAAATTCTAAAAGATCTCAAGCCTCGTCCTTGATAAGCATTCGCCCTGTCCCGCAAAATTATTTTGCTGACCGAGGTTATCGCCCATCCTTCCCGATTGCTGGAATCTTCAGTGAAGATTGGGTCAACGTTTGTTCATGTAAATCGAGAGATTCGCGGTCGAATCATTCAGCAGAATAAAATTATCGTTTATAAACTGGTAAATGAGAGGGTGTGTTTTACGAAAACATAAGGAATTATTTCCATCCAGACAAGAATTGTCAATGAGCGCAAGATAAGGATTGGCCATTTTAATTCTTTCAATTTCTCGTTGTTGAAACGCATCGTTTCTGGGAAAGAGAGCGTAGATATCCCACATGGGGGATTTGCGTCCCAGCATGGCATACGCCCCGGGGCTAAATGGGGCGATCAGGAGGGTTCTGTTTGGAGGCAATAATCTGGCGGAGATTTTTTTGAGAATGGTCAGTTTTTCAGCTGTTTTCAAGTCCACCGTAAGATTTTCGCCTGCCACGATCATTGTCGTACAAGTTTCACTGAAATGACAAGATATTCTTGGATGCAGAGGGAGCATGAGAAAGATGCAGGCGACGCAAAGCACCAGGGCAAAAAGCCACTTCGCTTTCGCTGAGCATCGAGACAACAATGAAATTGATCCTATTATGAAAGGCGGCATTGCCGGCATAAGATGGAGCATATCCGCTCGTGAAAATGCATAATGGGCGTAGGGAAACGTAAGAAAGACAGCGGAGGCGAAAACAGGGGAAGGTGAGCGTCTCCGAAGTTTCTCTCTGACGAGCCAAACCGTTCCAATGATTCCGAACAATAGGATAGCGACAAAGAAACTTCCCCGAAGGATATAGCGAACCGCAAGGAACAGGGAAGTCTTGCCCGCCGGCAGAAGCCAGGGCCATGGAACCGGCAATGGCTGATTGGTCATTTTGATTTCAAAAAGTAAAAACTTGATGCTATCCAAAAACGCTTCCGCAAAGCCCGGGACAAACGCCAGAAAGGCCAAAACCGGCGAATATCCTAGGAGCACCCCCAGAGACCAAAATAACAAAGATTCAATGAAATGAGTCGTCTTTCCGCTTTTTGTGTGAAGAAACAGAATGGCGATTACGCTGGCTAAGGCGCCGTACAAACCGTGGTTCCGGCCAAAAACCGCCGCCAGTCCGACCGTGAGGCCGGTTAAGAAATATCGGAATCTGGAAGGTTGTTGAATAAGCCAAGCCAAGACACCCGTTAAAATGATAGGAAGCGATATGTCGTACAGCCTATAAGGTGGAAGCATCCAAAGCATAAGAGAAGTTAATGCGATGAGCCAATAGAGAATATTTTGCTTGGATGATGTGTTAATCAGAATGAAAAATATGATCCACAAAGCCAATGCCTGAAACAACATGGCGGCTGCACGAAGAGACAACAGACCGTTACTGCCCAATAATTTCATGAAAGCAGCGGTCCAGTAGTATCTGCCTATGTCGTAGGAGGCGAAATCGCGGAGAGGGACTTCACCCTCCAGAACTCTTTGAGAACCGTACCAGAGAAATCCTTCATCAGAGAGGTCCAGACCGTAGCGGCCTTCAAAGAAAAAACACAGAAGAACCAATCCTCCTATGATCAGAAACATGGAGGTGATTTGTCCGAGTTTATTTGAGAAGCTCTGATTGTGTGTCCCGGATGTGTCGTTCATAATTTGTTTACGAGAAATATAATCTCTATATCAAGCAAGACGGGTGATCATCAATTATTTTGATCATCACGCAATGCTGTTTTGTTAAAAAACGCCGATGCCCGTTGCCTGCAGTCATCAGACAAAGCAATATATCAGCGGCACAAGCCTCGGGCCTGATAAGTTTTCAAAGCGGTGCAATTTCGCAATGCGCAGGCCTGTCGGGCGTCGCGACATCCGGGTTCCGTTTCCCCACGCTTGAAATACGTGATGGCTCGGTTGGCATAAGGGCTTGCATCCTCCGGTTTCAGAGAGATGGCTTTCGAGAAGTCATCGATGGCCTGGCTGTGTTGTCCGGTTTTCGCGTGGATGATGCCCCTGTTGTTATAGGCGTCGGCAAAATCATTTTTTAAACGTATAGCTTTGTTAAAATCTTCGAGGGCAAGATCAGCCGCGCCGATTTTATCGTAAGCCAAGCCTCTATTGTAATACGATTCGGCAAAATCCGGATGAAGCTTGATAGCGAGGGTAAAATCGTCAATCGCCTGTTGATACCGGCCGTTTATGGCGTACAACTCTCCCCGGCTGTTGAGGGATATGTAATTGGGCCTGATTTTAACGGCTTTATCGAAATGATAAAAGGCTTCTTTGATTTTTCCTTCCTTGAAATAGGATGTGCCCAGATTGTGGTACATCTTGTCATTATTTTGGGTGACCGTTAAGGCGTGCCGGAACAAGGTGAAGCTGTTTTTCCAATAGCCGCATTGGTTGAACGTCAAGGAAGCCAGTGCGGCCAAAGCAATAATTGCCGCCGGAAACAAAACGACTTTTTGGATTTTTTTATTCGTGAACAATAAGGGTATTCCCCACGCCGTCATGATGGCGGTGCCGATGGACGGCAGATACGTGTAGCGGTCCGCCATGGCCTGTGACCCCACCTGCACCAGGCCGATGACGGGAATGAGCGTTCCCAGATACCAGAACCAGCCCGTAAAGAGAAAGGGAAGTTTTTTGCGGTAATGGATGATAAATATCGTGAGGAACAAGATTATAACAAATGAAAGCAGCAATTTCGTTATCGGCACCATGAATTCATAAGGGTAATAAACGGCCAGATCAACCGGCCAGAAAATTTTTCCCAGATAAACCGCATAGGCAATCACGGCGTTAAAAAATCTTTTCAAAAAGGGTATGTCTTCAATTCCCACCATAGCCCCGCCTGTCCTTTGGGCCCAGACGGTGACCGCGCTGATAAGGATTGTCAGCACAAAGAAGGGGATTTTTTCCCGGAAGAGCCCGCCGGCGGTTTTGAGGAGTGTCGCGGGAGGGGAAGCCAGGTCGGCTCGT
>DAOSZO010000059.1:0-14669 GCA_035382085.1 Smithella sp.
GCCCACGGCGATGCCTATTGCAGTATCCATAGACTCATCCAGACCCTCCCCCGCGGCCGTGTCCTCACCTATCCGTTTCTTTTTCGCCGGCTATATTTCCTTAAGCAGCTTGTTTGCCGGCAGTTTTTCAATGTGTCGGCTGAACTCCTCCAGCGCGGTGGAAAGTTTTTCGTAATCCGGACTCTTTGCGAAGGGCAGCTCGTTGATGCCCCGTTTTTGGAGCGCATCCACAACGGAGAAGATGGTGAGTCGATTCACATCCATCGCCGGCTGATAGCCGTGTTCTTCGCTCTGATCTCCATGCACAACGGCAAGAATATGGCTTTGAGTGAGTTCAAAGACAATTTCATTGACAAATCGGATGGGCATCTCCATTTGACATGACAGCTCCCGCGCCGTCGGCGGTTTCTGTCGCTGGATGAAATTCTTCACGAGGCCGGCCGTAATCTGGAGCGCCAGCAACGTTTTCAAACGCTGGCTGGCCAGAAGCGAATCAGGCTCGAATTCGTAGGTGTCGACATTCTGCCAGGCAAAGGACAGCTCCGCGCCATACAATACAATCAGCCAGCTGATCTGCAACCACGCCAGAAAAAGGGGCAGGGCGGCAAAACTGCCGTAAATCGCGTTATATTTCACGACGCCGATTTGAAAAGTGATGTAGGCCCATTGCAGGAATTGAAAAACCGTACCGGCAACGACGCCCGCGATCAGACCGGGGGAAAAACGTACTTTGGTATTGGGCATAAAAATATAAAGAAAGGTGAACAGCAAGCCCATCAGCAGATAGGGCAGAAGCTTCAATGAGAAAAAAATTATGGAGCTCAAGCCGCCCAAAACGGCAAATTTGTTCACGATCATACTGACCTGAGTGGTCAGAAAAACCGTCAATCCGCCGGAAAGGATAAAAATGACCGGACAAAGAAGAATGAGGGACAGATAGTCGCTAAACATTCTTCCCGCGGAGCGCTTTTCTTTCACGCCCCAGATGTCGGTAAACGAATATTCAATTTGACGCAGAACGTTAACGACGGACCATGTCAGAACCACCAACCCCATGCCGGCGATCAGCCCTCCCCGGGTGTTGGCCAGAAGCGAATGGGAAAACTGTATGACATTGACAAGAATGTCCTCGTGACCGGCCAGTTTGGTGCGCAACTGCTGTTCCAACACCTTTTCCATGCCGAATCCCTTGGCAATGCCGAAGGCCATCGCGAAAACCGGAACAATGGAAATCAAGGAATAAAAGGTCAGGGCCGAAGCGCGCAATTGACATCTATCCTCATCAAATCCGCGGATGGAAAGCAAAACCACCCGAAGCAGTTTCAGAAAAAAAGATTTCTTGGGCGGAAGGTCTGCGCTGCGGATTCTCCAGACGTCTTTTTTTATAAAATCCGCCGCCTCTTTGACCCTTTTGCCGATGTCTTTCATCGCCTCCTCCAAACAATCAAGTGACTGGTCATGAAATCCGGCCTTCTATCGATAATCTGCATTGTCCCGCGCAAATGATGAATCAATTTATCAGGAAAACAGCGGATTATCAAAAACATTTTTCATTGAAAAAATCCCAACCGGGCATAATCAAAATGATTTACAGATCATTGAGGCTGAATTATAATGAAATTGAGATTCGAGGCAATCCATGAAACCCAGAACCGTTATTGTGAACGATCGAATGCAAAAGGGCTACCGGTATCAGATCACCGAACCGGCGGGCAAAAATTTCGCCGAGGATTTTAAACCGGAACTGACGCCCAAGCAGATGCTTGAGCTGGGGGTCTTCGGCGGCAAATACATGACCGACTGCCGCAAGGAATTTCCGGCGTCGTGGTTTGCAAAGGCGAAACTCTGTTCTGAAAAACACGACCCCAGACTCAACTGTTTCGGCGTCAACGCCTCCAAGCCGCTTTCCTACTGGAAGAAAAAAGGGTGGATTTATCACGAGGATCCGCGAGGTTGGTTTCAATGGTACTGCCGCTATTACATGGGCAGGCGCTGTCCGGATGACGCCCGACAGATCAGGCGGTGGAAGGCCATGCAAAGACACATCGTGCAACTGCGCAAGCACTGTCCGCGGGGGGATTTGAATTGCCGCCGCCGTCAGCGCCAGGCCCTGCTCCACTGGGCCTACGACAGCCGGAAGATTTAGGTTGTCTTGACCGTGCCTCTTGGCCGAATACCGTTGTCCGGCAGTGCGTCTTCATTGCGCTTAAACCTTGAAAACGCCGTTGTCATAAACAATCATTCTCTTGCCGTTGCGCAGATGCGCCGTGACTGTTTTGCGTTCGGTGTTGATGATATCCCAGTGCAGGGCGGAGTCGTTGAACCCCAGCTGCTTCTTCATCGCTTCCGTCAACCGGGCCGGATCGCCCCTGAAGGTGTCGCTGTAGGAAGAACCAAAAGCCAGATGGCAGTTTCCCTGATCACCGCCGAAGTTTTCGTCAAAGAGAGTCTCCGCCATGAAGCGGTCGATCCGGGAAAACCGTTTGTCCGTCAGTGAAAATTCCCCCACCCGGCGCGCGCCCGGATCCATCGCCAGCTGCTTTCTCAAAAAGGCTTCTCCCCTGCCGGCCTCAATCCTCACTGCTTCCCCCCGGACAAATTCAACCCGAATGTTTTCCACGTAATTTCCGCTGCGGAAAGAAGGAAGATTGGCAAAATAGACACCTTCCGTGCCGCGCCAGTCGGGAGAGAGAAAAATCTCAAAGCTGGGCATATTGTGACCGGATACTCCGGCCCATTTGCGTTTCTCGCCCGGCGTGATGCGCAAATCGATATGAGCCGATTCAACATGCAGATTTTTGACCGGCAGAGACGTAAGCCACTTTTTGATGTCCTGAATCTGCCGATGAAGATCCTTCCACTGGGCCACAGGATCTTGCCTGTCCAGGTAACATCCTTTTATGATTTGTTCCGTATATTGCTTGAGGGACATTTTCGCCTGGCGTGCCAGTTCCCGAGTGGGCATGACACACAGGGTCCAGCTGTAGACTCCCTTTTCTTCGCGTTTGTTGAGAAGGTCCTTGATGGATTTCCGCGCGACGATCGCGCGGCTGATTTTTTCTGGATCGGCCCCTTTGAGATGGGTCAGGGAATCGGGACCGCACAGGTAAATTCTGCCGCTGATACCGGAAAAAAATTGTCGCTCCCCCGGAGCGATGAAAGAAAGTTGATCATCGTTTGCCTTGGAAAAAAAACTCTTTTCCATGTTGGAGGTCATGGACATTTTTTGCACGGGATGGAGGCCCAGATCGATCAGGCGGGCGAAAAGCACTTCGGCCAGCGACAGGGCTTCGCGATCGTACTGAATCTGGATAACATCCTTTTTCTTCAGGGGCTTTTTTTTCGCCGTCTTCAGAGCCCATAAAAGCACATCCGCATACCTTTCCAAATGATCCCGCGAGAACATAAAGACCCCTTTCGTAAAATCCGTGTTTCCGGAAAAATCCGATTTAGACTATTCTTTAATTTTTTAGAACTTATGACGATTTATCCTTGGTGTCAAACAAATCTTAATCGGCACGACCTTTGAGAAATATTTTTTTCGGACATGCTTAAAATAATGAATCTTACACGTGAAATAAAAAAATGTCTTTATAAGCAAAAAATGTTATAATTTATAACAAAATGAAAAAAAGGAGACCATTATGAAATCAAATAAAACCGCGAGGTTCAATTTTGCGGGAATAATCTTGCTGCTTGCCCTGATTCTTGCCGTAGGCGCTTGTTATTATTATCCCTATGAACAAGTTTCGCCGGCATCGCCGTCACAAGACAATATAGCGGCTATTACGCAAATCTACTTTTATCCCAACAAGGGGCAATCAGCGGATCAGCAATCTCGGGACCATTATTATTGCTACAACTGGGCCATGGGGCAGACCGGTTTCGACCCCAGCGCCTCCTCGATTGTTCCAGAACAGCGGGTGCGTGTCGTTCCCATGCCTCCTCCCGGACAGGACACCATCGCTATGTCCATCGCGGGAGCGGTGTTGGGAGCACTCATCGCCGGACCGAGACATGCCGGTGGAGGCGCCCTGATCGGCGCAGCCAGCGGCGCCATGGCGGGAGCCATATCCGATATTTCCCGTCAGGAAGCGGCCAGACAAATGGAGGAGGCCTACAATAACCGCAATGAGGGCCGGGATCTTCGCCGGGAAAGAAAAGCGCTTGATTTCCGCCGCGCGATGACGGCCTGTCTCGAAGGCCGTGGCTATACGGTAAAATAAATTTTTAGCGTCATTCAAACAGGAGGTTGTAAAATGACCAGCCATTGGAACTTCAAAAAATATTGCATGGTGTTTTTATCCGTCATCTTGGCATCGGCGATAGGGCTTTTTGATTTGGCGCAAAATGCGCAGGCGCAGCACCCTCGGCGTACTCCTTCGCAAACCATCAAACGCGCCCCCGACCGTTCAAAGAGTTTTTTGGATTCGCGCTACAGGCACAATCATTCCTATCCCGTTCGTGGCCAGGCATTCAGATCCCTCCCCCCCGATCACCGGGTCGCGGTGCACGGCAGAGACCGCTACTATTTTTCGAGGGGTGTCTGGTATCGTCCGTATGGCAGACATTATGTGGTGGTCGCTCCTCCGGTGGGGTTGTTTGTGCCCTTCTTGCCCTTCGCGTATGTGACCATCTGGGCAAACGGCATACCCTATTACTACGCCAACCGCGTTTATTACATGCAAAGCGCCGGTGGATACGTGGTGGTTGATCCTCCCCGGGACGTAGTCGTTCAAACGCCGCCTGACGAAGAAGGCTATGATGAAGGAACCGCGGACAGCCCGATGTTTATTTATCCCCGCGAAGGCCAGAGCGAGGAGCAGCAGGCGGATGACCGTTACGCATGCCATCAGTGGGCCGTCCAACAAACCGGATTCGACCCGACACAAGTGACATCGGGACCGCTGCCTGAAAACCGGGCGCAACTGAGCACGGATTATCAAAGGGCTACGGCGGCCTGCCTGGAAAGCCGCGGCTATACCGTTAGATAAACGGGTAACGCAAACACGAAAAATTTCCTTTATTCGGGAAAGGAGTGCAAATCATGAAAAAAATGACAACATTGCTTTCAGTCTTGATGGCGATGAGCTTGCTAATGACTTGTTTTCCAGCCATCGCCGCAGCTGAAGAAAAAGGACCTTCCGTCTGTGTAGCGTCCTGTATTCAGCAGAAAAACACCTGCTACAACATTCAGGCGGACAAGAGAGTCTGCGAGGTGGCATATCAGGAATGCATCAACTCCTGCGAAAAACAGGAAGACCCAAGCTCGCCGGCGCAGCCAAAATCTGAAGCAACCGTATATTAAATGACGGTTTGCAAACCTGTTTGCGGAAACTCCTTCGGCCCGCGACCCCAAAGTTCGTTCGCGCATCCATGCGAGGAGAAACAGGCGGTCTCTTGAACCGTGATCGGAATTGAGAAGTGTCAGGAGCAGCATGAGATCCCGCACAGGACTCACAAGCCCCCTTGAGGAATTGTCTTATTCGCAGAAAAAAAATGACTGGAATATCGGATTAAATCAAATTCAGCAGTTTGGGACACAGCTCGCTGCGGTTGCGGACGCCGATAGTATTAAAAATCGCTTTCAAATGATCCTTAATCGTGTATTCACTGAGACAGAGCTTTGCGGCGATCTCCCTGTTGGAATGCCCATTGGCGGCCAAAACGGCAATTTCCTTTTGCCTTGGGGTCAAATCAAATTGCCGGAGCTTTTCTTTCATGCAGTTGGCGTCAGGGAGGCGTTCCATTAAAACGATCCCCAGCGGCGAGCCCTCCTGCACCGGTATTTCCTTGATCTGATAAATCCCCGCGGCGGTTTTTGGATAAACGGATTTCTGGCGGGACAGCAGAGTCAGTAGCGTCCTGAACGAATACTTTTTCAAAACATTTTCCGCCTCGCGGTTCCGGTAAAATAACAACGGCTGCCTGCTCCGATGACGCCGGACCAAAATAATGCCGGTGTTGGTTATGGAATTCAGTGATTTATAAACAATGTCACTCTGCCGGGCCTTGGAAGGCAGCGCAAAATCGGAGATGTCGTTTCCGACGGAAACATACACGAAATGCTTATTCAAACGGATGCGTTTGGTATTGAAGAGCATGAACCGGATATGGTTGCCGCTCGTTTTGATCTTTACCGCGATATTCAGGGAAAATCCTTTTTCCCGAAGCTGTTTAGCGAACATGGATTGCATTTTCTTGTTGATGAAGCCCGCTTCAACCGGCGTTTTGCCGATCAAGTTTTTCCGCGACAATCCGAAATATTCGCAGAAGGCTTCATTGACTTCCAAATAGGTGCCGTCGGTGTTGATGATGCAAATCGGACTCGGTATCAGCGAAAAGATTTTTCTTTTTAAAAGCTCCTTTTCTTTCCTGTTCATCCGACTACTCAACGTCACTTTTTTCAAGAATCGTTTTTTAAAAATAAATAATAAAGAAAAAAAGATAATGCAATCCCTCGATAGAGGGATAATGCAATCATTTTAACATATTATCGCCGGCCGAAAATTCAGAAAAAATCCCTCGCCAGAGGGATTGCCAATTATTTTCCGATATGCATAATGTTTTCCTGCCTATTGCAAGACCGCTCTTGTGTTTTGATTTTTATTACATAATGATAATGGGGTGGCTGTTTTAAGCGGTCCCGCGGGAGATTTGTCCAAGGAAGAGACAAAATGTGGCAAACACCCTCTCCTCCTTATTTCCAGCACGGCAAGCGGTGTCGTCACTGTGCTCCCGCGGGATCCTGAAAAGCGCATGATCCGGGATCTTAATCTTCCCTGTTGATGTCTTTTTATGATGATGCAAGAAAGAAGAAAATTCCAACGTCTCAATGAACTCCATCAAGTCAGCGTCACTCCTCTTACTGAAAACGCCGCGTTTTCCGACGGCCTCCTCTTTTATAATTACAGCGAGAATCTATCTGTGTCGGGAACGAAAATCCGGGGCAATATCCTTTTGCCCGTCGGCGCGCTGGTGCGGATAGACTTCACCCTTAAAAACCCGAACAAAAAAATATCCGTCACCGGCAGGGTGAAATGGAACAACGTCATCATCGCAAATCATTACTGCGAGGCGGGCATAGAATTTGTTGAGATACCGGCCGATACTTTTTGGGCCCTGCAGGATTATATCGCCTCCCGCCAGGCGCGAAAAAACATGGATCCCCTTAAAAACCTTTTTCACGCTTTCTCAAAAAAGGGAGGCTCCGGCACCGAGGACTCCGGTTCCTCAGGGAAATAAACGACCAACCCCGCCTTCAAAACCCGGCGTTGACACTCTCGAGCGTTTTTTTCCATTCGTTCAGCAAGGTATCCTTTGAAATACCCAAATCAAGAATATCCCACGGCAGAAATTCATCGGATTGTTTTGGCCGGTAAACGTAAAAATCGGGGTTGATGTTGATTTCCTTCAGCGCCTGCGTCCAGTTTCCCCGTCGACGGTTGACCGCCAGCAGAATTTCACCGACGCGACGGTCACCCAGGGTCAACAGAGCCTGAATATAGTTCCATTTCGGGACGTCATGGATTACGTTCACCGCCTGCTTGCCCCGAAACGCGTTTTTAATTTTTTTTATTTTTCTTGCCGCATCGCGGGTGTCGGCCAGCGGAAACCACTGAAAAGGCGTAAACGGCTTGGGAATAAACTGGTTGACGCTGAGCGTGATGCGCCGGAATTTTTTCCGGCCGCGATACCGCTCGCGCACGTGATGCTGAACAGATCCGGTCAGCGCGATAATGGCGTCGATGTCATCTTCCGTCTCGCCGGGCAGGCCGACCATAAAATAAAGCCTCAAATGCGGAATATCATGTTCGGCTAAAAGCAAGGCGGCCCGGATGATATCGTCCTCCGTGACGCCCTTGCGCAAAAGATCGCGCAATCTCTGGCTGCCGGCCTCGGGCGCCAGCGCCACCGTCTCAACGCCATGCGCCCGGAGCATGGCGACCATTTCCTCGTCAATCCGGTCGGCGCGCAGGGAACCCACGCCGGCCTTGGCGTTCTGTTCCAGGATACGCCGTCCCAGATTCTTCAGCGCCGGATGGTCGGAAACAGCCGTTCCCACAAGGCCGATTTTCTTTTTTCTCTTCAAGCCGTCGGCGATGGACCGGAGGACGACGGTTTCGCTGCGGAAGCGAACCGGCCGGTAGACGAAACTGGCCGCGCAAAACCGGCAGCCCCTCGCGCATCCGCGATTGACTTCCACCAGAAACAGATCCTCCATCTCCGTGTGCGGCGCGCTGACCACCTCCTGCGTCGGAAAAGCGTCCAGATTTTTGACGGGCCGAATTTTGACTTTTCGGGGCAGCCCCGCCTCAAGCGGGAGACAGGATTCGTTTTTCCCCTCCGGACCGTAGCGCACTTCATAGAGCCGCGGCACATAAATGTTCTCGAGTTCTTTCTGCAGACGCACAAGCATGTTTCGCCGGGATTCGCCGCGGCTGCGGGCGTCTTCGAAATATCGGCAGAATTGCGGCAGGACCTCCTCGGCTTCTCCCAGGATAAACACGTCAAAAAAGTCCGCCAGCGGTTCGGGATTCAACGTCAGGGCAATCCCGCCGCCGATCAGCAACGGATGTTTTTCGGAACGCTCTTTCGCCATCGGCGGGATGCCCGCCCGCTCCAGCATGCCAATGATATGGGGATAATCGTTTTCGAAGGAAACGGAAAAAGCCAAAATGTCGAAATCCGTCACGGGTTTTTGGCTTTCGAGACTGACCATTTCCGCCGCTTCCGAAACGCATCTGGCATCGTTTTCGGAAGCGGGCAGAAACAGTCTCTCACAAAGGAAGGAAGGGTGTTCATTGAAAATTTTGTAAACGGTCTGGAAACCCAGATTGGCCATCCCGACCCGGTAAATATTGGGATAAGCCAGGCATACCGTGTTGCCGACGCCCCAATTTTTTTTTACGTATCCGGTTTCCTGCTCCAGCAGGGCATCGTATTTCTTTCTGAGTTTCCAGTCCATGGTTTCATCATGGCCTCTTTCGCCTGCCGCCTCTACCCGCCGACGTCATTGTCTTAGGGGAAGGATATTGTCAGTCCGCCTGACGGCGCAAGAACGTCGGAATCTTGATCTCGGAATTTTCCAGCGGATCGTCAAGACCAATCACCACCGTTTCCGCCGCCTTGAGCTTTTTTTCCAGGCGGATGTACGTCGGCGTGCGCAAATCATCGCGCTGGAATCCGCCCAAGTGGGTGACTTTGCCGACCGTCTGTATTTTCTTGCTGGTGTAATCATCAAAACCGGTGGCGATGACGGTGATGCGGATTTCGTCTTTCATGTTCGGGTCGATCACCGTTCCGAAAATAATATTGGCGTCTTCATCCGCCTCTTCCTGAATCAAAGAGGAGGCTTCATTGACTTCATAAAGACTCATGTCATGACCGCCCGTGATGTTCAGCAATATGGCGTGAGCGCCCTGAATGGTGTTGTCCTCCAGCAGGGGAGACGAAATGGCTTTCTGCGCCGCTTCGACGGCCCGATTCTCGCCGCTGGCCACGCCGGTGCCCATAATGGCCATGCCCATATTGCTCATCACACTCCGGACATCGGCAAAATCCAGATTGATCAGTCCCGGCACCAGAATCAAATCCGAAATGCCCTTGACGGCCTGATAAAGAACGGCGTCGGCTTTTTTGAAGGCTTCCAGCAGCGAAAGATTGCGTCCGCCGAGACTCAAAAGCCTCTGATTGGGAACAACAATCAGCGTGTCGACGACTTCCCGCAGCTGCGCGATCCCCTCCTCCGCCTGGACATTGCGCTTCTTCCCTTCGAACTGAAAGGGCTTGGTCACGACGGCGATGGTCAGAACGCTGCATTCCCGGGCGATTTCGGCGATGACGGGCGCCGCGCCGGTCCCCGTGCCGCCGCCCATGCCCGCCGTGATGAAAATCATATCCGCGCCTTCCAAATAAGGCCGGATTTCATCTCGGGATTCCAGCGCCGACTGTTTCCCGATTTCCGGGTTCGAACCCGCTCCCAGGCCCTTGGTGATTTGCGTGCCCATTTGAATTTTGATGGGCGCACTGGATACCCCGAGCGCCTGCGCGTCTGTGTTTGCGGCGATGAAATCCACGCCCTGCAGACAGCTGGAAATCATCGTGTTGACGGCGTTCCCGCCGCCGCCGCCTACGCCAACGACTTTGATTTTTGCCAGACTTTCGTTGCAAACTTCGGTTAATTCAAACATAGTCCTTCCCTTCCTTTCTTAAAAAAATTCTGAAAACATTTTTTTAACGGTTCTTGTCATATTACCAAACACGCCGGTCGTTTTTCGGTAAACGGAATCTCCGCCCAGCTGTTTGTGTCCGTAAATGATCAACCCGACGCCGATGGCGTGGGCCGGCGAATTCACGATATCGGTCAGTCCTCCGACGCCGATGGGAATGCCCCGGCGGGCGGGCATGTCAAAGATCTTTTCCGCCAGTTCGCTGATCCCTTCCAAAAGCGCCGTGCCGCCCGTCAGAACCACCCCCGCGGCCAAAAGATCCTCAAAGCCGACCCGCCTGATTTCATTGTAGGCCAAATTCAGAATTTCCTCCATGCGCGGCTCCATGATTCTGCCCAGAATTTGACGGGAAACTTCGCGGTCCTCCCGACCGCCGAGACTCGGCACCCGGATGGTTTCATCCTTCGGAATCATCACGGTCATCGCGCAGCCATGCTTGATTTTGATTTTCTCGGCCTCCCCCAACGGCGTGCGCAAACCGGTGGAAATATCCGACGTCAGATAGTTGCCTCCCACCGGAAGGATGGCCGTGTGTTTAATGCTGGATTCCGAAAAAATCGTCACCGACGTGTTGGATCCGCCGATGTCCACCAGAACCACGCCGAGTTCCTTCTCATCGGCGCTCAGGACCGCTTCCGCCGCCGCCAGTTGCTCCAGAACGATGTCGTCAATATCGAGGCCTACGCGGTTCACCGATTTCACGATGTCCTGAATGGCAGCTGTCGCCCCGATCACGATGTGCACCTTGGCTTCCAGACGCACGCCGGACATGCCAACGGGATCCTTGATGCCTTCCTGACCATCGATGACGTAACTCTGGGGCAGCACATGCAGGATTTCCCTGCCCACCGGAATCGCAATGGCCTTGGAAGATTCAATGACCCTTTTGACATCGCCCTCATCGACCTCCCGGCCCTTCACCGAAACGAAACCCAACGAATTCTGTCCTTTGATGTGGCTTCCGGAAATGCCCACGTAGACGGAATTGATGCGGCATCCGGACATATGCTCGGCTTCCTCCACCGCCATTTTAATAGATTCCACCATGTTATCAATATTGACCACCGTTCCCTTTCTCATCTCTTTCGTCTGAGAAGTTCCGATCCCAATGATATCAATGCCGCTGTCGGTCACTTCGCCGACGATCGCCGTGGTTTTTGTCGTCCCGATGTCCAGACCAACCAAAACATTGCTTTTTTTCCTCATCAGCACTTCTCCTCTTTATTTATTTTATACGCACCGGTTGATTGCGCACTTATATGTTGTATCGCTTTTCCTGCTTTCCCCCTTGTTCGGGATCCGGGATGCTTTTCCTCTGTACCGTCACCTTTGACACATCGGATAAGTCGATACATAAAAAAGCCGTTTTCATTCCTCGTTTTTCCAGATCATCCAAAACTATTTTCAGCCGGCCGATTTTTTTCTCCCATTGTTCCGTTCCCAGCTTCAGATACAACCCTTTTTCGGTGATGATCGAAATCCCGAAAATCGGATCGATGCTCATTTCCGAAATCGCTCCCAAATAGGTATAGCTCGGTGCATGGGACAACGCCTTGAGCAGATTCAGCGCGTTCAAAAACATCGGCGAGCGCACCTCGTCCTTCTGGCTGACGCCCGTGATAATCGGCAAATCCACGGCGTCCGCGCCGCTCAATTTTTTAAAAACAAAACCCTCCACATCAACCAGATAAAAATCATTGGACAATCTAAGTAAAGCCAACGGGGTTCTTTCCCGCACTTCCAAAACAAGTTTATCGGGCAATTCCCTTCCCACATGGACTTCCCGAACCCACGGATTCTTGGACACTCTTCTCATCACCGCGCCGGTGCTGACCGCCAGCAGATTTTGTGCGGGTTTCACCTCCGCGAGAGTGAGAATATCTTTGTCCGTCAGTTCCTTCACGCCGCGTACGGAAATCTCCTTGACCTGAAAATACGGATGACTCACCACCCAGCTGTACCCGTAGACAAAGAATCCCGCCAGGAGGACCGACAAAATCAGCAATCCCGCGGCCGAAAGAATGTCGCCCGACATGTCGGCCACTCTGCGCTGCGCTCTTTTTATTTTTGCCTGCCATCCGGTCTTCTTCAACATGGATCCTCTCCGATGACGACAACTTCGGGCTCCAGGATAACCTGTTTTTCCTCTTTCGCCCGGGATTGAATCATGGCCATCAGCGCCAAGACATCCGACGCCGTCGCCTCCCCCCGGTTGATGATAAAATTGGCGTGCTTGACAGACACCTGCGCGCCGCCGTGAACGATTCCTTTTAATCCCATCTCCTCAATGATTTTTCCGGCCGCCAGACCGGGCAAGTTTTTGAACACGGAGCCGGCGCTGGGGAAATCCAGCGGATGCTTTTCCTGGCGCCACTGCAAGATTTCATTTATCTTCTCCCGCATTTTTCCGCTTTCGCCCTTTTCCAACCGAAATTCGGCATCCAGAATGATCGTGCCAGCCGCAAAATCCGACCGCCGGTATCCGAAGGAAACTGCTTCTTTTCGGATTCTGCAGATGTTTCCATCAGCATCCAGAACGGTCATGTGCGTAATCACGTCCTTGATTTCCCTGCCGTATGCGCCCGCGTTCATCCAGACCGCTCCCCCGACACTACCGGGAATGCCGGCGCAAAACTCCATTCCGGTCAGTGCTTCGGTCACCGTGTAGCCGACGAGTTTGGCAAGCGACGCTCCCGCTTGCGCGGCCACTTCACAAGCACCGCCTTCCTCATACCGGTGACGGATGTTTTTCATCCGGGTCATGAGCAGAATGGCTCCCCGGTACCCTCCGTCGCGCACTATCACGTTGGTCAGATTCCCGGCCGGGAAATAATCAATTTCTTTCTCCTTCAACAACCCGACCAAGTCCGCCAGCTGCCTTTGATTTTCCACGAACACCAAGGCATCCGCTTTTCCTCCCACGCCGAGCGATGTGTGCCGGGACATCGGTTCATCATACAGAACCTTAATCCCCTCGACACCGATCAGCGCTTCTTTTGCCCGGTTGACACCATGCATGGTCATGCCCTTCGTCCGGCTACCAATCTTTCAATCAACGCTTCTCCGATCTTGTAAACATTCCCCGCCCCCAACGTCAGAACCGTGTCTTTTTCCCTGACTTGGGCAAGCAGATAATCCACGATTTTTTCCGCGCCGGAAAGATACTCCACGTCTTTTTTACCCGTTTTTTTTATCGCCTCGCAAAGAACCGCCGAATCAATCCCGGCAATCGGATCTTCACTGGCCGGATAGATGTCATTCAAAACCAGCAAATCCGCCTCGTCAAACGCCCGCGTAAACTCGTCAAACAGCGCTTTCGTTCTGGTGTAGCGGTGCGGCTGGAAGACAACAATCAGTCTGCCCTTGACCCGTGGCCGCAGGGCGTTTAAGGTTGCCCTGATTTCCGTCGGATGATGGCCGTAATCGTCCACCACCGTGATTTCACCGATCCGCCCTTTGACTTCCAGGCGGCGCTGGACGCCTGAGAAACGCTTCAATCCTTCCTGGATCGTCTTGAAGTCGAGATTCAGTTCGCGTCCGACCGCCACCGCCGCCAGCGAATTATAAACATTGAAGACTCCCGGAACGACCAATTCAACATCGCCCAGATTCCGCTTTTTGAACATCACCGTATAGGTGGTTTTTTGCTCGGAAATCTGCACGTCCACCGCTCGGTAATCCGCGGGTTCTTTCATGCCGTAGGTAATCGTTCTCCGATGAATCAAGGGAAGAATTTCCCGCACGTAATCATTGTCATGACAAAGCACCGAACACCCGTAAAACGGCACGATGTTGGCGAATTGAAGAAACGCTTTTTTAATGTCGTTGATGCCCGCGTAATAATCCAAATGTTCTCGGTCAATATTGGTGATCACGGCGATGGTGGGCGACAGCTTCAGAAAAGAACCGTCGCTCTCGTCGGCCTCGGCGACAATGATCTCTCCGTCCCCCAGTCGGGCGTTGCTGCCGATGCTGGCCAGTTTCCCTCCGATGACCATGGTCGGGTCAAGATCCGCCTCGGCCAAGACGGTGGAAATCATGGAAGTGGTCGTGGTCTTTCCGTGACTGCCTGACACCGCGACGGAAAATTTCATCTTGAGCAATTCCGCCAGCATTTCCGCGCGCGGTATCACCGGAATGTTTTTACGCCGGGCTTCGATGACTTCCGGATTATCCTTCCGCACCGCCGTCGAGATCACCACGACATCGGCATTGCCGGTATTTTCCGCGGCGTGTCCGATAACGACTTTTGCGCCCAATCTCTGCAGCCGCGCTGTCGTTTCCGAGGGCTGAACATCGGATCCGCTCACCTGATAACCGAGATTCACCAGCACTTCGGCAATGCCGCTCATCCCAATGCCGCCGATGCCGACGAAATGAATCCTTTTTACTTTGTGCTGCATTAAACTTTTCTTTTTCTGCGTCATGGCTCCAATC
>DAOSZO010000060.1:0-14412 GCA_035382085.1 Smithella sp.
GCACATCGGGATTTTCTGTCATAATTCCAGATAATGAATCGTTATTGATTCCCGGTATGATTATCCGACAGGTGTCGTTGCAAATACCGGGTATGGTGAGTCATTTGAAGTGCACCGTTCAAGTGATTTATCGTCACAAACAGAAAAAGGATTTAATCCGATATGGTTTTTATGTCCTGGATATGTCTTTGAACGAACAGCGTCTCCTCTATGATGCCGTGAGCAAAGTTGTAGATCCCCATGTGAATCTAACCGGCAAGGTGAATATGGATTCCCTCTGGGAGCTTTTTTTTGATTCCGGATTTATCTATCCTGATAAGTATGGCATTTTAAGCCCCTATAAGGAAATTCTAAAGGAAACATATCGAAAACTTTATAATGAAGGTCAAGATATTTTCACGCATTTGACGTATCAGGACCAGGGCCAGATTTACGGGCATTTGTCCATGGTGAAGGCTTATGAAAATTCGTGGATCATTCATCACCTGGCAGCAAGACCGTTGAGGGGAAAGCGCACCGGACTTAAAACCCTTAATCATTTTGTTAATTATCTGGATTGTCTTTATCGTCTTCCGGTTTCATCGAAAACCATGCGCTATAATTTTTGTTATTACAGGCCTGAGAATTCTTTTTCCGATTTTTATTTCGGTGGCGTCTGCAAAATTTTCAATAACCGCGAAATATGTTCGATGGATCTTTTTGGATATATGCCCATGAATATAGCGCCGGAGAAAAGAACATTGCCTTCCGGCTGGTCCGTTGAGCCTTTTTCAAAAACTGATTTGACGGTGATGCGGAACTATTACGCAGGAGTTGGAGGCGGAATGATGCTGGACGCTTACGCATTGGAATATCGCGCCACTGAAAATGAAGAACATTCGACATCTTCGCCGAGTCTCAATATCAGAAGCATGTACGAAAAAGTGGGGCTTAAAAGGGATTGTAAAGTTTATTCGCTCAAACAAAACGGTGTTTTTAAGGCCGCTCTCATTGTGGATACATCAGATCTCGGCGTGAATATGTCGGAGCTTCTGAACAGTATTAAAGTTATTGTCACAGACAATGACTTGCCCTGGCCTATCCTTCAGGATGTTGTCAGTAATTTGGGCACTATTTATGGAAGTAAAAAAATAATGATACTGATTTATCCCTACGGTTACTTGATTCATCAGGGAGTGGAATGTAAAAAACGGTATAATTTTTGGGTTCTTAACACCAACGTGGATAGCGATACGATGGACATTATAAAGAGAAGAGCCATGACGGCAAAGAGAAAATATATAACAGAAACCTTCATCAAGGAGCTGGCAAAATATCGCCTGACGAAGTTATTCTCTAAACTTGAAAAGAAATGACCTCAGTCCAGCTTTATCATTCCCGCAAAGGCTTTTTTTAAAATCCAATACAATGAAAAATATTTTTTTCAAAGATAAAAAGGTGTTCATCACTGGCGCGGCCAGCGGCATCGGGAAAGCGACGGCCGTCGCCATGGGAGCATTGGGATGCCGCCTTTTTCTGACCGACATCAACGAACAAGGCCTGCTGAAAACGGCGGCGGAAATTCAGGAAAAGGGCGGCAAGGTTTGCGCAGCCGAAGCGTTCGATGTGTCGGACTATCCGATGATGAAACATTTTGCCTCGGACGTTCAGGAGCGCCACGGCGCGATGGATATCTTGGTGAATGTGGCAGGCATCGCCCTTTTTTCGCAGATCGAGGATATGAAACACGGCGATTGGGAAAGGGTCATCAACGTCAATCTGTGGGGCGTGATTCATGCCCTGGAATGTTTTGTGCCGGAAATGATTCGCGCGCGCCGGGGTGGCCACATTGTCAATGTTTCGTCCACTGCGGGACTGATCGGCTTGCCCTGGCATGCGGCTTATGCGGCAAGCAAACACGCGGTGGTAGGCCTTTCGGAAGTGCTGCGTTATGATTTGAAGAAACACGGCATCGCGGTGAGCGTCATCTGTCCCGGTGCCGTCAATACCGGCTTGGTAAAGACGGCTGAAATTCACGCGAACGATTTGCAGGCGGCGCAAAAGGCGAAAGCCCGGTTTGCCAACATTGCCATTAACCCGGAAAGGGTCGCGCAGATGATTATGCGCGCCGTTCGAAGACGACGCTTCATCGTGCTCACGTCTTTTGATGTTCGGTTGTTCTATTTCCTGAAGAAATGTTGTCCTTGCGTTTACCATATGATCATGCTCATAATTTTAAACATAATGGATAAAACATTCAAAAAACTTCCTTAATGGTTAACGACGGAATGGCGGATAAGAATAAACAAGGCGGAATCAAAGCTTGGCCCAGTGATGATCGGCCCCGGGAAAAACTTCTGGAAAAGGGGCCGGCGGCGCTGAGCAATTCGGAGTTGCTGGCCATTTTGCTGCGCACGGGTGTTCGGGGCGAAAGCGCGATTGATCTGGCCCGGCGAATTATCGACCAGTTTGGAACATTCCGCAACATGAGCCAGACGGATGCGCGCGACTGGAAAGCATTTAAGGGGATGGGACCGGCGAAAATCGCGCAGATTCAGGCCGCTTTGGAAATCGGGAGGCGCTTCCGGGAGGTGGAAGTCAAACAGGCGATGAAAAAAATTACATCGGCGCGCGACGTCTTCGAATTCGTCATGCCGCAGATGCGCGACTTGAAAAAAGAGGTTTTTAAGGTCATCTATTTGAACAGCGACAACCGAATTATCGAAATGGGCGACGCGGCCGCCGGAACGGTCAATCATGCGATCCCCATTGTGCGGGAAATTATTCACGCGGCGTTGCAGAAATTTGCGGCGGCCATCATCTGCGTGCACAATCACCCCAGCGGCCATATTTTCCCCAGCGCGGAGGATAAAAAAATCACGCAGGAATTGAGCGCCGCCGGCAGACTCATGGACGTGAAGGTGCTGGATCACATCATTATCGGCGATGACCGTTACTTCAGCTTTGCGGATGAAGGCATCATGGGTTGACGTTATGAAAAATGCAAATTATCAGGTGTTGATTATCGGTTCGGGCCCGGCGGGTCTTTTTGCGGCGATGTGGCTGGAAAGGTTGGGATGGGAGCGTGTTGCGATTATTGACCGTCATCCCTATCCCGCGGGGGGATTGCTCAACGACGGCAAGCTGAATTTCGATTACCGCGTTGGGCTGGATATGGAGACGCTGCAGATTGACCGCGCGACCGCGGAAGAGATGATGCGGGAGATCAAACGGATTTTTACGGGATTTCCCCGTTGCCGTCAGGTGACCTTTTTAAACGACAACAAAAAATTGCTGGCGCTTTCCGATATGGCCGCCGAGCATGGCGCGCAGTTTATCGCGCCGGAACAGTGGCATTGGGGTACGGATAACGGCAAAGACCTCGTGAATTATCTGCGCGCGCTTTTGAAAAAAACCGATTTTCTGCTCAACACCGAAGTCCTGACCGTTCAAAAACGACGAGATCATCATTTCCAGCTTCACTGCCGGTGCGATAAAAAAGCCCTAATCTACCACGCTCCGGTGATTCTGGCCGCGCCGGGGCGAAGCGGCGCGTACTGGTTTCGCGACGTCGCCGATCAGTTGAACATCGATCACGCCTTCGGTCCGATTGATGTGGGCATCCGGCTCGAGCTGAACAGAAATTTTTATGACGGCGTTACGGATATTGTTTACGATCCCAAATTTATTTTTAAGACACGCCGTCACGGCGACAGGGTCAGAACCTTCTGTACCAATCCCGGCGGCCGGGTGCGAATGGAGAATTACGGTGATTTTAAATTAATCAACGGCGACGCGCTTTTCGGCCGAAAAACAAACAATACCAATTTCGCCCTGATTAACACGGTGTCGCTGACCAAACCACTGTCTGATACGACCGAATTCGGCCAGAGTATCGCCAGGCAGTTTTTTCTGCTGGGAGGGGGCAAACCGATCGTTCAGCGGATCGGGGATTTCCGCGAGGGAAGAAGAAGCTCGCTGAAGACATTCAACAGTACGACCCGTCATTTCGAGGTTTGCGAAGCGACCTGTCTGGTCACGCCCGGGGACATCACGCTGGCCATGCCCGCGCGCATCATGGACAATCTTTGGGAGTCGTTAAAGTCCCTCGATAAAATCGTTCCGGGAATTCTTCATCCGTCAACCTTGATGTATGCGCCGGAAATAAAATTTTTTGACACGCAGTTTCCAACTGACCGCCACCTGGAAACAAACGTCAGGGGTGTTTTCGTCGCGGGTGACGGAACAGGAAAAAGCCGGGGCATTGTGGGCGCCGCGATTTCCGGCATCCTCGCCGCAGTGGGCATTTCTCAGAAATATCGATAAATTCTTTCGCCGAAGGCATTTTGTATTTGTCTTTCCGGGACGACATGGTGTAAGAGTTAAAAAAAAAAGAAAGGGATTTTATGGAGCCGATAAAAATCATGCCATGCCTCGATATGAAAAACGGGAGGGTGGTCAAGGGCGTTCATTTTGTGGATATCCGGGATGCCGGTGATCCGGTGGAAAACGCGGCTTTTTATCAGGATGAAGGCGCCGATGAATTGGCGATGCTCGATATTGCGGCAACGCTGGAAAACCGAAAGACCCGACTGGAATGGGTCAGAAAAGTTTCCAATGTCATCAAAATTCCGCTCACGGTCGGCGGCGGTATTGCTTCCCTGGAAGACATGGATATGGTGCTGTCTGCGGGCGCAACAAAAGTTTCCATCAACAGCGCGGCGGTGAAAAATCCGGAGCTGATTCGTCTGGCTTCGGAAAAATTCGGACGGAACCGCATTACCGTGGCGATTGATGCCAGACGAAATCCTCTCATGCCTTCCGGGTTTGAATTGGTGGTTTCCGGCGGGACACAACCCGTTCAGAAAGACGCGGTGGCATGGGCGAAAATTTGCCAGGAAAAAGGCGCGGGTGTTATTTTGCCTACCAGCATGGATGGAGACGGAACGAAAGCGGGTTATGACATTCCGTTCACGAAGGCGGTTGCTTCCGCCGTCACGCTTCCGGTGGTCGCCTCCGGCGGGGCCGGAAAACTGGAAGATTTTTACCAGGCGGTTATCGAAGGCGGCGCCGGCATTTTGCTGGCCGCGTCCGTGTTTCACTTCCGTTTGCTCAAGATCCAGGATGTGAAGAATTATTTACGCGGGAAGGGTCTCTTCGTCGCTTAAATTAAATTATGGGTGTTTTGGGGGTGGCAATGATGAACATGAAAAAAAGGTGGATGATCGTCGCGATGCTTTTTTTGTTTTGTATATCCTGCGGCGTTGAGGAAAAGTTTGTCGGAACCTGGTTCAATGAAACACTGAACAAGGAAATATTGACCATCAAAAAAAGCGAGAACGGCTATACCGTTGATGCGATGCATGGTTCGTTTCCCTGTGTGAAGGAAGAGAATCTTCTGAAATGCAAGATGGGTTTTGGAGACACTGTTTTTCATATCAATGAGAATGGGTTACTGGTCATGACAACTCCCGTGGGAATGCAGTTTGAATTCAGGAAGAAGGAACCCGAAAAGAAGTAGAACAGATGCGTTGAAATAAAAAGATGCGGGAAGGGCATATCGCTTATGGGCTTCAGATTGATCATCGGCAATAAAGCGCGGGATTTTAAATTTTCAACACCTTGGGGCAACGAGAAAACATTTTATGAAGCCGGAGGAAACCAGCTAGTGATATTAATTTTTCTTCGTTACTGGGGATGTCCGATCTGCCGGATGGAGATGACGAGAATCAAAAACGAATTCGATCTCATCATCAGAAAAGGAGCCCAATTGTTCGTGGTGCTGCAAAGCGCACCGGAGACAGTGGCTTCTGAAATCAACAAGGACGATTTTCCTTTTACGATCATTTGCGATCCGGAGGGGAGAATATTTCAGCTCTACGGGGTGGAGCCGGGCGGCCTGATCCGCTACCTGCATCCGGCGGGTTTGGTCGCGGCGGGCGTGGCTATCGTCAAGGGCTTCAGGCACGGCAAATTTGAAGGCAAAGAAACTCAGCTTCCGGCGGCTTTTGTCATCAGGGACAATAAACTAATCCAGTACGCACATTACGGAAGCAACATCGCCGACATGCCCGCGCTATCGGAGATGATCAATTCCATTTGATCCCGTCAGCGGAAATTTATGGGAGGAATTTCAATGCATAGGCGGAGTCCAAAAATTATTTCCAAGCCTTTGAAGCAATGCGTGTTGTTTCACGGTCATCTATGTCCCGGTCTTGTTTATGGGTATAGAGTGGCGCGCGAGGCTGAAAGAATTTTGAAAATTAAGCGTTCCCGCGACGAAGAAATCGTTGTCGTGTGTGAAAACGATTCCTGCGCGGTGGATGCGTTCCAAGTGCTGCTCGGCGCCACGGCGGGCAAGGGCAATCTGATCATCAAGGATTATGGAAAGAACGCCTATACCGTTATCAACCGCGCGAAACGCAATGCGTATCGATTTGTCAGAAAAACCGCATACGAATATAGCGGCGCGTTTCCGAAAGCCTTTGAAAAACTGGACGCCAGGGCCGCCGAGGGCAAAGCGTCTGAAGCGGATTGGAAAAAACTCAAACACCTCAAAGCCATGGATTTATTGAACAGGCCGATTGAAGAAATATTTTCGATTTCCGAAGTCAGATACCAGGAGCCTCCCTACGCCAAACTGGCCAGATCGGCGGCCTGCGCTCAGTGCGGCGAGATGACCATGGTCACGAAAATGATTCCCGCCAAAGGTAGAAGGAAAATATGCATTCCCTGTTCGGAGAAAACGAAAAAAAGAATGAAATCGGAGAAATCTTTGTCGCGTGATGGTTTTTGCCGTGTGGGTATGAGGAAACCGATTCGATATACTCAGACAATTTCAGAATGAGAGCCTGACGGTATGATTTATGAAAACGTGGAATTGCACAACGTTGATCACATTTACCGGCACAAAAACATCGAGGGTGTTCTGCTGGGGCGGATTCCGGAGAGTGTTTCGAAAAATTTGAGTTCGGCAGGCCAGATGATGATGGTCTGCCCGTCGGGATCGGAAATCCGTTTCGTCAGCGAAACCTATCCGGTGCGCCTGACGCTCTCCGTGGATAAAATATCGGAGCATCTGGGAGAGGGCGTCATCACAGAGGCTCATGTCTTTTTCGGCGTTTTTCAATCCCGGCAGCGGTTCGTCATCAAAAAACGAAAAACGGTGCTGAACATTCTGATGCCGCCTGATTTCGAAGAAATGGCTTCCAGGGTAGGAGCGGCGCCGTTTTCTCCCCGGGTATGTCGGGTGAGACTCTGGGGTTCCATGATGGGCGCTCCCGTGAGATTTCACCATGTGGAAGCAGAGGGAAAAGTGCGTCCACCGGTGCCGGAAGAACTGCCCCGGATCAGATACCTGGCTTACGGATCTTCACTTGCCCAAGGCGCTTATGCTTCCGGCCCGCATTTATGCTACGTCAGCCTGACCGGTCAGAAGCTGGGAGCGGATGCCATTAATTTGGGTTCAAGCTGCTCCGCGTTTTGCGAACCGGCGATGGCCGACTATATTGCCGGGAGGAAGGATTGGAACTTCGCAACACTGGCTTTGTCCGTCAACATGGTGAAATCCTTTTCCCCGGAGGAGTTTTCCGAACGTGTTTCGTACATGATTGACACGGTCGCCAAAAGCGATCCTCGGCGGCCGGTTTTTTGTATTACGATAAAACCGTTTATCGGTGACTATGTCGGCAGCATCAAGCCGGAGCTCTTCCGGAGGCTTCTCCGGGAAGCCGTGGGCAAGTCCGGTCGCGAAAATGTTTACCTCATCGAAGGAAAGGAACTGATGCCGGACGTCGCCGCCGGCTTGAGCACCGACCTAGTTCATCTGGGCGATTACGGGATGATTCAGATCGCGGAAAATCTTGTGCGAAAAATGACACCCATCCTCAAAAAACACGAGCTGTCGGCTTAGGCGTTGAATTATTTTTCTTTTTGTTGTAAGAGGAAAAAAAATCGGTTGGTGAGGAGTGCTCTGAAGCATGGTCGGACAATCCCCGTTTCAATCCGTCAAAGATTTCATCAAAAAAAATTACCGGCATTTTAATTCCGCTGTCGTGGTGGATGCTTCGGAGGCTTATGTTCAACATTTAAAAAAAGGCGGCAAGATGCTCATGGCCATTGCCGGAGCGATGAGCACGGCGGAACTGGGCATCACGTTGGCGGAAATGATCCGCCGCGACAAGGTCCATGCCATTTCCTGCACCGGCGCCAATCTGGAAGAAGACATTTTCAATCTGGTCGCCCATCATCATTATCTGAGAATTCCCCACTACCGGGATCTCACGCCTCAGGACGAAGAAAATCTGCTCAAAAATAAGCTTAACCGTGTCACGGATACCTGCATTCCCGAAGAAGAGGCGATGAGAAAGGTGGAAAACAAACTCCTTCGTTTTTGGGACAAGGCGCAGGAAGAAGGAAAAAGATATTTCCCCCACGAGTTTATCTATCAACTCATCAGAAGCGGTGAGCTCAAAGGGGATTATGAAATTGACGAGAAGGACTCCTGGCTGATCGCCGCGTGCGAAAAGGACATTCCCATTTTCGTCCCCGGTTGGGAGGACTCCACACTGGGGAATTTCTTTGTCTCCAATATCCGCAAGAAAAAAATCAGGGATTATTCCATCGTCAAATCCGGCTTGGAAACGATGGATGCGCTGGTTGACTGGTATTTGAAAGAGTCGAAAAACAGCGACATGGGTTTTTTTCAGATTGGCGGAGGAATCGCGGGTGATTTTGCCATCTGCGTGGTTCCCTTGATTCGGCAGGACATGAAGATTGACTGCCGATTATGGTCTTATTTCTGTCAAATATCCGACAGCACAACGTCCTACGGTTCCTACAGCGGCGCCGTTCCCAATGAAAAAATCACCTGGGAAAAACTCTCCGTTGATTCGAAAAAGTTCATCATCGAAAGCGACGCGACCATCGTGGCTCCCCTGATTTTTGCCTGCGTTCTTGCCGAATGATAAACCTCTTGAGGCATCGGCAAAACTCACCTGATGGATTTTGAAAAATCTTTGTGGCTGAATCCGATTTCACGGGCGTAGGAAAACTGACGCTGCCACGGGATGCCCGGGTGGACTTTTTCAAAAATATCCGCGCCCGTGATTTTCAGCGATTCCGCGTCCGCTTCCACAGGGTGGTAGCCTCCAATAAAACCATAGTCCGGTCCGATCAGGGGATTTTTCCCCGGCAGACAATCGCACTCCACGGTGATATTCAGAAGGGCGTTGATCACAACGGTTTTGCCCTGTATTTTTTTCCAGACGGCAGCCGCCGTTTCGACAAGCTTTTCCTGGAAAACGGTCATGTCAGAATTCCAGAAAATCTGCAGGGCCAGTTCCGGACACATCGCGATACACTGGGCGCAACCGATGCATTTTTTTAAATCATATAGGGGATAGTCGGGTTTGTGGATGATGGCGGCTTTCGTCGGGCAGACTTCCGCGCATATCCCGCACCGCGTGCACTTTTTCTTGTTCAACACCGGATGATAGTCGGAATGCATTCTCTGTTTCTGGGCCCGGGAAGCGAATCCCATGGAGATATTCTTGACGGCGCCCCCAAACAAAGAAACCATATGTCCCTTAAAATGGGAAAAAATGACAAATCCCCGGGCGGAATCAAAAACGTTTCCGACCTGGACCGTGTCAAAGTGCTTGTATCCGGCGGGAAGGGAAATGACGTTTCGCCCGTCCATGCCATCGGCAATCATGACCGGACACCCCAGGAAATCCGGTCGGTAGCCGTGATCCGCTGCAGTTTTCAGGGAATCTTCCGCGGTCCGCCTTCCCCCGGAATAAAGAACCGTTGTGTCAAACAGGAAAGGTCTGGCGCCGATTTTTTTCAAGGCGACAACGATTTCCCTGGCGTAATCCGGCGGGAGGAATCCTCTGTTGCCCCGCTCACCCCAGTGAAGTTTTATGCCGATAGCGTCACCGGCAGCGAAAGGGAAGCGCAGCTTGTTCAAAAGGCGGCGCAGGGTTTCGATATAGGGTTTGTGATCGCCGCTTGCCGATTCGAACAGACAATTACTCCTGGTTGTCAAATAAAGCCTCCTTTTTTTTGTTTATTTTAAATCTTTTTGCGTTTTATTTCAACAAAGCTCGCTGGAAAAAATCGGTTCTTTTGTCGAACCATTCGGAAAGGATCGTGCAAAACGAGTCGCGCAAGCCCGTTTCGATTTGGATCGGCCGCTCTCCGAGGTTTTACAAGCGAAATCATCCAGACAAACATTCGGAATCGGACAGGATGAAACGGACGCTGATGGATGGAGGCCGCGTCCGAAAATCACCCGGAGGGGCTATCAGAAATGAGTGTGATGATTTTCGATATCCACCTCGAAGGTATTGAGGAAAACGCTCATCATCATGTAACAGCCCGCCGCGATCGCCAGTTCCACAAGCTGCTCATGGGAAAAGTGTTTGCTGATGGCCGCAAAAGTTTCATCGCTGACCTTGTACCGCAAAACCGTTTCTTCGGTAAAACGGAGCACAAGGCGTTCTATCTCGGAATAAACGGGCGAGGCGGAGCCTGCTTCCAGGGCGTTAATTTTTTCCTCCGGGATTCCGATGAACCGGCACAGTTTGCGATGCTGATGGACTTCATAGGCACTGTTGCATAAAATGCCGGCGCGGGTGATAGCCAGTTCCCGCAACATCGGATCAAGCCTGCCGTTCATCAACACCGCCGCGGGCAGACCGACAAATTGACGGGCGATTTCCAGGGGCGCGTGCGCGATGATTTTAAAAAGATTCAGATTGTAAGGTTCAACGCCGAGCAATTTTTTCTTTTCTTTGTCCGTTTCCGTCGGAATAAAATAGGGTATGCGTGCCAAACCAGAATCTCCTTTTTGGGTTTGAGGATTATTTCACTGCTTTTTTAAGGAAGTGGAATTTGATGCCTTTCATCACATTGACACATCGGCTCATTTCGCGGAAAGCCGGAAGCCCGGCCTGTTCCGCCTGGCCCCTCAAATATTCGGCAAAATCCTTCCTGCCGTCAATCCACAAGACCACAGGTTTTTTGTGCCGTTTGATTGAGGCCGTCAACTCATTGAAAAATTCCTGTTTGATGAGCGGCGTCGCGTAAGCGTGAAAAATAATCGAGTCCACGGCCGAATCGTCCAGAACCGCGTCCAGAGAGCGCCGGAATACTTTTTCGAAACCGTGCTGTTCAATGGCGATCCAGAGATCGAGGGGATGATCGGGTTTGTTCCAAACAGGGAAGAGCTCCGCGATGGTATCGAGCGTCTTGGGGGAGAGGTTCGCTAGTTCGAGTCCCTTGTCTTCCATCAAATCGGTGGTAATGGTGCCGGCTCCACCGGAGAAAGTCAGGACGGCGGTTCCCCTGCCGGGACGATAAGGCATTTTTTTGGAGAAAGCCCTGGCCATGTCGGTCAGTTCCGCCGGATCAAAGACTTCAAGAATACCCGCCTGCCGAAAGGCGCTACTGGCGATTTTGTAATTTCCGGAAAGACTGGCTGTGTGACTCTGCGCCGCTTTGGCTCCCTGAACGCTTCTGCCGCCCATCAAAACAATAATCGGTTTTTTTGTCTTTCGGGCCAGATTGATGAATTTTCTTCCGTCAACCAGGGATTCCAGATAACAGGCAATGACTTCCGTCTCGCTGTCGTTGATCATATATTCCAGAATGTCGTTTTCGTTGATGTCGCATTTGTTGCCGATGGAGCAGACTTTGCTGACGCCCATCACGCCTTCCTGCAATGCGTGCATGAGAAAACCGGCGGAAAGCATGCCGCTTTGCACGATCATGCCGACATTGCCTCCTCGGAGCACATCCGGCCAGACCAGGGAATTGATAAAGGAAAAGACATAAGTTCTGTTAGCGTCGATAAAGCCCATGCAATTGGGTCCCCATAATCGGATGTCCGCTTTTGCGGCATTTTCCAATGCACGTTTCTGAATTTTTCTGCCCTCGTCGCCTGCTTCATTGAATCCACCGGATTCTATAATGATTCCTTTAACGCCCTTTTTAGCGCATTCGTTTATGGTATGGGGCAATTCTTTGGCGGGAATAAAATAAATGGCCAAATCAACCGTGTCCGGAATGGAAGCCACATCCGGGTAGCAGGGGAGTCCTAAAATTTCCTTGTAGTTTTTATTGACCGGATAAATCTTCCCCTTGAAACCGGCGGTGACGTTTTTGATAATGTGATAACCGCCTTTATTGACATTATTGGAAGCGCCGATAATGGCGACGCTTTTGGGATTGAAAAAATAATCCAACATGAATTTTGCATCCTCCTTGTCATTTCAACCGCCGGGAAAAATCCATTGTCCGAAATATCTTTCAAAGTTTTTCAGCCCGGACATTCAACGCTGAAAATGACATCAATTTCTTTCTGACAAAACGACCAGTGCATCAGCGGCGACCGGCTTGTCTCCGACAATGATCAGCGGATTAATATCAATTTCCGCGATGGCGCCATACCGGACGCCAAGGTTTCCCACACCGATGAGCGCCTGCGCCAGCGCTTCCCGGTCGACCGCCGGACTGCCGCGAAATTCGCCGAGAAGTTTTTTTGTTTTGATTTCATCCATCATTTCGAAAGCGTCGTCTCTGGTCAGAGGAGCGACCCGGAAGGTAACGTCTTTGAGTGCTTCGGTGAAAATGCCGCCCAGGCCAAACATGACACAGGGACCGAACTGTGAATCACGGGTCAAACCGATGACAAACTCGCGATTGCCCCGCAGCATTTTTTCCACCAGAATTCCATCAAGATTTTTTGCCCTGGCGGTGAGTTCATCGAAAACCTTCTCGACCTGACTCCCATCGTGGATGTTGAGCGCCACCATTCCAGCCTCTGTCTTGTGGGCGAGTTCAGCGGAACATCCTTTTAAAACGACAGGATAGCCAAGTCTTTCGGCCTCCCGGACGGCTTCGGCTTTCGTTTTAACCAGGGAAGCCGCCGCGACAAATACACCGGCTGATTCAATTACCAGTCTTGATTCATACTCCGAAAGAGTTTTCTGACCGTTGGCCAAAGCTTTCTCAATTACCTTTAACATACAGTCTCCTTCAAATTTGACCTGAAGTCATTAGTGTATTTTGACCTGGATTGTCAAGGGTTTGTTTGAGCCGGCTGCCGGGAAGACAAGATGAAGTAAAAAATCAGAAAAATCCATTACTGATCGGACAATGTTGAAATTTTCAGATGACTCATCCCTCTTGGCACCAGAAACTGAAAAACGACGGAATTTAACCGCTTTCAGCAGGGAGCATTTTGGCTTCACCAAAATTCCAAACAATGATATGAAGTCCCCGATTTGGGTTTTGATTCGCCAAGTGGCCGCCTGAGAACAATTTGTTATGCTGGCCATCGCTCTAGTCTATTTGAAAATACTCTAAATGGAAAGCTTATGAATTCTGCCGGCATTTGGATTTTGACAGCTATCGTCGTCTATATGCTGATTGTGCTTGCCGTCGGATTTTTCTATGCCCGGAGAAACGAAAGTATCGGCGATTTCTATCTGGGCGGCAGAAGACTGGGGCCCATCGTCACCGCCATGAGCGCGGAAGCCTCGGATATGAGCAGTTGGCTTCTGATGGGGCTTCCCGGCGTCGCCTATCTCTCCGGCCTGGCGGAGGCGGGCTGGACAATGACGGGTTTGGCCATCGGCACCTACGTCAACTGGCTGGTTGTGGCCAGGCGCCTGCGCCGTTATTCACAGACGGCGGGGAATGTAATCACCCTGCCGGAATTTTTTTCCAACCGATACCGGGATTCCCGGAAACTCCTGACCTGGGTATCCGCGGCGGTGATTCTGATCTTCTTTATTCCCTACACTGCGGCGGGATTCGTCTCCTGCGGAAAACTGTTCAACAGCGTGTTCGGGATGGATTATACCAGCGCCATGCTTTTCGGCGCCCTTGTCATTGTGGCCTATACGGCCGTCGGCGGGTTTCTGGCCGCGAGTACCACGGATTTGATTCAGGGGATCATCATGAGTATCGCGCTGATTTCCATTTTGATTTTCGGTGCTGCCATTGCCGGCGGTCTTGGCGCGGTGCTCGAAAACACCCGGGCGCTTCCTGGCTACCTCAGCATGACGCTTTCCCATGATGCGGTCTCGAAAACGGCTTCGGACTATGGACCGATTTCGATCATATCCGCCATGGCTTGGGGGCTGGGATATTTCGGCATGCCCCATATTCTTTTGAGATTCATGGCGGCAAGCGACGAAAAGAAGCTGAAATTATCCCGGCGCGTCGCGACTTTCTGGGTGCTGGTTTCGCTGAGCGTCGCCGTTTCCATCGGCATCGTCGGCTTCTGTCTTTCCGCGATGGGGCTTATCCCGGTTCTCGAAGGAGCCGCTTCCGAAACCGTCATCATCCGCATTGCGGAGCTGTTGAGCCGCGAGGGTGTGATTTGCGCCCTGGCGGCCGGTGTGGTTTTTTCCGGCATTCTGG
>DAOSZO010000061.1:0-13794 GCA_035382085.1 Smithella sp.
ACCAAAATCAGCACGGACCTTCGATTCGCTGCGGCGATCATCTCCCGAGAAAGAAAAAAACACTGCGCGTATTGTTTTGTTTCTTCGGCGGCACGGCTTTTTTGCAAAAAAAGCCTGGCGAAATCCGGCGCCAGGATACTCAGAAGAGCCAGGCCAGCGCCCGCTGAAAGCACCATCACGCAAGCCAGCAAAACTGCCTTGGCCGCTGAATCAAAAAAATTCACCATGCTCATATTCAAGGCGAAGATGGAGGCGACGGAACAACCCAAAGCAAAGGCTTTCCAGGGAATCTCCGGATAAGCATCACAACGCCCGATGAGCGCCAAAACAATCTGGACGCCTATTTTGCTTTCCGTTTCCCCCACGCGGGATTCAAGATGGTTTTTTTCTTCTTCTGTCAGTGAATGCTTCATTGCCGCCGGACAAATTCAAGATTGATCGGACTCGGGGAGTATAGGAAAAGCCCGGCAGGCTGTCAATCAATATTCCCGCTTCCGTAACGCAGGAAATCTATTCGTTTCCCCGTTCCGGATCTTTTCGCTTTTGAAGCAACAGATCACGCAAAAGCCCTCGCATCGGGGGAGGCCTCTGCCTTATGTTGCCCTTCAGGACACGGTCACATCCATATTCTGATTTTCGTCTCAACCCGTTGAACGTCAATATCGTTTTGGATATCTCATGTCCTCGGTTTGGGTGAGCCGCTTGTAAAAGTATTTCGGATTGAAGTTTCGTTTGATGGATATCGCACCGTGCGGACAGGCCGCGCCGCAGCAGAAGCAGGCGATGCAAAGCGTGGATCCCCCCTTCAGCGTCATCACGCGCGGCAGGCCGGCCTTGACGCCGTTTTGCATGTCCTGCCAGACTTCTTTCTTTGTGACCTTGTCGGTTACCAGGCACCCGCCCGGACACACCTTGATGCAAATGCCGCACTGCTTGCACTTGGCCGGATTGAAGAAAAGATCCGCCGTTTTCATGTGTTTCGGGTTGTCGTAGGTGGGAATTCTCAGTCTGTCTATAAGATTGAATTTTTTCATATCAGTCCCCCTGTCTTGTGACTCTTGGAGCATCGTTGAGGCCTCTTTCATACCACTGAACCAGCTGTACCTCGCGCGGCACCATGCCGTCCGCTTTCGGATTGGGCCAGCCGAACGCAATGCAGTCATTGAGTTTGTAAGGATACCGGATGCCGAAGATCCTCCTCCATTTGGGCAGATACATCAGGACCTGAATCAGGCCGATCCAGCAGCTGCCCGCTCCCATGCTGTGCGCGGCCAGGACCATGTTCTGTCCGCAAATGCCGATGTCGGTGGGCGGAGAGGCCACACCGCGCCGGTCTTCCACCAGCAGAACCAGCGTCGGAGCGCCGTGAAAGACCGGCGTTTTACCCTGGGCGATCTGCGACATCAGCCCGAACGGCACGGGGTGAAGCTTGTTCTTCATCAACCGGATGATCCACTTGACCCAGCTTAAGATGTAGAGCCTGCGCACAATATTACCCCGCGTATAATCGAGCAAAAACATAAAGAATTTGATTACCTTCACCGCGTCTTTTTCCATTTCCGCCAGGATCTCCGGACTCTTGACAACGATGAATTTCCACGGCTGCATGTTGCCCGCCGACGGCGCGAATCTTCCCGCCTCCAGAATCCTTTCAATCATGCCGTCCGGCAATGGTTCCTTTTTGAAGGCCCGGATGCTGCGCCTCTCAAAAATCACCTTTTCCACCGGATTCCAGGGCATGCCCTCCTCATATTTTCCCAACGGAGACAATATTTCTTCAGAACTCATATTTCCTCCTTGCGGTGAATTTATTTTCTTTTTCGTCCGGATTGACGGATGCATTACGCAGCCTCTGTTTCTCCCACGTATTGATTTTTCTGGGCATCATAGGTTCCCGCCGCGACGCCCAGTTTTTCCAGTTCCTTCTTGATGATTCTCTGCGTCTCCGTTTTGGGAAATTCCTTGACGATCCTGACAAATCGCGGCACGGCGAATTTCGGCAAGTCTTCCTTTAAGAACGCAATCAACTCGGATTCTTTGAGGGCATGGCCTTCCACGAGGGACACACTGGCCATGATTTCATCTTCTGCCAGTTCCGATGGAACGGCGTAAACCGCCGCCTCCAGAACGGAAGGATGCTTCTGAATAGTATGTTCCACTTCGTAAGCGGAAACGTTCTCGCCTTTTATGCGCATGAATTCGGCGCTGCGGCCGACGAAATACAAATAGCCGTTTTTGTCGCGTTTCACGAGATCGCCCGTATAGATCCAGCCGTCGCGCAGCTTTTCGTTGGTGGCCTTTTCATTCTTGAAGTACTCCACCGATTTGCTCTTCCCTTTGGATTCAAAAATCAGCTGTCCGGGCACGCCGTCAGGCACATCGTTTCCGTCATGATCCACGATCCGGTAAACCGTATTGGGCGCGGGTTTTCCGATGGACCCGACGGGAGCGTTTCCCAGATTCATGATACTTTTGCCGCCGCCGTCCACGGAACCGTACGCCTCATAAATCTTGATGCCGAATCTTTTCTCGAATTTTTCCCACTCCTCCACCGGACAGGCGGCCGACAGCGTGAACCTGACGTGATTGTCCCGGTCGTTTTCCTTCGGCGGCTGTTTCATCAGAATGGGAATCATGGCGCCGATCGTGTTGAACGCGGTCACCCCGTATTTTCTGATGTCGTCCCAGAAACGGCTTGCCGAAAATTTTCGGGCCAGCACCACCCGGCAGCCGCGGTGCAGACCCTGCGTAACGCAAAGCCACAGCGCATTGCCGTGGAAAAGGGGCAGGCAGGTGTAAAGAATATCCGACTTTCTGTAGAGCGTGTAGGCGGGGATCGAAAGGAGTTTGAGCGTCGTCTTTCCGTAGCGGTACAGGACCCCTTTCGGAAGTCCGGTCGTGCCCGACGTGTAAAGGATGAAGCAGATATCTTCCCTGTCATATTGTACTTCGGGCTTGCGGGCCGGCTGACGATACGCGTCGGCAAGATCCAGCGTGCCTTCGGGAAGCTTGTCCGCCTTGGAGGGAGCGGCGCCGTGCACAATCACCTTTGGTCGCCGCTCGAGCCTATCGGCGATTTTTCCGTAGGCATCGAGAAATTCCGCGTCAATCACGACAAATTCCGCGTCGCTGTGATTCAGAATATACAGCAGACTCTCGCCGCGCAATGATGTGTTGACCGGAATGGAATACATGCCGATTTTCTGCGAACCGATGAACACGTCCAGATATTCGGGGCAGTTAGCCATGATGATGGCCACCCCCTTGCCCCTGCCCGCGCCGAGGGACAAAAGAAAGTTGGCCACCCGGTTGGCGTTTTCATCCATCTGCCGGAACGAAAACCGCTTGTCTTCATAAATCAAAAAAGTCCGGTCGCCCAGGCGTCGGGCCTTTTCTTCGATGAGTTCGGCCCAGGACATGTCCCGGGCAATTTCGCGCGTCTTGAGCAAGCTCCGGAAATTCTCCGCAAAGGTGCCGCGCTGAATCTCATCCCTGAAAAACATCAGCAAGCCTTTCACCACCGAACAACCTATCTTCAAATTTGCCAGCAAATACATCCTTTTCCCTCGTTCTTTATGATATACGAATCAAAAAGCTCCTGCCAAAAGCACGCAGCGTCATCAGGATTCCGTCGGTCCCGCCGCTCCATGAGAGAACGACGGCACGGAGAAAATCCTCAGGAGAGCATGTCCCGGATCACGGAAAGTTTCCGCATCGGCGCCAGACCCAGAAAGGCCTGGACGTGCTTGGCGTCCCTGAAGCGCTTCTCCTGGCCGTAATCCTTCATGTACCCGTTGCCGCCCAGACACTGAATGCCGTCCGTCGTCAGCTTGCAGGCCAGTTCCGACAAATGCAGGGCGGCGGCCCGGCTGCAGAGATTCCACTGCGGCTCCTGATTTTCCACGGCCAGGGCCGCCTCCGATACCACCATTTCGGCAATCTTCACCTGCACGGCCATCTGGCCTAAGATCATCCGGAGCCCCGACCAGTTGATAATTTCGCGGCCCCCTTGAAAGCGCTGACGGCTGTAATCGAGCGCTTCCTGAAAGGAGCCCTTCATAATGCCGCACGCAATGGCGGCCACCGCCGCGTGCATCCGGTCGGCGGCCTGGTTGAAATATTGCGCGCCTTCTCCTTCCTTGCCAATGAGTTTTGCCTCCACGCCTGCCAGGGTCAAATCAACAGCCGGACAGGCATGCAGGCCAAGGCTGAAGATGGGCCGGCTTTTGGCGACGCCCTGATGCACCAGATCCACCAGGAAAAACGAATAATTTTTCTGCCCCTTGATCCGCGCCGGAACCAGCGCGTGGCCCGCAAGCCCCCCGAGAACAACATAGTCGATGCCGCCGCTGAGTCGGTGGACATGGTTTGCTTTCGCGGCCTCGAGCGAAACGCCTGTTTCCGAGGGATTGGCAAAAGCCGGAAAGGCGATGAGCGCGGAAGGTGCGTCGGCCGCCTTGTCCATGACACCGGCAAGCAGCTCTTTGCCGCCGGCCGTCAACAGAATTTCCTGAGCAAAAGCGTTGGTGAAGATGATTCCGCCGAGGCTCGCGTCCACCGCGCTGATATGCTCGAGAATGACGCACAGGGCGCTGATCCCCTGACCGATGCCGCCGCAATCTTCCGGCAGCGTGGCGCCGAGCAATCCGACTTCATAGGCCCTGGCGAGCACATCATCAAAAAAAGGCCCAAAGGGATAGCGGTCGTGTTCCTCCCGGTTGGCGGCAAGCTCCTTGGCCGCGAAGCTTCTGGCCAGATCTTCAAAAGACTTGAGTTCCTGTTTGGTCGTGGTCAGCATGGTCGATTCCCTCCTATTCATCGAACACGCGGGCCTGCGGAACGCCGCGTGCGATCAGGCAGTTGAAAAGATTGAGTCGGTTGAGCTGGTTGGTCCCTTCATAAATCTGCAACAGCTTGGAATCACGCAGAATCTTTTCCGCGCCGTTTTCATGCCGCAGACCCGCCTGCCCCATCATTTCCAGGGCCATCTGGCTGTTCTTCATGCCCATATCGGTGCCGAAAAACTTGGCAATGGATGACCAGCCGGAACAGCGCTTCTGCGCTTCCATGGATTGCCCCTCCACGAAGATTTGACGGATGAGCCAGTTGGTTATTTTCAATTTATAGAAGGGAACAAAAAACATGTCGATGATCGGCTGGGGAATAAATTTTAGATAGTAATACAGCGGTTTGATCTGGAGGAAATGAAAGATCCCGCCCCTGAGACTATTCGAATAATTGGCTTCGTTATAGGTGAGTCGTCCGGCGATCACGTTTTTGTACATTTCCGCCAGCATGATCTGCGTCCATTCATGGTTGATGAGCAGCTTGCCCTCCACCTCGGTTTCGCTGGCGAACTTCAGAGCGCGTTCATAGGCACCGCGCGCCACGCCGGTTCCGAAAGCGCCCACGGAAGCACGGGTCACCTCGACAACGTAGTGAATAATCTGATTGACCAGATCGCCGGTTGCCCGTATCTGGGAATTTGGGAAATAGCGCGAATCCCCCAGAACATATTCGTCCGGCACGAAACAGTCCTGAAAAACGAGTTCGCTTGCGCAGCAGGCGCGCTGTCCCATCTTGTTTTCGTGCTTGCCGAAACTGAATCCCTTCATCCCGGTCTTGACGGCAAGCATGACGGTATTTTCGGACGGTTTTTTCAAATCGGCATAAGCGATGAGGGCATGCCAGGTGGACACATGCCCCATGGAAATGAATATCTTGGTGCCGTTGACGACGTACCCGCCCTTGACCTTTTCGGCGTAACAGGTCACCTTGCCGCGATCGACGAGTTCCACTTCTTCCACATCCGTTCCGGCACCCGGTTCGGTAATCGCCAGCGTCAGCAAGCAGGGATTGCCGGTCCGCTGACCGGCCGCGACTTCCCGGCAAATTTTATTGATGAGGGGAAGATTCCAGGAAGCCAGTATGGTCACGAAACCCAGATAGTGCACGAAGATGACGTTGGCGATTCCCACGCAGGCCGACGATAATTCCTCGATGACATAGGCGTGAGCCGGCAAACTCCATCCCTGACCGCCGAACAATTTGGGGATGAACATGGTGTAGAAACCCCACTGATTCGCCTTCTCCACAATGTCCCAGGGCAGGTAATCCGGATCCTGAAAGGTCTTCAGATCGGTCTTCAGCGCCAGAGGCCGAACGACTTCATCATTGAAACGGCGGGCGTAACTGACCAGTTTTTTGGTTTCCTTGAGATGAAGCTTGGGTATTTGGGGAATCGCCTGAATACTGCAGAAGCTATCCTCAAAACGCGGTTCACGCTCCAACAAAAATTCATCTTCCTTCGGTTTTACCATATTCCCCTCCCTTTATGGATTGACTGAACTCATCGGCATGACGACCCCTGGCTCAACCGTCAGGAACCGACGCCGACATGAAGCTCGACCTTCTTTTTCGTAAACCGCCTGCGCCCTTCTCTTCGCGCTTTCTTATTTCGGAGGCGCCTCCAGGATATGAATGCACATCGCCGCTTCTTCCGCCCCCAGGGCGCCCCCGCCGTTTTCCGCCAGAGCCAGTCTGGCCTTTTGAACCTGGCGTTTTCCGGCCCGGCCCCGCAGCTGGGTCACCAGCTCATGAATCTGCGCCAATCCGGACGCGCCGATGGGATGGCCGCGCGATTCCAATCCTCCGCTGGGATTGATGGGAATGCGTCCCGTGAGGCTCGTTTCCCCTTTTTCGGCAAGAATTCCCCCTTCGCCCCGTGGGCAGAATCCGAGATTTTCGGCCTGCACGAGCTCCCCAAAAGCCGACGCATCATGCACTTCGGCGACATTGATGTCCTTTGGCCCGACGCCCGCTATCTCGTACGCCCGCATGGAAAGCCTCTCGCCGATTTCCGGAATATCAGAATCGAAAGAGGTGCGCCTGGCGGAACCCAAGACGGAAGCCCTGATTTTCACGGCCTGTCCAATGAGTCCCCGTCTTCTGACCACGTCTTCGGAACACAAAATGGCCGAGGCGGCGCCATCGCCGATGGGCGCGCACATCGCGCGGGTCAGCGGCCAAGAGACGATACGATCGGACAAGACCTTCTCCACCGGAACTTCAAAACAGTACTGGGCGTTGGGGTTGAGCGTCGAATTGAAATGATTCTTGGAAGCGATCATGGCCAGCTGCTCCACCGTTGATCCATATTTTTTCATGTGCTGCCGGGCCGCAAATCCATAAATATCCATAAAGGGAGAGTGATCCCCGGAAGTCATCTTGGCCAGCTCCCGCACAGTATCATAGCCGATTTTTTCCGACAGGACGATAAAGGCGGTAAATTTATCCCGATATTTTTTCCAGCGTGATTCTTTGCTTGTGGAACTTCCCGAACCGCCGCCGTTTCTATTCGCGGAGGGATATTTCTTTTTGAACGCTTCCCTCATCGCCCGCTCCTCGTCGGTCAGAGCGAAAGCGGAAAGCGTCCTCGCCAGCGGAATGACGTTTTCAATATCAATGCCGCCGAGAAAACCTGCAAAGACCAGATTTTTGTTGGACCAATAGAGTTTCTCCGCGCCAACCGCCATGGTGATGTCATAGAAACCGCCGGCCACGCCCAACCAGGCGTGATGCAGAGCCGTGGAGCCGCCCGCGCAGGCGTTTTCAACATTGGTGATGGGAATGCCTTCGATGCCCATCCCCTTGAGCGCCACCTGCCCGCGTATCGTCATCTGGCCCCTTTCGCCCCATCCTGCATTGGCAAACCAAAGCGCCTGAATGTCATCCTTGGCCAGCCCCGCATCTTTCAAACAACCTGTCGCGGTCTGAATCGCCAGCTCCTTGATGCTTTTATCCATGTATTTGCCGAACTTGATGGTGTCAACACCGATGATATAAACATCCCGCACAGAAGAAACCTCCGTGAATTAATTCTTGATATTCCGCTCAAGCTTTGGTATATTTATAATTGTAATTGGTTGACCAATTACTATAAAATTATTTACCAGATGTCAAGATTTTTTTCATTTCATCTGGAAATTTTTCGAGCAAGGAGAAAAGATGAAGAAATTTCAATCACATGAACATGTCATTAATGTTCTGATCAGGCAGATTTTCAGCAGGCAGATAAAACCGGGAGACAAGCTTCCGTCCGAAAGACAACTGGCTTCCGACATGCACGTAGACAGAGCATCGGTCAGAATCGCTTTAAAGCATCTGGAGCTGATGAATGTGCTGACCATCAGACAGGGAGACGGCGTTTATGTCCGCGACTACATGAAAGGCGCCAGCATCGACTTTCTGAGAATGCTTTTTCTTCAAACGGAAAAAACCGACAGCGAATGGCTGGCCGATCCCTATATCCTGGATGAAATCTGGGAATTTTGGGTTTTTTTCCTGCCGGAGATTTTGAATCTTGCGGCCAGACGCTTCACGCCGCGGGACATCAAAAACATGCTAGATATCTTTGACGAGGAATTGGCTAATCTGGATGACAAAGCCCGCCTGGTTGAGCTTGAACTTCAGTCGCAGGAGCTGGTTGCGGAAGTGGGCAACAACATCGTCGTGATTCTCATTACCAACACCTGCCGTCCGCTGCGCAGAAAAATGATCGAACTTTTCTACGCCTCCCTGACCGACGAACAGATAAAAAATCACATCGAGACCAAAAAAAATCTGCTGCGCTCTTTCATAACTTCAAGCGAACCTGACTCTTCGATTTTTACCGCAAAGTACCGAGAAATTCTCAACGGCCACCGGGGGGCCCTACGAAAACAGATCTTCAGGGACGAGGATAAGGACGCCGGTTCTTTGTAACGGAAAAATCTCCCGGCCATTGAATTGCTGCAACCGGCGACGCCGGAACAAAGGCGCCAAAATTCTTATTGACATGTGAGAATTTTACGGATAGGAAATTTACATTCAGAAAAGAACATCCCATTCATTTTAAATAAAAAAAACTTCTTTCGAAAACTTATTGGGTTCACAAACACAAAAAAACGACAGCCGGATTGCGGATAATCCGGCTTCCAGAGTGTCAGGTGTAGAAAAAGCCAAACCCATCGCGAGATGGGGACGGAAAACTTCAGGTCTCATCGAGACAGCTGGGTCGACTACTTCAAATTAAATAACCATTATTTTGAAGGAGGGCAGAAACAATGCGTTATGCAAGAAGGTTGAGATGTTTTATTTGTCTTATGTGTCATCTTGGGACTGAATCTCGTTCTATGCGACACACTGTCAGCCGGACCGAATTCCAAATGCGGCACGAGCTTGTCATTTACGTTTGATCCCGGAACTACCGTGACGGACGGAGATCCCGTGGTGATGACGGAAACGGTGACAACGACGAGCGCGGGTTCGGGCAACCAGGCGTGCGGACTTGATGTTGGCGCTCCGGTAAACGACGGCAACGCACAAATTCAGGCGGTGACGCTGGGAACAGGCGGCCCCGGCAGGCCGTGCACCGACCTCGATAAAAGTTTTTGCACCGTCGGCTCATCCGCAAATGCAGACAACTCCTGCAATACCAACGCTGACTGCGTCACCGACTCCGCAGGTTCGGGCGTATGCACAAAGGTCACGACAACGCAACTGGCCCACGAAAATCCCGCTGACGGCAGTTTGAGTTATCCTCTTGACACAACGGGCCTGGGCGGAAAAGTCTTGGGCTACCGGGCGTCTTATGAAGGAACCAATAAATTCGAACAAGCGGGCGCCATCTGCACAGACCTGACGGTCAACGAAGCTGATCCCTGTTCAGGCGCAACCATCAGCATCGATTTGGTGTCCGGTCCCGGCGCCCCGCAACCAGGGCAGACCTATGCATGGCAATTTGAGGTCACTGTACATGCGTGTGAAAATCTCTACGGCGTGACGGCTCAAGGCGGAACAAACGGCTGGGCATTGTTGGTAAACAGATCAAGTGCATCCTTGCATCCCAGCGGTTCGACAACGGCGGAAATACGGAAGTCCAACAAGAAAGCCGATGTCATTTTGTGGAGGATCGGCGACATGACGGCGGGACAGACCGAAACGCTGCGGGTTGATTTGTCCGGAACCATTCCCCGTGACACACCGGATTGCCAGATACGTTATCTTTCCGGGGCATGGTCTGCACTGTTTAGTTTAGACGGCATCAATTTCCAAAAGACCGACTACACCGGCAGAGTTTCCATCCAGGTTGACAGCAACGGCAATCCCTATGACTGCAGTATCGAGTAAAAGGAGAACTTGATCCCTCAAACCCGGAATTGAAGCAAAAAAAGCCCCTTGTGTCGGCATACAAGGGGCTTTTTTCGTTCAGGACTCATCTGATGAAAACAAAAACAGCGGAAAGCTTCAGATTATTCGGTTAAGCGGACAACGCCGGCGGGAATCAGCAAAAAAATCCGTCTTCAAAAAACGCAAAGGCCATCTCCCTTCCATGGCCCGGAAACATTTTCCCATTTTTTCGCTCCACTTAAAGGGATACAATACCCAGTTCTTTCAGGAGAACGACAAACAAGGATATAAGATACAATACAATCACAATGGTCGCCACCATTTCCGTTTTTGATTCAAACATAGGCGCCTCCCTTTTTTGCGGTTTTTTCGGTTTTTTTCGCCTAATAATATGACGCTTTTCCCTTGTCAAGCAAATCCGCGTCGCGGCATCCCGGGTGCGCTCCATTTTTCTGGCCAACACCCTTGCCATTGATTTCCACTCCTCATAACACAAAGCATCGAGGAAAGTTCGTTTCATCACCGACAGCATACGAATTATGCCTCGCTGCAACAATCCGTCGCCCCATATGACATCCCGTCGCCGAACGGTTTACAGAAGGCCCGACTCATGCGATACGGAATCATCTCCTCCGGCGACACTGGAAATGCAGGCCGGAGTCCGGCAAACGGTTGGCAAAAACCTGACTCCGGCCGACATTCCCATGCCGTCTGAAATGAATTTTATTAAAACACATGCAAGGAGGCCATATGCGGCAGTGGGTCATTCCCCAAGCGCCGGAAAACATTGAAATGAACGATTTCTTCACCCAACTTGTTCCGAATCATTTCAACCGCCTGAAGGAATTTTTCGGCCTTATAGATTTCTCGTTCCTGAACGGCAGCGATCTCAGAATGCAGTTTGACATCGAGGGCCAAATCTATTCTCTGAGGTTCAAAAATGGAAACCATTTGGACGTGATAAGAGGTCCAATTGACGAACCTCATTTCACGCTTTACATATCCGAAAAAGATTGGCGGGATGCCGTCACCGGAAAATTCCATGAACTGGCTGATCATTTCATGGGCAATCCCTTCGCGCTCATCAATGCCAAATATTATGAAGCGTTGATGTCCACGGAAGGCACCGTCAACATGAATCTGAAAAAGAAAGATGGCGACATCCTTCCGCTTAAGCTAATCTTCAACGACGAAGAAAAGCCTGCCGTAACCGTGAACCTCGACATGTTGGACGCCCTGCAATTGGTGAACAAATCAGCCACCGGCCTCGGCTTGTTTATGAATGGACGACTCAAGTTTTCCGGCAGCGTCGTTTTGCTGATGAAACTGCAAACCCTGCTGTAGGAATGCCGCTCCGTGCCGGTCAGCGCCACGTCGCGAAAACCAGCCAAAACGCGTTCATGCACCTGCGAATAGTCTTATGAAGACTCGCAGAAGAAGCCTCTTCGACGTATCTGGGACGTAAATTCTCATGAAGCTCATGACGAATATTTATGCTAAAGTAAGAACCAGCACGAACATGGATATAGGGATATTTCATGCGCGCTTGACCTCCGAATGGAAGCAGAGATGCCGCGGGGGCATGGAAAATTAAAAATCCGGAACCAAGAGACGCCATCATGACGGAAACACAATACGAAACAGAATTTATCTTGAAATATTGGTCAAAGTTCAGAAACATTCTGGCCGACGGTATTATCATCGGCTCCGTCAACACCTTGATCGCTTTTGTTTTCACTTTCATCAGCCCCCTTAAAGATTTTCTCGTCACTTTTATCATGGTGCACTCGCTGGGCGTGACCATTTCATTGATGTTGTTATTGTCGTTGTGGGTTTTTCGGCCGCGCACTTGGGCGCGATTTTTGTTGATCGCCGGCATCGACATCGCCTGCGGTGTTCTCATCGGACTGGGCGCCGGCATGATCCTCCTTCAACAGGTCTTCGCCATTGGCGTGGACTGGAACACCAACAATCTTTTCGGACAGGCTGTGATCGCGGGCATCATCATCAGTTCTGTGATGCTTTATTCGTTCATCGCGAAAATCAGGTTGCAATACCGCAATGCAATGCTGGAGGAAGAAAAGATCAAGCGACTGGCCCTGGAAAAGGAAACTCTTTCCGCTAATTTGAGGATGCTGCAGGCACAGATTGAACCGCATTTTTTATTCAACACGCTTTCCAATATCATCAGTCTGATTGACACCAAGCCGGACAAGGGCAAGTCCATGCTGCTGGATCTGACGAAATATCTGCGCGTATCGCTTTCGCGGACCTTGCCGGAAAAAACGACGTTGTCCCAGGAAATTTCCATGATCAAAGCTTATCTGGACATCCAGAAAATCAGGATGGCCGAACGCCTCCATTATCAGATTGACGTTCCGGATCATCTCTGGCAACATGTTTTCCCGCCGATGCTGCTTCAGCCGCTGGTCGAAAATGCCGTCCGGCACGGTCTGGAACCGAAAGTCGAAGGTGGGGAAATCATCATCAGGGCGGCACGGGAAAACAACCTTTTAAAAATAGAAGTTGCGGATACCGGCCTGGGATTTACCGATTTCGATCAGCCGAATGTGGGCATCGCCAATGTGCGAAAGCGCCTGCATCTGCTCTTCGGAGAAAAAGGAAAGCTGGTGATGGAAGAAAACCAACCGCAGGGCGTCCGGGCCATTATCGAGGTGCCGATCGATGACGTATAAAGCCATCATTGCCGATGACGAAAAAGAGTTGAGAACCTATCTCAAAAAAATGCTTGCCGAGGTATGGCCGCAGCTGAAAATTTGCGGCGAAGCAGCCAACGGAAAAGAAGCCGTTAAAATGGTAGATGATTTTGTGCCGCACATTGCTTTTCTGGATATCCGAATGCCCGGGCTTTCCGGCCTGGATGTGGCCAAAAAGATCGCGGGCGCATGCCGGATTGTCTTCGTCACCGCGTTTGATCAATATGCGGTTGAAGCCTTCGAACGCGAAGCTGTGGATTATCTCGTGAAGCCGGTCACCAAAGAACGGCTGCAACAAACCATCAACCGTTTAAAAAAACAACTCCAGGCATCCGCTGAACCGCCAAGGGAGCTTGCCGACGTCATCACACAAATTCTCGCCGGTTTTCAAAAAAACCGTCGCACAGATGACTATCTGCAATGGATCAAAACGCAGCATAGAAATACCTTCCGCCTAATCTCCGTGGAAGAAGTCGATTATTTTCAAGCCCGAGACAAATACACGCTGGTGATGACCTCGGACGGGGAAGCGCTGATCAAAAAAAGCATCAAGGAACTCACCCGCGAACTGGATCCGCAGAAATTCTGGCAAATCCACCGCGGCACCGTGGTCCAGGTGTCTCGGATTGAACACGTCGGACGTTCCTTAACCGGCCGCGGCATCTTAAAACTGAAGAACCGATCCGACACCCTTACCGTCAGCCGCCAGTACATGCACCTCTTCAAACAGATGTGACAGACCTTTGAAGAACAAGACCAACCGCCGTATAAAACAAAGCCTCCCCATCCTTACGGACAGGGAGGCTTTTTGCGCCGATACTCGGACTTGCGTTAAGTCATCCTGGCTTCTTGCCCATTGATTACATGCCCATTCCGGGATATCCGCCGCCGCCCATTCCGGGCATCG
>DAOSZO010000062.1:0-13276 GCA_035382085.1 Smithella sp.
CCGGCATCGTCAATTTGGTCGTTGTCAATGTTTAAAAGACTGTCCATATAGCTGTAATACAAGGTGTATTGATCGGCTCCGACCACTTCATCCCACGTTACGGTGATTTGAGTGTTTCCGGCGTTGGCGCGGACATTGGAAGGCGCCTTGGGCGGCGCGGGGTCGCTGGGGGTGGCGGAGACGATTTCAGACAAATCGCTTTCACCGTTTTGGTTCACTGCAGTGACGGCGAACCAGTATTCCGTACCGTTGGTCAGGTTGGTTATTGTTAACGTCGCGCTGATCAAACCGGTTATTTTGGTGCCGGCCAGCAGGGTGGAGGCGCTGGGCTTGTTGGTGCTGCTGTAGACACCCGCCGTGTCGGCGATGTAATAGACGTTGTAGGTTTCGGCGTCGGCGTTCATGGTCCAGTCCAGCGTCACTTCCTTGTACCCTGCGTTGGCAATGAGTTGCGTGCCTTCAATTTTGGGCTTGACCGGCTCCGGCTTGTCTTCCTCCTTGGGCGCGCAGGCGGTGATCGCCAGCGTCATCAGGCACAGCAGGACAAAATACCTCAATGATTTTTTCATTTTCACTCCTTTGAAACTTCTTAAAAAATCCGGATGAACCCTGTTTGCATGGAATGATTGAGCACGGGAAGATTCAATGACTTTTCCGGATGATTATACGATAACTCTACCTCATCAAATCACGCTGTCAAGTTAATTTTTGCCGGGCAGCGAATTCATATAGCGGGCGGCCAGTTCATCCGCGGGTTCGAGGCAAAGGCTCCTTAGATACGCCTTGATGAAACCCTTGAGGAAAACAGCCGCCGGCAGTTTCTCCGTTTTGTCGTCTTCAATGTTTCGCAGATAATCGAGGCGAATTTTGGTTTCCTGATGGATTTTTTCCAGGGTGACGCCCAGTTGGGTTCGCATGTCCTTGAGGTCCGCACCGGTTAAAACGGAACGGCCAAGGATGTCCCGGATGCGTTCGTTTTTCTCGATTTTCATTTTTAAATCCGCGGCATCGGTTCGGCGGGCGGCGAAAAAATCCTTGTGTTTGCTGATGTCAAAAATATTGACGGGTTCTTTTTTGACCTGGGCGCTTTTTTCCATCACGTCGAGGATGCCGTTTCGGGCGAGTTCCTGATTGTATTTCTCCCGTTCATGTTCGTTGATGAGCGTGGCGTAGGCCTTGTCCAGCAAGGCGAGAATTTCCCGCCGCTCGTCTTGGGAGAAAAAAGAATAGCTCACCAGGGAATCGGCCTGATACATCTGCAGGGCGTAATTATAGGCCGCCCGTATCTGGGCGGCGTTTGCGTCCGGCCGAATGTCCAGCATTTCATAATAATTCATTTCAGAAAATTTTTTGTCCATGGAGCCCCTCAATCCGCGACCGTGTCCCGGCAAGGTTTCGTTTAAAGGTAATTGAGCGACAACTGTTCACCGGAAGACGCGCTCAATTTTTTGCTCAGGTCACGCAAATCATTGGCGGCGCGGGTGTGCGGGTATCGATCCAAAAAGGACACCCGCTGGCAGACGGCGTCGTGGACGTGCTCGTCATAGGCGATGTTGCCGGCGAACTCCACGTTCATTCCCATGTGCGTTTTGATGAGTTTGCAGATTTGTGGACCCAGTGCAATGTTGTCCTGCTTGTGCATCTGGTTGATGACCAGCTTGAAGCAAAAGGTGTCGAAGTCTTTTTTGATCAGCTGATATTTTTCAGGGAAGTCTTTCCGGATGACGGATACAATGCGCTCGGGCTTGCTGAAAGAAATTTCATCAAAGTGCTGCTTGACCTTCTGCTCCAAGTCCTTGAAGTGGGCCGCGGAAAAATAATGCCGGATTTTGCGGAAATAGATCGCGCGCATCAGTCGGTAAACATTTTCGATGGAGGTCGGCTCCGGCGTGGTGATGAAAATTCCGTTGCGGGAAGCCAGGAAAAAATCAAGCGTATTGAAAGACGTGCCCGCGCCCAAATCCAGCAGGATGTAATCGTAATTTAATCTGTTGATGGCCCTGAGCGTTTTTATTTTTTTTTCATAGGGCAGATTGGCGATATCTAGCGTGTCGTTTGCGCCGCTGATCAGAAACAGGTTGGAACAGGGTGTGGGCAGCTTCACGTCTTCGAGCGTCAGATGCTTCTTGGCGATGAAATCGGAAAAACATTTTTCCGGATACGGCACCCCCACGAAAGTGTGGAGATTGGCCGCGCCCAGATCCAGATCAATCAAGAGCGTTCTTTTGCCCGCCTTGGCCAGGAGATGTCCCAGAGAACTGGCCAGAAAACTCTTGCCCGAGCCTCCTTTCCCGCCCCCAATCGGCCAGATATGCGCCATAGTCCGTCCGCTTTGATATTTTTTAAACCCCATACACGATAAAATAATGATATTCAAGCGGTAAATAATGTTTTTACCGATTTTTTGCCGTATTTTGGGGACGCGCTTTTCGAAGCCGCCAGGGTGCGGTCAAAAAACAGAGAAATCATGGGAGCGCAGAGGCGCATGGAGCGAACTTCCTTGACATATTCTTCTTTTGTCCTTAAACAGTTTCTATCAAAATGTGCGAAATGCGGCAAACCATTTGGATTTTCAAAACGGCGGTGAATGCATGATCACGGGGGATCCCAAAATAAAAGTCGCTCTGCTTCAGCATTTTCAGCATGCCGATTTGCTGTTGAACGGGGACTATCGTCTGCCGGACGGCCGCGCGGTCAGCGGCCGTCATTTTGTCCGGGGCGATCACGGCGCCGTTTCGCTTTCCGATGAGGCGCGTCAGGATGTGATCCGGAGCGGGGAAATCCGGCTTGCCGCCGCAGAAAATTCGTCTTTTTCGCTGAGCGATGTGAAAATCGGCATTGATTTTCACTGGCAGAGGACGCAGGCGCTGACCTTTTCCGCCGACATCATTTTGCTGGCCGCCGGCGGCTCTTCTTTTCATCTCATCAATGAAATTCGGCTGGAGGATTATCTGGCCAGCGTCATTTCCTCGGAAATGTCGGCCCGCGCGCCGCTGGAGTTTTTGAAAGCTCAGGCCGTCACGGCCCGCAGCTGGCTGGTGACGATGCTGGAAAAGAAGAAGGAGCCGCGGCGGGAGAACACCGACGGCGCCGGTGATGAAAGGGTCGTCTGGCGGGATGTCAACGACCATGACGCTTTTGATGTTTGTGCCGACGACCATTGCCAGCGTTATCAGGGAATCACCCGAATCATTTCTCCGAATGTCCGGCAGGCGGTCAACGACACGCGGGGGCTCTTTTTATGTTCCGGCGGCCGCATCTGCGACGCGCGTTACCACAAATGCTGCGGCGGGCAGACGGATGTCTACGCTTCGGCATGGGAAGACCGGCATTATGACTACCTGAGCAACATCAGCGACGACGCGGATTTTCATTCCCCGGTGCGCTCGGAGGATGAGGCGAAATGGTGGCTCACCGGCAGACCGAAGGCTTACTGCAATACGGCCGATCAAGACGTGTTGAAGGCGATTCTTCCGGATTTCGATCTCGAAACGGCGGATTTTTACCGCTGGCGGGTTGATTATGAGCGGGAAGAGCTCGAAGGCCTCCTCAGGGAGAAATCCGGTCTTGATTTCGGTGAATTGAAGGCGCTGATTCCCCTGGAGCGCGGTCCTTCGGGCAGAATCCGCCGGCTGAGAATTGAGGGAACCCGGCAAGCCGTGATAGTCGGCAAGGAACTGGAAATCCGCCGCTGGCTTTCAAAGAGCCATCTGTTAAGTAGCGCGTTTGTCGTGGAGGACGTCAGGGCCTTCGACGGATCGGTGAATCAATTTATCCTTCACGGCGGCGGATGGGGGCACGGCGTTGGGCTATGCCAGATCGGCGCGGCGGTGATGGCCTCCCGGGGATTCAAGGCCGAAGAGATTCTGGCGCACTACTTTACCGGCGCTGAAGTGCGGAAACTCTACTGAAGAAGATTTGTTCCTGAACTTGTCATTTCGGCGCGGTCGGGAATCTGCGGGAAAAACAGGCGGGGCCATCGCGGAAGGCAAATATGTCTGCATCGAAAACAGAAACCTCAACGGGCAAAGCCGGTTCGTGGAGACCGTGGATTTGGGTGCCGACCCTTTATCTTGCCGAAGGCATTCCTTACGTGATTGCCATGACCGTCAGCGTCGTGCTCTACAAGAACATGGGGCTTTCCAACGCGCAGATTGCGTTTTATACCGGCTGGCTTTATCTTCCCTGGGTCATCAAACCGCTGTGGAGCCCGTTTGTGGATATGATCCGCACCAAGCGGTTCTGGATTCTGGCGATGCAGCTTGCCGTCGGCGCGTCGCTGGCGGGTGTCGCCCTGACCTTGCCCGCCACGGATTTTGTGCGCTATACGCTCGCCTTTTTCTGGCTGATGGCTTTTGCCTCCGCCACGCATGATATCGCCGCCGACGGTTTTTACATGCTGGGGCTTGACGCGCCGCAGCAGGCGGCGTTTGTTGGCGTGCGGGTGCTTTTTTACCGGATTGCCACGATTGCCGCCGAAGGCGGACTGGTCTTGCTCGCCGGCCTGCTGGAAAAACACGGATACCCTGCAGCCGGCGCGTGGTCGCTGACCTTTACCGGCGCGGGCGCGGTTTTTCTGGCTTTTTTTCTCTATCACTTTTTTGTCTTGCCGAAACCGGCCGAAGATGTCAGCGCGCCGTGGGACAAATCGAAAAATTTTCTTGCAGAATATTTCCGCATCATCACGCTTTTTTTCCGGCGCGGGGATATCGGGCTCATCATCTGCTTCTTTTTGTTTTACCGGTTTGCCGAGGCGCAGCTCACCAAAATGGTCGTTCCGTTTCTGCTGGATACGCCCGCCGAGGGCGGTCTGGGCCTGACGACGGCGGAGGTCGGCGTTATTTACGGCACGGTGGGCGTCATGGCGCTGATGTTCGGCGGTCTTCTGGGCGGCTATGTCATTTATCGGAACGGCTTGAAATTCTGGCTTTGGCCGATGGTTTTTGTCATGCACCTGCCGGATTTGATTTTTGTTTACCTGTCGCATTTTCAGCCTCAGAATTTATGGCTGGTCGGATCTGCGGTGGCGGTGGAAAAATTCGGCTACGGATTCGGTTTTACCGCCTACACGGTGTATATGTTGATGGTTTCGCAGGGCCGATACAAAACGGTGTTTTACGCCGTCGCGACGGGCATTATGGCGCTGGGGATGATGATTCCCGCGATGAGCAGCGGATGGATTCAGAACATGCTGGGCTATAAAAATTTTTTCATCTGGATTCTGGTCACGACGATCCCCGGTTTCGTTGTGGCGGCGATGGTGAAGATTGATCCGGAATACGGCAAGAAGCTCAAAAAAGAACCACGCGGCTAGCGCGGTTCCGTAAAACGTTATGAAGCTTGTCATTCCCGCGAAGGCGGGAATCCGGAACTTGGTAATGCTGGATTTTCGAGTTAGGCCGGGTAATGACAAAAAAGATTTGAAAAATTGAGTTTGCTTTGCGGTTTAAAAAATATGAAAAATAAACAAATTAATACAGCATTTATTCTCGGGGCCGGGCTGGGAAAGCGGCTCAGGCCGCTGACCGAGAACACGCCCAAGCCGCTGTTGGAAATCGGCGGCCGGCCGATGATAACATACGCGATGGAACATCTGCGGGCCGTCGGCGTGAAAAGATTGATCGTCAACACGCATCACTGCGCGGAAAAATATACAGAGGCATTTCCCGGAAATAACTGGAAAGGGATTCCAATTACGTTTCGCCATGAGCCGGTTTTGCTGGATACCGCCGGCGGCATCAAAAACATTGAGGACCTGATTGCCGGAGAAGAACGCATCATCGTGTACAACGGCGACATTGTCACGAGTCTGCCGCTTGAGCCGCTCATTGAAAAACATTTTGCGCTGAAGACGACCGTCACGCTGGCCCTGCGCTCAGCCGGACCGCTGCTCAATGTCAATATTGATCAAGACGGCTTTGTCTGCGACCTTCGGCATCTTCTGAAAAATAACGGGGTAAAGAAATGCCTGTTTGCCGGCATTTATATTGTGGAAAACTCTTTTCTGGAGTGGTTGGAGGCGGGAAAAATCGAGTCCGTCATCCTGCCACTGGTGAAAATGATCAGGGAAGATCCGCATTCCGTCGGCGGCGTCATCATTGACGATGGCTTTTGGTATGACGTGGGCACGGTGGAGGAATACAAACGACTGAATGAAGAAAGTGTCTTAAGGAAGACTTAAAAAATAAAACATGCACAAAGAAATTCAAAAATTCCTGACCGGTCATCTGGGCAGGGTTGATTTCAAACTGGAGCCGATCAGAAAAGGCGGCTCCGACCGCCGGTTTTACCGCGTCGTGCTTTCCGATGAGATCAGTTTCATTCTCATGCATTACGGCGATGAAGTGGCGGAAAACGCCCACTGGGCAAGCATCAACAAATTCATGGCCTCGCTGGGCATGACTGTGCCGCAAATCATTCTGCAGGATGCCGGCAGACATTTTATTTTGATGGAAGACTTGGGCGATGTGGATTTGTGGTCGCTGCGGTTCGAGTCCTGGGCAAAGCGGCGCGATTATTATTTTCAGGCGCTTGCGCAGATTTGCCGTTTGCATTCCTTCAGTCTGGAGAGGCTGCCGGCGGATTTGCCGTTGTCCGAAAGTTACGGTCCGAGACTCTATCAATGGGAGCACGATTATTTTCTGGAAAATCTTGTCGGGGAGGTCTGCGGAATCAAATTGTCGTCAGACGATGCCGCAAGGTTGAGGAAGGAACTGGATGGGCTTTCCGCACGCCTGCAGAAAATAGAACCGTCGCTGATTCACCGCGATTTTCAATCGCAGAACATCATGATGAAAAACGAAAGACCCGTGATGATTGACTTTCAGGGCATGCGCCGGGGGTGTCTTTTTTACGATCTGGGGTCGCTGCTTTGCGACCCGTATGTTCCCTTTGAAGATGAAGAAAGAAATGAACTGCTGGACTTTTATTATGAACTGATGAAGGCTTCTTACTGCCGCGATGAGTTTGCTCGAAACTTTTGGATGGCTTCCGTACAGCGGCTTCTGCAGGCGCTGGGCGCCTACGGATTTCTGGGATTCAAGAAGCACAAACCGGCTTTTCTGCATCACATCGCCAATGGATTGGGAAACTTATTAATGGCGGTGGATAAGATCGGCGGACTTGAAACACTCGGCGATTTGGCGATGGAATGCGAAACCATTGTTGCCCGGCGGAAATATTGAAATGCATCACTTCATACGTGATCTTTCGATTTTTTTGCCCCTCCGATATAACGCCCCGTGAATGAGGGCGGCAAGCAATAACGATAGAATGGGTGCTGCGACAGGCAGTAATCCCAATCGTTGAGAGGCCAGTTGTTCCAATGGGCTGTTGACGTGGTGCAACCCGATTGCCGCTATGATGCTCGCATTCATGAAACCTTGGAGAAGCAGGGCGGTCAACAACATGTCCAGTCCATTGAAGCGATGTTGGGCAGCGGTTAGGATATTAGGCACCAGAAGGCTCAGAAGAAAGAACTCAGGAATAAAAAAACGCCCCATGCCCCACGCTACAAAACCATATGCTTGCATTGAGGAAATGTATAAAAGATGAACGATGGCCAATGCAATAATAATGGCACGTGTCTTTCCGCTCAATGCCTCCGACACTACGGCATCCTTTTCCGGTCGGGACGGTGACGACCAAAAGCAAGCCAGCATGAGTCCCGGGAATAGTGACCATAGGCTGACACCGGGAGAAAACAAATAAAAGTTAAGTTTCTCAAGAAGATTGGGCAAGTCCCATGGTGTTGGATAGAGAATAAATACTTCCATGCGCGAGTACCCGGTAGTCATGAGAGATCCCAGCAAGAAAAGATTGGTTAGTGGTAGCAGGCCGGCTGCAACAAGGAATGTCACCCCCAATATCATCTGTCCGACAAATGTTTGTTGACGGAAAAGAAAGATACACGTGATCAGCAGGGCAAGTGGGCCTACGAGGTATGTCGTGAAAATTGACCATCCCATGCAAATACCTGAAAGTATCAAAAGCGCCAATTGTCGTGGTCCCGAGTATCTGGAATAGATAAGACCCGCTGCTGTCCCTGTTACGAGCAATGATGTGCCGAACATATCATGGTAATAATGCGTCGCAGTTGCCCACCATGGCGTTCCCAGTCCGGCAACAATCGAGGTTAAAAAACCCAATGTGCGGGAACCGCCGAGCTGTGTTGCAATAATAAAAAGTGCGGCTACCGCAAGCGCGCCCATCGGCGCGATAAGTGTCCACCGCAGGATTTGCCAGACCTGTTCATAATGGTCAGAGAAGCGCAGCCCCAAAAAGAGACAGGCGCGATACCACGGCCAGCCGAGAACAAATTGTCCGACGCTGTGGTTGACATAATAACGGCCATTGTACTCGAACATATTGAAAGGAATGATCTTGAACTGTTCCGTTTGGGTTTCCCGGTTGATCAAAGCACTGCCCTGAAGTTGACCATCAACAAAATACAAACGACCACGTTCCACGAACTGCTCGAGCACTGCCCCTTGCAGAACGAACGGTTCATTTGGCGTCAGACCGTAAATAATCCAAAAGGTCAGCAAAATCAGTAATGCTGTTGTCCATGCAACCGGCTTACGGCTTATTGAAGCTTGAAGGGACTTGCTGGAGTCGTTTGTCCCGCAAAAAATCATGCTTTCCCCTTTCCTATACAGCGGATGGATCACTAAGATTTGATACAGAAATTAGGACACGGCCGGAACCAATCCTTGATCTAGAATCAGTTAACCTTACAGCTTCTTTCTCTGTTTATATGGATAATCATCAATAAAAATGCTCGGGACAGAAAGAAGTATAGGAAACGTGTTTTTTTGTGTCAAGAACATTTTGAACACGGTTGGTGATCGTCAAAACGTTAGCGGATCCGAAACACTCAGCGATCCAGCGATGGAATGCAAAACCATTGTTGCCCGGAAAAATTATTATCAGGAAGGTTGGAAATAAACGTCCTGTAGTCCAAATATTTATTAAGCTTTCATGGTTTCCCTGTTGAGGGATTTTTTCAATGTCGGAAGAAAAAATAAACATCATATTTTCCTGGAACCATTTCGGTTCTTTCCATCACGGATGATTTTACGGCGACTTGAAGGAATTACAAATCAATCCTGATTTTCCAGTATAAATCTCAATAAATATTGACACGAGCGGGGAAAGTATGCTTTTCTGCATTCACTTCAAGGGAGAAAGTTAAAAACAGAAAAGACCATAGAAGATTTCCTTTTTGGCGGGAGTAATCTGTTTCCGCCATGAATAAGAAAAAAATCCTTCAGCGGCAGAAAATCTCTTTGATCGGGTCGAGAAATCAGAAGAAGAGCTCTCTGGAGCAGACAAAAAAGATGAAAAATTATTTGAATCGATGGTGGGTCGTAATCTTTTTATTGATCAGTATTGTACCGAGCGGATGCGGTAGCTCCTCGGGATCTGATTCATCGGTTTCAAGTTCCATCTCACTGCCCCGAATTACCGTAACTTCTCTGGCTTCATGTTTGGTCGGGCAGGCTTACAGCCAACAAATCAGTGTGACCGGCGGCAGCGGCGCGAAAACATTTTCCATCACCCAGGGGTCGTTGCCCTCGGGAATAACGCTCTCCTCGGCCGGAAAGCTCTCCGGCATCACATGGGAGGCTCCGGGAGTCTTTCAGTTCACGGTAATGGTTGCGGACGATTCAGGGTCAAGCACACAGAATCTGTCACTTGCCGTTGTCGCGAAAAATATTCCCCAGCAGCATCCCTACGAAACGATCAAGGGCAATCCTTCTTATTATTATGTGTCTCAGGATGCTGGCTTATGTGCGGCGACATGTTTTTACATGACCATGAAATATTACGGTGATCATCTCAAACATGTAAAAACCGGGATTGTAGACCAGAATTGTCCTGCCGAAATCACGGAGAACATTAATTATCCGACGGAAGTTTTGGCCACGTCGCAAACAGCGGAATATCTTGATTACATCGATAGTCAGTATAATGTCTTGCCCGGCATTAACTTTCCCTCTCTTATTGAAGCCGCCGAACGACTTCTGGATGAATCGGGCAGCAGCGCTCTGTATAGCCAGGTGATGGCAGGCAATTACGGAGAGACGCTCACGGGAACAGAAAATGACATTTCCGATCAAAAAAGAAATATTTTCCTCACTCAAATTGTCCCGTTTCTGAATACCGGCTCTCCGGTTCTGGTGCACCTGTGGAGATCACCGATTCTCGGGATTCCCTCTTCAGGGCATTATGTGCTGGTTATCGGATACGACGATACCGAAGGGGTTGTGTATTTTATGGATCCGAATGATCTGAATCATCAGGGGAACCAATGCGAATGCGTGGTGACAGACAGCGACAACCCCAAGGTGTGTTTTATACAAAAAGTTGCCTTCAATCTTTTTATCGAAGATTACTGGTATAAATCCGATGATCCGTTCGAACTCAATGCCCGATGGGATGGAAACTGGGTCGGATTCCGTCATTAATGTCGCGGCAACATGTCCAGTTGATTTTTTTTTATGATGTCGAATTCGTTTCGATCCAGGAAAAGAGCCTGGTTGACCCCTCTTTGATTGAATTGGCGCTGATTGAATTGATAAGAAATTGCTTTTTGATGTAGGGAATATAAGAAGCGATTTCTTTTGTGCCAAAATAATTGAAGGTATTGCTTATTGAAGAGAAGTAAATTCGCTGAACAAGCTAAATATTTCAGGATGAGGTCATCAGGCTCTTTATGATGTTCGCAAAACGTATTTGGGCAAGAAGCCGTTCAGACCGGACCACATTTTTTTCAGAATTGACGAGCTAGTAAAACCGTCGGCTTTACCCCCTGATGCTTTATCGCTTGCCCTAAAGCCATTGTTTGATTATCCCACATTTTTTTTAGACTGATCCAAACCGCTTTCCTCACCATGAAAGAATCTTCCGTCTAACGCCTATGTCGGCATGGTGGTGAAAACGCCGCGCGGATCAACCTGGGTACGTATAATCTTCAACGCCTCGTCGGTGATCAGTTTTGTCTGTGGAATTTCTCCGTCCGGTTTCAACAATTCGAATCCTGTCAGCGACTGCGCCATTTCAAACGTAACCCCGGGGGTCAGGGATTTGACGCGCATGCGTTTACTGACCGGATGAAAATCATAAACACCCCAGGGACTGATGACCGCGCTGGGACCGTTGCCGATGAGACCGGCTTCCTGGCGGGAATTCCCGCCGGTTAAATATCCTACGGAGGTGATGAAATCAACCTTCTCGGGAAATTTGTCCGGCGTCTGGAGTCCGACCAGAACCATGTTGCTCATCAGCGAAGAAAGATCGTTATTGCCGCCGCTTCCGGTCAGGCGAACTTTGGGATGGTGAAAATCCTGGCCAATCATGTGCGTGTTCACATTCCCGTACATGTCCACTTGGGCAAACCCCAGGAACGCGATATCAACATACCCATTGTAACATTGGGCGAAAGAGTAAGCCATTTCCATAATAGTGGGAGATTTGCGCCAGGTAAAGGGACAGCCGACTGACCAGGGCATGTCTCCTTCGATCGGATCCTGCCCTCCGGATTCATAAACGAGGGTAATATTGGGGGCATGGGTTTTTTTGGCCAAAATTCCCGCCACCATGGGCAATCCGGTGCCGATATACACTATCGAATGATCATGAATCTGCTGCGCAATAATATAAGCCAATGTTTCCAAAGGATTGGCTGGTGCATTTAAGTCTCGCATGGTTTTCTCCTTTCTAGTAGTAGAGTCCTGAATCATGATTCAGGGTAAATTCCTCGTAAGAGAAATCAATGTCTTCATTATCACCTTCGGCGGCCTTGGTCTGGCGACGGGCTTCAGCGATCCATTTTGCGCCTCCCAGTTTCTCGACAAACTCGAACTGGTTCTTGACATTGATGATCCATTCGTCAAGAAATGTCTTGGCGTTTTCGTCCGTCAAGGTGGCCCACCGCATGCACTTTTCCCACCACTGCCTCGGCCAGTAATAACATCCGGGCATGCTTCCGGGAAGCGCCCCAAAAGGCATTTCGACCACGGCATCCACGTAAAAGAACGGAATGATCTGTCCCTGTTTGTTATAGCGAATATCGTTTTCCGGCACGATCTCTTCCGCTGTAATAATGACTTTGCGCGCCGCTGCGGCCATTGCCAGATCATTCACCGCCGGGCCATAGATATACGCGTTGCCGTATTTGTCGGCTGCATGACAATGAATAAAGGAAACATCGGGATATAAAGCCGGAACAAACACAACGGGATCCTTATCCTTCTTCAAGGGATTCTGGATAACTTTGAGATAAGGATTGTAGCGCACAAGGTCGCTGCCGATCATCTGTTTGCTGGCAACACCCGGTGAACCCAGTTGCGCGGCTTTAAACCCTTGAGCCATGCCGCCGTGACTCCACTCGGAAAGAATTTTGACCTTGTTTTGCTTCAGAGCGCGGTCATAGAGTCTGTCAATCCCACGCATCTCCGCGCCGGAGTATGAATTATGAGAATAATTGACACATCCGTAAAAAATAAAAAAACTCTGATTCGTATTGGGTGATCCGATCATCTGCAAATTCTTTTTGCCCTGCCGGATAACCTCGTGAAAGGCCTGATGCGGAGTTCGGACATAAGAAAAACCGCCATCGGTGATGATGTCGCCATCCTGCACAAATGTCGCAACAGCTTCGCCGATCGTCATGCGTTTGTCTTTCTTGGCGTGTTCCTTTTTCGAATGCGCTTCGCGCGCCGATTCGAAATCGATCAAGCGGTCCAAGACGGAGGTATCACTCAGTCTTAGATTCTTAACTGCCTCCTCGTTATATTCAAAAATAGCCATTTTTCTGCCCTCCTAATGGTTAAAATATAACATAAAAATGCGATCTTGACCACCAAAGATTGTCAAGTATGATCGTATGGCATTGAATATTTTAAATTATTAATGATCTTATTATTAATGGATGAGAACTTGCTTTTTGTTTTCGGAGGAAGAAGAATGCCGTCTTGTGAGTAAAGAATATTTTGGTCACAAGATGTGGGGTATTGATTGAATTGAATTATTATTATTGATTGAATTGATAATTGATTGATAATTGAATTGAATTGATATTGATTGATAATTGAATTGAATTGATATTGATATTGATTGATAAGAACTTGCTTTTCGTTGTCGGCAGTATAGGAAATTGATAAATTGATTGAATTGATAAGAACTTGCTTTTCGTTGTCGGCAGTATAGGAAATTGATAATTGATAAGAACTTGCTTTTCGTTGTCGGCAGTATAAGAAACGGTCACTTGTGT
>DAOSZO010000063.1:0-12990 GCA_035382085.1 Smithella sp.
GGGCGCTTAAGCGCAGGGCGGCTATGTTGTTTCAGATCGGCAGGATGAATCTCAAAAAGACTCAATTTATCCAAGCCGTTGACGGACAATACATCAATTTGGAAAAGATGAAGGCCGAAGGGGCGCTTCTGACGGATGACTGGAGAAAACGGGACTTGACGCAGGGCGAAGTTGGTTGCTATCTGAGTCACGTCAAAGCATGGAAGTTTATGGTTGATCAGGGATTAGGAAAGGTACTGATTTGTGAAGATGATGTGGTATGGCGGGACGATGCCCATGAAATCGCCGATATATTCATGAAGGAAATACCCGACGACTGGGACATTATTCACTTCCACAGTTATGTCGAGATAGGTTCCGGAAAACATTATGACGGCAGGCGAAAGAAATTGAGTGAACACGTGTGGCAGGGATATCTGGAAGGTGAAGGGTCGGTCTGCTATGCCATCAATCGGCGCGCAGCCGAGTTTCTGCTGAAGGAGGCTTTTCCTATCCGTTATCTCCTAGATGGCGTCATCAATAAGTTGACCAGACCCAGTTTAAACCTTGAATACCGAGGGTATGTTTGTCATCCGTTTATCTGTGGAGTTTCCAATTCGCCGTCGGAAATCGACAATATTTCCAAAAGGGAAAATTGATCATTCATGCAAAATAAGAAAGGACAATAACCATTGATGGAAAGCGGTTTCATCAGCGTCATCATCCCCGTGCATAACGGCGAGCGCTACCTTGCCGACGCCCTCGACAGCGTCATGGCACAAAAATGCGAGAAGCTGGAGATCATCGTCGTCAATGACGGCTCGACGGACGGCACGCAACAAATCGCGCGGTCTTATCAGGATGTCATGTACATTTCTCAATCCAGACAGGGGGCGGGCGCGGCGCGAAACAACGGCGTGAAACATTCCCGAGGTAAGTTTCTGGCATTTCTGGATGCCGATGATTTGTGGATGCCGGATAAAACCACAAAGCAAATGTCGGCGTTGCTTGCTGATTCCGGGCTCGATATGGTTTTCGGCCATGTGGCGCAATTCTACAGTCCGGAATTGGAAGAAGTCATAAAAGATAAAATAAAAATCACACAAGCCGTCATGCCCGGTTATGTTCCGGGAGCGATGCTCATCAAAAAAGAAGCGTTCTTGAAAGCGGGATATTTCAATCCCGACTTGAAAGTGGGCGAATTCATTGATTGGTACCTCCGGGCTCAGGATTGTGGACTTCAGGGCGGCATGCTGCCCGAAGTCGTTTTGAAAAGACGCATCCACGACGCCAATACCGGTATCAGAGAAAGAGACTCGCGCAGGGATTATCTGCGTGTCCTGAAGGCCTCTCTCGACAGGAAAAGAAAGAAAGACGGGGCAAAAGAAATTCATGAACCAGCCGAATGAAGGATATCATTGGCCGACGACCGAGCAGGAGCTTTTGCTCAAAGCCGCGCTGCTGACGGGCGAGGAAGCCATCGCGGCATGGAAGCAGTGGGCCGCGTCCGTTGATTTTGATTTGCTGGATGCCGGATCGCAGCGTCTGCTTCCCCTGCTTTACCGCAATCTTGCGAAACAGGGCATTGAGCATCCCGCGCTGGCGATATACAAAGGTTTTTACCGCATGACCTGGTATAAAAATCAACTGCTTCGGCACCGCCTGAGTCGCGTTCTGCGGCTGTTGTGTTCCCGCGGCATTCCGGCCGTGTTCCTCAAAGGCGCGGCGATGGCCCAGCTGTATTACCAAGATTGGGCGCTCCGGCCGATGAACGATTTTGATCTGCTTGTGCCGCAGGAAAAAGCGCTTCAGGCCGTTGACCTGTTGTGCGGCGACGGCTGGTCGCCCAACCTGCGAACGCCGGATGCAGAGGATTTGAAAATCAGACACGCGGTGACGCTGGTTGACGGTTCGGGAATGGAATTTGACCTGCACTGGCGTGTCATTTTGGAATGGGGCGTCAATCACTTTGAGCAGAGGATGAAACACGATTACTCGAAAATCCGGTTCAATGGAGTCGACGCTTACGCGCTTTCTCCGACGGATCAGCTCTTTCACACTCTAATTCACGGTGCCCGCTGGAACGCCGTGGCGCCGTTGCGCTGGATACCCGATGCCATCATGATATTGCGCGAGGCCGGCGCGGATATCCAATGGCCCCGATTGCTGCGTCAAGCCCGCGAACGGGGTCAGATGATCGCTCTTCGGAAAACGATGACCTATCTGCAGGAACAATTCCGAGCGCCGGTGCCCGCCGTCATCATGAAAGAAATCGCAACGCTCCAGCCGTCCGTCGCGGAACGCATGGAATTCTGGATGCACAATCGGCCCCGCGGTTTTGTCAGGGACGCGCTCTATCTCTGGTTCATGCACGTGAGGTCTTCGGAATCAGAAAATGACGGCAAGCGGTTGTTGGGTTTTCCGTCATTTCTCAGGCGCTTCTGGAGACTGCCCGCGGAAAAAAGTCTCGCCCTGTTTTTAGGGGTTCGGTTGATCAGGAAAATCACCAGAGGCGGGGGACAGGAATCCTCAACCAAAGAAATCTTTTAGAAAAAATTTCCGCAGTTTCGCTTTGGGTTTTCGTGGCTCATGATGATGGAGACGTTGTTAAAATTCATTTCCGGAGACTGGTATCAGGAGTACATCTATTTCCGTTTCCGCATCCACAAGCGGTCGTTTCCGGTTCGTCTTTTGGCCCGCCTGGTGTTTGCCCCTTTGGCTGTCGGGGTGAGATTCTTCATGTTGCTGTCGGGCCGCTTGGTTATTCCGCACGTGGAAATCTCCATCCAGCATCCCTGTCATGCCGCCTGCCGGGATTGCGCGTCAATCCATCCGCATCATCCTTCGCCTGATCTTGAGCTGGAGCCGTTGATTCGGGATCTCGAAGATTTTCAGGCCCGCGCGGATCGGGTTCACCGTCTGATCGTTGTCGGATATGAACCGCTCCTTTATCGGAAGCTCGGCGGATTATTGCGCTGGCTGATTGAACAGAAGAAAATTGATTTAATCGATATCATCACGCCCGGATCGGTCATCCCGGAACGCGATGTCCTGAGGTTGCTCCAGCATAAGAAAGTCATGGTGACGGCGAGCCGTTTTGCGGCGGGCGACATGCCCGGTCCCGCTGATTTTCTTTCCGTCCTTGTGAAGGAGGACATCAATTTTATGAGGCGGGACGTCTGGCGCGACGTGGGCAGTTTCAATCCGGTGGCCGATACCGACGAACAGGCGCTTCGAAATCGCTTCGCCCGATGCGTTCACAAAAATTTTCATCATTTGAGCGCAGGCGCGTACCATTTGTGTCCGAGATCGGCTCACGCGAGCCTGCTGCGTCAAGGCGCGTCGGATCGTCCGGACGGCGTCGAATTTCGGGGCCAAAAAAATCCGCGTTTGTTCAAGCGGGAATTGAAAAAACTTTTCCGGAGAAAATACCTGGCGGCCTGCTGTCAGTGCACCGGTAGCTACCGGGAAACCAGGGCGGACAAGCTTTTGAACAAACTCGCCGGCAGCTGGTATCAGGAAAATCTCTACTATAAATACCGAATCTTTGCGATGCCTCTTTGGAGACAACAATGGGCCCGTTTGTTTTTTCTGCCGGCTTGCGCGGCCATCAAAATCTGTGATGCCGTTTCGGGCCGTTTGGAAATCCCCCGTGTGGAGATGCCCATCACGACGCGCTGCACGTTTTTGTGCAAGGACTGCGGCAACCTGATTCCCTTCTATCAAAAGAGAAACGATTACGATCTTGAAGAGCTGATGCGCGATGTCGCGGATTTTCTGGCCAATGTGGGTCGCGTCGATCGCTTCATCATCATGGGAGGAGAGACCTTTCTTTATCGAGATTTGAAAAAACTGATTGTCTATCTGATCGGCCGAAAGAAAATTCATTTGGTTCACCTCATCACCAATGGTTCCGTTATGCCGGAGAAGGACATTCTTGAGGTATTGCGGCATCGTAAATGCCTTGTAACGGTCAGCGCTTTTCCTCCGGAAATTTCCTCCCGAAAACCTCTTGTCATTTCCACCTTGAAGGAAAACCACATCAATTATCTGCTGGAAGATAAGCTGTGGACGGACAGGGGAGGATGGGATCCGGAAGTGGATAACAGTGTTGATGCGCTCGGGCGACGATTCGCGACGTGTTCCATTAAAGCCTGCCACAACATTGCCCGCGGTGAATATCACCTGTGTCCCCGTTCCTTCCACGGTGAAGTTTTGGGACAGTTCGTGCCGAGTGCGTCGGACAAGATTAAATTCCGGGGCATGCGCAATCCACAAAAATTCAAAGAGGAAATGCGCCGCCTGCTGGAGAAAGACTATATTCAGGCCTGCACGAAATGCAAGGGAACGCAGGGAGGGGTCATTATGCCGGGCATTCAGATGCGCAAAGAAAGCTGATTCATTTTCCTGCCGCGGGGAGAAGGGATGCCCGGCTTCTGGTTTTCACCGCAAAAAAACTCTGATGGCCGTCTCTAGGCAAGCAACAGGCTCAAGCTGGATAAAATCAGCATCATCCACGAAGTAACATCCATGCCCGCCAGCGGGATCAGCGCAAGGCTCGCCAGAAGAGAGCCCAAACAGCCGCCGAGAAGATCCGCCGCATACAGGGGCGAGACAATTTTTTTCTGATCAATCGTATCTTGCAGGCCGGCGCAGGCAAAAACGCCGCCGACTAGAAATCCGTTAATGCTCAAAAGAATGGATATCTGGGGCAGATCCGCGGCATCCGCGCCGGCGATGATCCAGAGGATGGCGGCGCATAAAAGGACAAATCCGGCCGTCAGCAGGAAGGCCGCATGGCGGAAATTCAGAGGATGACCATTCGCCCGGGGGATGATTTTGCCGGGAAGGAAGGCGCCGGCGGTGAGTCCCGCCATAAAGCATGTCAGAAGCCAGCCGATGTCTTGGTAAAGCACGCCGTTTTTCGTCTGATAAAGGAGAAGGAGAATGATCTCCAGAACCATGCCTAGAAAACCGGCCGCACCCACCAAAAGACAACGGCACCCCGCGGGCCGAAAGCGGCTCAGCCAAAACATGACGGCCAGACCGGCCCAGAGCCACAAGAAAGGCGGCTTGACCAGGTCTTTTCGGGTGATACCCGGCAGGTCGATCAAAGCAAGACGGGGAAAGAATTTGGACAGCCAGAGGACAAACGCGTATGGATAACAAACAGGCCGGATGTCCGTATTGGGCGTTGCCGGCTGGCGCTCCAGGAGACTTCTAATGCGGAAGAATCTGTCGTTGGTGAAAAGATACCGGATATAAGCGGGTGAAACCAGCCGGGTGTCCATTTTCATTTTTTCCAACCGCTGCGACATGACCTCCGGGGTGTTGGGCAGGGGCCCGTTACAGGCCGTCAGGACACCGGGTGTTCCCGGCAAAAAAAGCACCGATGAGAAAACGGTTCGTGCCGCTCCGTAGATGCCGGCATTGCGGGCCACCAGCGGTTTTGTCCAGAGATTTTCTGGCGTGCGCAGCCGGAGCGCCAGAATGCCTCCCGGGTTGAGTCGCGCGGCGCACTGTTTGAAAAATTCCCCCGTGTAGAAGCGGTTGGCCTGAGCGGAAGACGGTTCGGGCATGCCGACCAGAATCAAATCATATCGCCCGCTGTTTTTGAGAAAGCGACGCGGGTCGGCGAAGATCGTGCGGACATTCGGTTGCCCGAGGGAGGATCGGATGTCCTCCGGCAGATGTCTCGCCAAGACCTTGAGCATCCGAGCGTTGAGTTCAACGTAGTCGACGCGATGGGGCTTGTATTTCTGAATTTCCCGGATGAGGCCTTCCATCCCGCCGCCCAAAACAAGAACCGTTTGCGGATGCGGATGCTGCAGGGCGGCCAGATGACAGAATAATTCCGCTTCCGTCCCTTCGGTCTCCCAGGCCAGCGCGTCATTTTCGAAGATGGCCAGCTGGTGATGCAGCTTGGTCCCGGTAATCCTGCCGTAGGGGGAATCGATGCTCTCCAGAAGATGCGGATGATTCCATCGCGTCATTGCGTCATCAAGGGAGCCTGCCCCGGCCAGCAGGATACCCAGAATCATCATCAGGAGAAAGGAAGCCCCGCGTAAAAAAGATTTTTGCCCGCTCGGCGGCGCGATGAAAACGGTGATGGCGGCAAGGAAAGAGCACAGCAGGGCGGTGGCGAAATTGCTTACATGGCAGAGAATCAGCAATGTCGAACACAACCCGCCGATTAACCCACCGCCGCTTTCAACGGCGTAGGCCGAAGCCAGTGTCCTGTTTTGCCCGATGAATAATTTCGCCGCCCGCTGAAACAAAAATCCGGACAGGAATCCAGCGGGAAGAAGGGACGCCATGGCGACCAGCATTTGCCGGGAAAAGGAAAGATACGCGCCGGGGATGTCGCCCAGAAGAACCCGGCTGACGCGAATCCATGCGACATCCAGAGGAAGCATCAGGGCGAAAGCCCCCAAAAGCCAGGCCACGCTTTCGGGCGTCGGAGAAAGATTTTTGCGGCCGGCGATTGCACCCGCCGCTGTCCAGAAGAGCCAGATGCCCAAAGAAAGGACGTAAACAAGCTCAACGCCGTAGAAGGCGACATGCAATTCTCGGAGCAGGACGACCTGCCCCAGAATGGAAATGACTCCGATGGCGAAAAGAAAAACCGTCATGATTATTTGAAATCGGATTCGCTGAAGACCACCGCCTGGAACGTCGAGAATTGCGCACCGGTTCTCCAGCAGCCCTGATCCAGCCCGGCTTTGCGGCAGAGGTTATCCAGCATCTCGTCGCGGGTCCATCCCTGCTCAGCGGCCACCTGCGGGAGAAAAACCGCCGAGCGGCCGTCTTTGACGAGCAACACCCCGTCGCGTCCGACCGTGATGTCGCCAAACGACGGCACCTGGCGCATCGGCGTGAGCGCGGAGATTTCGATTTCCGTGTCCTTCAATTCCTCAAAGGCCAGCTGCGGAAAACGCCGGTCGTTGAACGCCGCCTGTATGGCCATGGCGCCGACGACCTTCAGCAGGGGTTCGTCGGCGATCATGTGGCCGATGCAGCCGCGCAATTCCCCGTGTTTCTTGAGCGTGACAAAGGCGCCCCGCGGCTGCATGAGTGCGGCGTCGGCGCTTCTGGCCAACGGCGCGGTGTCCGTCAGGAAGAGCCGCGAGAGCGTTTCCCGCGCGAACGCGAGCAGGGCCTTTTTATCGGCAGGTTTCAGCGGGACAAAAGCGGCTTCCGGCGATGGAGAAACAAACGCGGGAGCCGGCGGGATGTTTTGCTCCGCGACCATCGCGACCGCCCCATAACCCACGGCCCGCGAGACCTCGCCCACGGGCGAGGCTGCCGAATTGGCGTAGCTGATGACGACGCCCCGCTTCGCCCCCAGTGACTTGGCGGCGGTCATGGCCGCCATCAGCGGCGCTTCGCCGCAGGCGCCCGTATGCAGGTTGGCGATGCCGCGGTCTTGGTTCTTTTGGAGGGCGCGTTGAAGAACGGACGGGTCGAGTGTGGCGACGGCGGCCAGCGTCGCCTCGTCAACAAGCCGCGCATCCGCCGCGGCGGGATAATGCGACAAGTCGGAACTCGCGACAATCAGGGCGTTTTGATTGCGCAGGACTTTCGCGAGTGCCCGGCCGAAACGCTCGCAACGACGCAAATCAGGCGAGCCGACAACAATCGGGACGATTTTCGCCTTCGGAAAAACAACCTGCACAAACGGCACCACGACTTCAACGGAATGTTCTTCCTCATGCGGAGCGCTGTCCGGCAGACAATCCTCGGGGTTTTCCTTGAGCAGCGCTTTGACGATGTTTTTATCCACCGCCGCCACGCCCAGCGGCGTGCGGAAACCGCTGCCTGGATACAGGGCGATTTTGTCGAAACCGGGGCGGGTATGATTGGTGCCCAGGATGACGACGACGGCATAAGGGGTTCCCTGAGCCTGCCTGAAGGCGTCAGCGCAAATCTGGCCGGAATAGATGTAGCCGGCGTGCGGCACCAGCAGGGCGACGGGTTTTTTGACGCGCGCCGGGACGGCGTCCTGAAGGTATTTTTCGACGGCCAGCCGGAGGCGGTAGGCGGATTGCGGATAGAACTTGCCCGCGGCGGCCGGTTCCCGGATATCCGCAGCGGAAAGATTTTCCGCGCGGCAGGCCGCGAAAAAAGCCAAGGCCGCGACGAGCCAAAAAATGTTCAAACGTGAGTTTTTCATTTTTTTTCTCCTGCGTTCTCTAGGCCCATACGCCGGCGATTTTTGTTTTGCAGAAGCGGCAGCGCCCGTTATCCAGATTCATTTCCGTAATGAAAAAACCCTGCCGTTTGATAACGGCCTTTCCGCATTTCGGACAATAGGTGTGGTTGCCCGGATGATCCGGCACGTTGCCGACGAAAGGATAATGCATGCCCTTGCGCCGAGCCATGTTGTAGGCCCGCTCCAGCGTGGCGACCGGAGTGGGTGGAAGATTTTGCATCTGGTAGTCGGGATGGAAGCGTGTGAAATGCACGGGAACATCGGGGCCGAGTTCTTCCAGCACCCAGTCCGTCAGTCCCTGGAGCATCCGGTCCGAATCGTTTAACGTGGGAACGACGAGATTGACGAGTTCCAGATGCACGCCGCTTTTCGCGATCTGCCGGATGCTGCGCAGCACCGGCTGGAGCCTGGCGCCGCTGGCGTTGCGGTAAAACTCTTCGCTGAATCCTTTGAGGTCAATCTTGATGGCGTCAAGCACCTCACACATTTCCCGCAGCGGCGCCTCGTTCATGAACCCGCAGCTGATCATCACGCAGCGGATGCCTTTTCTCCGGGCGTCGCGAGCGATGTCGGTGAGATACTCCGTGAAAACCGTCGGTTCATTGTAGGTGAAGGCGATGACGGGCGCTTTTTGTTCCCGTGCAGCGTTGACGATTTTCACCGGCGGCGTAAAAGGAACCGGATGATCTTCCGGCGAGGCCTGAGAGATTTCCCAGTTCTGGCAGAATTTGCACGAGAGAACGCAGCCGGCGGTGGCCAGGGAAAAGGCAGCGGCGCCCGGCAGGTAATGGTATAGCGGTTTCTTTTCGATCGGATCGATGTGGATGGAAATCGGACGGCCATAGACCAGGGAACGCAACTCCCCCCTGATGTTCATGCGTGTCCGGCACCGGCCGCGTTGCCCTTCGGATATGGCGCAGCCGTTGGCGCACAGCTGGCACTTGACGATATTTTCCACGTGAAGGGGCGTCCAGTAACGGGCCTTCGGCGCGGATTTGACCAATTCGTCCAGATAGGAGGCGCCGTAGGCCCATCCCGCTTCGCTCTCCAGCAGAAATTTTCTCCATTGAGGTTCGAGCAAGCAAACGCCCGTGCAGCCGGCGGCGACGGCAAGCTTCGAGAGAATGGTTAAAAAACCCCGCCTGGAAATCATTTATCATTCCCAAAACGCGCTTTGATTTTATGGTGGACGATTATAGGGAAATCCGGCGGCTCAAGTCAATGTTTTTAAAAACGATAAACCGTCTTGATCTGAAAAAAATGTCCCTGCGGCAAATTTTCGGCATAGAAATCGTAAAGATACGTCAGGGTGACACTCAGCCGGGAGAACCGGTAATAGATGTCCGCGCCGGCGGAAAAGGATTCTCTGGCTGTGCCGTCAACAGCCGTGCCGTTCTGTTCCTTTTCCCGGCTGATCATCCAGTTCAGTGACGGACCAAATTTCAACTTGTCCGTCAAATGGTATCCCAGAAGACATTGCAGATAAAATTCATCTCCCGGCCGGACGTGGGTGTCGCTGTTTTCCAGACGGATATGATATTTTGCGGCGGCATCCAGGCTGAATTTGTCTAAGGTTTTGTGCAGAAAGACCACCGGTTTGATGTCATACTGGTTGGCACCGATATTGACCGGCCGGGCGGCGTCATATTCTCCCGTGGGAAACTTGACAAACAGCATCGGTAGAATATCAATCTGTTGAATCGGCAGAAAGTAACCTGCTCCCAGATTGATGTCTCCCAAACCCGCCGAACCCTCGTGCAGGGAATGGATGTCGGTGTAGCCGAAAGGGATCAGGGCCGTTGCCACAAAGTTCGGGGAGTAGTAGCACAGGCGAAGCATCTCCTGAGCGTTGAACAAACCGAAATCCTTTTTGACCGGATCTCCATGCCGATCGGCGAACTCATCCGCGTAGTAAAAAGAGGTGTAGGTCAGAAAATAAAGCCCCTGTTTCGCGCGCGAGCCGTCGTAGAAATTGACCGCCCAGCCCGACGGCGGCCTCACCTGAATCAGCAAAACAACCAGCGCAAGCAAAATGATTTTTTTCCGACCCATTGCCATTTTTTGCTCCTGTAATCTGTTTGGCCGTCCTTTATATTAGAATCCGGCGGAATTTACAAGACAGGACAGGAAAAATTTTTTCGCGTCGAGAAGCCCGGTGAATTTCCTTGACGGGCCAGTCCTGTTTTCATATAATTTAAACGCCGATCAATGGTGCGTGCGGCGCTGAACCCAAGAGCCGCATCCTGACCACGCGAGGAAGGGCAAAACGCCGCAAATCAATTTTTAACCGAAATCCAAGGACGTTTTATGTGGAAGAATAAAGTCGTTTCTCCGCGGGAGGTCTTGTCTCACATCGAGCCGGGCATGGCCATTTTTCTGGGTACAGGAATGGCCGAACCCCGAACGCTGGTGAAGCATCTGATGGCATCCGAGGAACCGAATCTGCAGGACCTGGAACTGATTCAGCTGGTCAGTATCGGGGACACCATTCCGATTGATGAACGGTATTCCCGCAAGTTCCGCCTGCGGACGTTCTTTTCCGGCTGGATTGCGTCCGAGGCCGTCAGCGAGGGACGCATTGACCTGATTCCCAGCCGTTTTTCCAAGATACCGGCTCTGTTCAGATCCGGAGCGATTCACATTGACGCGGCCTTCATTCAGATTTCGCCGCCGGATAAAAACGGCTACGCCTGCCTGGTCGGCGTGGACGTGGAGCGTCAGGCGATGGAGGCCGCGCAGCTGGTGGTGGGGGAAATCAATGAACAGGTTCCCCACATCATGGGCGACACGCTTGTTCACATGGACGAATTCGATTATTTTGTTGAATCCACGGAGACGCCGCTCTACATTCCGCGCTGGCCGCGGGAGGAAGTCTTTATGAAAATCGCCGTGAATATTGCGGCGGTCATTGATGACGGCAGCTGCATTTCCATGGGCATCGGCCCCCTTTACGAGGCGCTGGCCGTTCAACTGGCGGCGAAAAAAAATCTGGGGGTTCATTCTCCTTTTTTTACCGATTCGCTGATGGACCTCGTCAAAAGCGGCGCCGTCACCAACCGCTACAAGGGCGTTTTCCGCGGCAAGTGTTCCGCCTCCTATCTGATGGGCACCGAAGAATTGATGCGCTGGCTGGACCGCAATCCGCTGGTTGATTTTCAGCCGGAAGACGTGATTACCGATCCGAAGATCATCGGCATGAACAACCGGTTCATCGCCATCCTGCCGGCCAGAAAAATTGATCTGACCGGCAACGTCGCCCTGCATACCGGCAAGGGAAACGTGACGGCGGGTCCGGGAAACGTGCAGGAGCTTTTCATTGGCGCCCAGCTTTCCAGAAACGGGCGAACGATTTTCGGACTTCCCAGCCGCAACCGCAGGGGAATGCCCAACATCGTGCTTTCCGTGGACAACATGCCTTTTCAGTTCACCAACCGCGAATCGATGGACATGGTCGTGACGGAATACGGCGTGGCCTATCTCATGGGCAAGACCATGCGGGAGCGGGCGCAGGAACTCATCGACATCGCCCATCCCGATGACCGTGCGGAGCTCGTCCGGCAGGCCAAGGAAGCCAAGCTGCTTTATGCCGACCAGATTTATTTTCCCGAATCCGGCCATCTCTACCCGACGCGGCTGATCTGCACGCACGAATTCAAGGGCGGCCTGAAAGTTCTCTTTCGGCCCATCAAGCCCTCCGACGAGGAAAAAATGCGCGACCTGTTTTACCGGTTTTCCGATCAGGCGGTTTATTCGCGCTATTTTACTTCCATCAAGACGATGCCCCACAAAAAAATGCAGGAATACGTCAATGTCAATTACCGCTGGGTGATGTCCATTGTCGGCATTGTCGAGGTGGAGGGCGCGGAGAAAATCATTGCGGAGGCCCGTTACGCCCGGACGACGCAGGAATCCTTCGCCGATGTGGCCTTTGTTGTGGACGAGGAATATCAGAGCAAGGGCATCGCATCGTTTCTTTTTGAGCTCCTGATCCGCGCGGCGCGCGAAGAGGGCATCAAGGGATTTACGGCGGATGTGCTGGCGACGAACAAGGCCATGCTGAAGGTGTTTGAAAAATCGCCCTTCCCGGTCCAGACCGTTTTGACGCGGGGCGTCTATGAGCTGACCATCCCTTTTACCGTTCCGACGGAAGTCAAGGCGAAAACCTAGCGGGAGGTGTTCAATGGGATGTGATGAAAGTTTCCGCGTTGTAGGGAAAGCCGGCGCGGTTCAATAAAAAATGGCTTTGCCTTCGAAGGCTGCGAGTTCCCGGTAGATGTTTTCGCATTCCTGCTTTTTCTGCTCAATCCGTGATTTTCCGGCGATAGCCTCCGCCGCGGGCATGGGTTTGACGGAGATGTTTTGATTCCACTCGTTGATCAAATCCTGGGCGGCGCGGCAGGCGTCGTTCATTTTGCGGCGTAAAAGCTCAAAGTGTTTGATTTGCGCCGGGCTGTCAAATTCTATTCCCTTAAAGTAGACCGAAGCGTTGGGCATATCCGGTTTGATGATTTTGCCTTCGGTGGTTTCAATGGCGACTTTTTCCCGTGGGCCGATCCAGGCCACCACCCAGGCATGATCGCTTTCCCGCGCCAGCTGGCGGAAGTTCCAGGCGGTGATGTTCTCCCGGATGTTGCCGCCCATGATTTTTGCCTCGATGCCGTGCGTGATGAGTTGATTCCAGACATCGATGGCCATATCCAGACAGACAAAATCAGCCTCCAGCGTGTAGGAATGGTTTTGGTGGTATTGCGCGGCGATCTGTTCGATGATTTTCATCTTGTCCGGCGGCGCATGAATTT
>DAOSZO010000064.1:0-12935 GCA_035382085.1 Smithella sp.
ACAGCCGCCGACGAATACGATTTGTTCGCAAAATCGATATCTTCAAAGTAAATTTTATTTTTTATTTTTCTCCCACTGCGGACACAATTCCGAGGAACCTGGCTGATACTCGCGGCACACTTTCGGCCTCGTCTCGTAGATGGAACACATCCAGAAATCTCCCTCATTGTAAAGGAACGGGCATTCCCGGGGATACTGGCCCGTTTCCGAGGAAATCATTCTATCTCCCGCCCAAAAAAGATGACGGTGTTCGATCATTTCCAGGATATCTTGTCGGTTTTCCGCGCGCCAGCGCGCAAAATCCTCCTGATCCGCATAGGCCGTCAAATCCACAAAACAGCATTTGCCGCATCTTTTACACAAAGCCTCATCTTCCATCGCACAACATCTCCGTAAGGATCTTGGGGTGTTTTCCCGTGAGGACATTATCTCACATTTAGAATGTATTTGAAAGCATCCGCCTCAACAGGAAAAAAGGCTATGGCGTCCCAAATTTTTCAGGACGGCCGGAGATGAATTTATCCTTTGAATTCGCTGCATATTTATTGTATGCATCAACGCGTCAATGAAATCCAACCGACGGGATACACGGCGATGAACACGAAAAAGGACAAAAAAACTCAGGCAACTCCATCTTGCGATAACAAAGACGACAAGAACCGGGAATCTCTGCGTCCGGAACTTCGGGAACTTTTTGAACGCGAAGCTTTTCTGTTTGATGAAAACCGTCCCGAGGCCGTGGCGAAACGTCGGCAGCACCGGCAGAGAACGGCCCGGGCTAACGTGAACGACTTATGTGATCCAAACAGTTTTATCGAGTACGGCGCTTTCGCGGTCGCCGCGCAGCGGGGAAGATGCTCGGAAGAAGACTTGATCAGCCGGACACCTGCCGATGGGCTGATCGCGGGCATCGGGTCGGTGAACGGTTCCTTTTTCAACGCGCAACGATCGCGTTGCATGATCATGGCTTACGATTACACGGTGTTGGCCGGAACGCAGGGATATTTCAACCATAAAAAAATGGATCGGATGCTGAAACTCGCTTATGAGCAGCGTTTGCCGCTCGTCCTCTTTGCGGAGGGCGGCGGTGGAAGGCCCGGCGATGTGGACGCCATCGGCGTCATGACCGCCGGCCTGGATTTGTCCACGTTCAGTGCTTTTGCAAAATTAAGCGGCAGAGTTCCTTTGATCGGCATTGTCTCCGGCCCCTGTTTTGCTGGCAACGCCGCGCTCTTGGGATGTTGCGACGTGATTATTGCAACGCAAAATGCCAATATCGGCATGGGCGGCCCGATCATGATTGAAGGCGGAGGCCTGGGCGTGTTCAAAACGGAAGACATCGGCCCCATAGACGTTCAGACGGAAAACGGCGTGGTGGACATTGAAGTCGGCGATGATGCCCAAGCGGTTGCCGCGGCGAAAAAATACCTGGCTTTTTTTCAGGGAGATCTTCCCGATGCTAAAGCGGCGGATCAATCGCGGTTACGCGATCTCATTCCGGAAAACAGAAAGCGCGCATACGACATCCGCAACATCATCAAAACGTTGGCGGACCAGGATTCTTTTCTGGAATTGCGGCCGAAATTCGGTCGGGGGATGATCACCGGTCTGATGCGCATCCAGGGCCGGCCGTTCGGAGTGATCGCCAACAACTGCATGCACATGGCCGGTGCCATAGAGGCGGACGGGGCGGATAAGGCAGTCCGTCTGATGCAGATTTGCCAGGCGCACGGCCTTCCCATGGTTTCGCTATGCGATACGCCCGGTTTTATGGTGGGTCCGGAAATTGAAAAACGCGCACAGGTCCGCCACGTGTGCCGAATGTTTGTCGTCGGCTCCCATTTGACCATTCCTTATTTCACGATCGTGCTGAGGCGAGGATACGGTCTCGGAGCCATGGCCATGGCCAAAGGAGGATTTCACGAATCGTTCTTCACCGCCTCCTGGCCCACGGGCGAATTCGGTGCCATGGGCATTGAAGGAGCCATCAAGACGGGATTCAAAAAGGAATTGGCCGCCGTGGAAGACACCACCCAACGGGAAAAACTCTATGAAGAACTCGTTGATCAGTTGTATCAGAGAGGCAAAGCCATTCATATCGCTTCTTATCTCGAAATCGATGCGGTGATCGACCCCGCCGAAACCCGTCACTGGATTATGCGCGGGTTGAAATCCGTTCTTCCGGCAAAAGAAAATTTAGAAAATCGTTTTATCGATCCCTGGTGAGGGGGGACAGGTGGGATGAATATCCAAGATGTTTTTGCCGCGTATCGGGAAGACCTCAATCTGGTGGAGCAGAGCATCAACGCCCATGTCATATCCGAGATCAAGCTGATACCAGAGATAGCCCATCACCTGATTGACAGCGGCGGCAAGAGATTCCGTCCCCTGCTGCTTCTGATTTGCGCAAGGCTTTGCGGTTACCGGGGCAAGAGCCGCATCCCGATGGCCACCGTGATGGAATTTTTTCACACCGCCACCCTGCTGCATGATGACGTTATTGACCAGGCCTCCATGCGGCGCGGCAAGGCGTCCGCCAATCAGGTCTTTGGCAATTCCGTCAGCATTCTGGTCGGCGATTTTCTCAGTTTCAAAGCCTTCACCCTGATGACGGGCATCGGCCGCATGGACATTCTGAAGCTGATTTCAGAAATGGGAAAAGTCATGTCCGAAGGCGAGGTGTTTCAGCTGACCAAACGGGGCGATATCCGCATGCAGCAGAAGGATTATCTAAACATCATTGAAAGAAAAACCGCGGTGCTGATCTCCGCATCGTGCGCGGCCGGCGCCATTCTCGCCTCCACCTCGCAAGAAAAAATACATGCGCTCGCGCGGTTCGGCACCCTCATCGGCATGGCTTTCCAGATTACCGATGACATTTTGGACTACACGGCCCCAAGCAAACGATTCGGCAAATCCTTGGGAAAGGATCTGGAGGAAGGCAAAATTACGCTGCCGCTGTTGTTCACCATAAAAAACTGTTCTGAAGAAGAAAAACAAAGGATCAGGGAAATCATCAGCGGCAGAAAAATCTCTCAAAAACACATGCGGGAAATCATCGGCTTGATCAACAAATACGATGCCATCGACGCTTCCATGGCAATCGCGGCGACCTATTTGAAAAAGGCTAAATCTCAGCTGAAGATTTTCAGGGATGGTCCGGAGAAGGAACATTTAAAAACTGTCGCCGAATACGTCATCACCCGCAAGGAATAAGACCATCAACCGGGACAGTAGAAGGTTTCAATGTATTTGCGGAAAAAATCCTTGACCCGCGGGTTTTTCTCCCGACGATAGAGCCTTTCAAACACGCCCTGAACCCATTTCGTTGAGTAGGCCAGATCATTGTAGAGTTCCTTGTAGGTGCTGGCTCCCAGCTGAAATCCGATTCCCGCAAAGGCATCAATCGCCCTTTCCTTGATGCTTTTGATTCCCTTTTCTTTCGGAAACGTCCATGCTTTCCAGGCCATGTAAAAACCGTACCGTAAAGCATTCCAATACGAACTGACCGACATCACCGTGTCATAGAGCGTATAAAAAGCCACCAGGGGGCTGTTATACAAGGAATCGGGTATGGTTCTGTTACTTTCCGTGATATCCGCAATGGAAAGGGAGCAGAAATAATCCATCGTTCCCGGATTGCCGTAGATGAGTTCATTTTTTTTCAGCCCCTCAAAAAAATCGATGGAGCCCGGCAGATTGCTCAGGCAGGTCGGCTGAATGCCTATTTTGTGTTTTTCGCAGAAATCCGCGATTTTCTTACCCGAGTGGTCATTCAAAGAATTAAAATAATCATAAGGCATCCCGAACATAAACGCGCCGTGAACGGAAATGCCGTAGTCCTGAATCTTTTTTATCCGGGACGCGTAATATTCCTCGACGGAGGTACCTTCTTTCTTGATCCGCGGCACGATGCTCTTGCCGATAAATTCAAGGTTCCGGATGTCCAGCGACTCCAGACCCAGAAAGAAATGGGAGGCTCCGGATAGGCGCAACTTCTTCAGCAACGCCTCGTCATCGGCGACATCAATGCTGATTTGAGCGGCATAATTTATGGCCACCTTGCTTTCTATCATTTTATCCAGAATTTCATGAAGTTTTTTGCCGCCGACCAAAAGATTGTCCGGCGAGATGAAGTAAAACCGGTTTTTAAAGCTGGTTCCCTTTTTTTGCTTTTCCCAAAGCTCGCTGATAAAATCGTCCGCGGACCGCGAGGTGAATCGTCTCTTTTCCCTGGGAAAAGAAGAGATGGAACAAAACGTACAGGAATAGGGGCAGCCCAGAAAAGGGGTCGTCACGTTGGTTTCTATCATCCGGGCCAAAACGGGACCTGCAATGGGAAGCTTGTTGATAAAGGGAGGATTGATTTTGGGAAGTTCGCTCACCCGCGGACAACCCCATGCGCCGTCTTCGATGGGCGTTTCCCCACGATATTCTTTCTTTAAATTTGAATTCTTCAGATCTTCGATCACCTGCCGGATGGTCGCTAAATCGCCCGCTCCGATGACCTGCGAAACCAGATGAGGACGGGGAATATGCGGCTTGATGTAAACATCCATATCGCCTGGGCTGGTGGATACGTGGATGCCGCCGATGATGACGGGAATGTTCACCCGGTTGAGGACGAGCGTCGCGGCGCAGGCGCCCTGAAAACTCGAACTCATCGAGGTAATAAAAACCGCCAAAGGTTTTTTTCCTTCCTCCGAAATGATCCGTCCGATCGTCCGGCGCACATCATCGGCCAAAATCACCCGGGCATCTTCATCAACCCGGCAGATTTGATTGGCGATATAATAAAGACTATAGGATTCGATCGCCATTTGTTCCAACATCCCCTTGCGCAAAACATATTCATTGAAGGAAAGAAAATCAGTATAATTTTCTTCATTGCAGGTGTCCAATTTTTTGCCGGTCAGGTATTCCACCACATCCGGCACGGTGAAATTCCCCGTGCCGATCTTTTCCATCAGGTTGATCGTCGACGGATTATACATGATGTAGTAGCCACCGGATTTTTTTCCGTTTTCGTCAACACGCGCAGAACGAACTCCCGCCATGCCCCCCTCCTTCTTTTCTGACTATGGTATGCGACAAGGCATTTCCTAAGAAAGCTGATATCCTTTGTCCCGAAATAATTTCAAACAGGCATCCACAACCGCACCGTCATAGAGAATATTCTTGTTCTTCTCTATTTCCCGGAGCGCCGACTCCAGTCCGAGGGACGGCCGATAGGGACGGTGGGACGCCATGGCTTCCACGACATCGGAAACGGCCATGATTCTGGCTTCCAGAATAATTTCCTCTCCCCTTAATTGTCTGGGATAACCGGAGCCGTCCATTCTTTCATGGTGCTGATACACCACCTGGGCCAACGGCCAGGGCGACTCGACATTTTTGAGCATCTCATAGCCGCTCGTGGGATGCTCCTTAATCAGAGAAAATTCCAGATTGGATAATTTCGTGGGTTTCGTCAAAAGCTCCGCCGGCACCGCCAATTTTCCGATATCATGGATGCAACCGGCCATGCGAATTCCCTCAATCTTTTCATCGGGCAAACCCATCTCCTTGGCGATCGCGCAAGCCAGTTCTGCGGAGCGCAACTGATGACCGGCCGTGTAAGGATCTCTGGCCTCCAGAGCGGAAACCATCACCTGAATCGTGACGCCTGCGGATTTTTTCAGGATCTCCAGCGTGCGCTGCAATTCCGTCTGCGCCCGCTTGTGTTGCGCGATTTCCTTCTCAAGGGCTTCGTTGACGATGCGGTAGTCTTCAGTGCGCTTGGCGACCCGTTGCTCGAGCTCCTGATTTATTTTATTGATATTTTCCCTTTCAATCTCCAGCTGGTGCTTCATGAAAAAGTCGCGGCGGGCGTAAAATTCAATGGCATAACAGGACATCATTCCCAACACATTGGCGCTGATGAAAAAGAAGTTGTTATTGACAAAAATATTCCAAGGGGTCGGATTGAACCAAACGGCCGCCATTTCGTACAGGATAACCTGCAGCCAGCCGGCAAAGGCCGCCCAAACGAAAAAAAGACGAATCAGCGTGTAGCCCCACATAAAGACGAGCATCAAGCCGGCATAGTAGAAAAAACCGACACTGGACGGGGCGATCACGATCATGGCGATAATGCCCAAACCAACAATGATATAGGCCAGCGCAAGTACAGGCTGCATAAATTTCTTGAAAAACGGCGTCACAGACAGCAGCAGAAAAACACCCAGAACCGGCCCGATGATGACAAGGCGGATCACCCATATCGAAAATTTCTGCTCCGGCATGAGAAAAGCGTCCAGAGCGCCGAAGGCGGCATAAAGCACGGCACCCAGAATCATCATGATGCGGACTTGGGCAATGGAAGACTGATAATAATAATCCAGAAAGGGTTTTTCGAGCGAAGCGCATTCGCCTGAGAATTTCAACGTAACCGGATTTAATTTCATTGTGCCGCTCATTTTATCCATTTGAAAATTCGTATCACATTCAGCGAAGGTTTCAAACACAAATTTGAGGGAAATCTCGATTTTTTAAATGAGGGGCAATTGATAAGATTTGCCGTCGATGCAACCCTCGCGGTCGTTTTTGATCGCCTGGGGAAGAGCGTTCATGATGTCTTTCGCCGTGATGCCGTCAACGCCCTTTCTGGATGCCGCCAGGTCCCCCGCGTAGCCGTGAATATAAACGCCTTTGCGCGCGGCCTGCGTCGGGGACAGTCCCATGCCCAGCATGGCCGCGATGCAACCCGCCAAGACGTCGCCCGAACCGGCGGTAGCCATTCCCGCATTGCCGGTCATATTGACATAGACGCGTCCATCGACGTCGCCGACAAGCGAATGCGCGCCTTTCAAAACGATGATCGCGTTGAATTGCTCAACCGCTTCCCGCAAAACGGCGATTCGATTTTTACGGATTTCGCCGGCTGTTTTTCGGGTCAGTCGCGCCATTTCTCCCTCATGAGGCGTCAGGATGGTCGCGGCCCGGCGTGATTTCAACAGGGACGGATTTTCCGCGACCGCCGTCAATCCGTCGCCGTCAATCAGCATGGGCACGTCCATCTCGGCCACCAGCTCCCGCACCAAATTTTGAGTTTCCTCATTCAGGGACAATCCTGGACCAATGACAACCATGTCCGCCTTGGCCGCCATCTCCAGCAACTTGTTCTTATTCGTGAGCGACAGGCTTCCGGAGGAAGTTTCTTCCTGCGGAAGATAAACAATTTCCCTGCCCCTTTTGGCAATTACCGGAACAATGCTCCGCGGAGCGGCAAGGCGCGCGTACCCGCCGCCCGATTTGAGAAAGGACATCGACGCCAGGTAGGGCGCGCCGTAATAATTTGCCGCTCCCGCGACAAAAAGGACATCGCCCATCAGGCCCTTATAGGCGTCGGCGGGACGTTTCGGCAGGGGAATCGGTTCATTCGTCTCCAGTTTTAGCTCCGGGGCTTCCGTCAGAGAAAGCGGAAAGGAAATCAAACTGACATGGAGTTCCCCGCAGCGTTCATAACCGGGATAGAGCAGATTGCCCGCTTTGGGCAAGCCAAAGGCAACCGTGTAATCGGCCTGTACGGCATCGCCCATGATCTCGCCGGTGTCGCCGTGAACGCCGGACGGGATATCCAGCGCGAGAACTTTCTTCTTGCTTTTGTTGATCAGCGCGATCACCTCCGCCGCCAATCCGGCCGCCGGACGGTCCAGTCCGGTGCCGAAAATCGCGTCGATGACGCCGTCGCAGTGGGCCAGATCCCGCTTGGCGTCCGCCGCGCTAGCCAGGGTCTTCATTTCCAGGGGAAGACGGGAAACAATCCCATAATTGGTCCGGGCCGCGCCTCTGAATTTCGACGCCTCCCCCAGCAAAAAAACCTTGACCCCGCCCCCGTGAGCATGAATGAGACGCGCCGCCACCAGTCCGTCGCCGCCGTTATTGCCGGAACCGCAGAAAACGACGAATTTTCCGCCGCACACAGGAATTTTCTTCTTCAAAAGATGAAAGGCGGAAAGGCCCGCATTCTCCATCAGGATTTCTTCGACAATGCCGAATTTCTCCATGGCCCTGCGATCCAGTTGGCGCATTTCACTGACACTTGCTATTTTCATAACCGGTCTCCTAACAGGACGACAAACTTCCCCTGATTATCGAAATATTGTTCACCATGAACGAAGACTTCAACCAATCATTATTTTGCGGCAAGCCCCATGCCGCTACCGCATGGTCAACACTTTGGCGCCCCGGATTTTTCCGTCTTTCAATTCCGCGAGCGCGCGGTTGGCATCGACCAGCTGATATTCCTCCACATCAGGCATCAGCGGTATTTCCGCAGCCAGATCAAGAAACTCCCGGATATCCCGACGCGTCACATTTGCCACGCTTTTGATTTCTTTTTCCATCCACAGATCCCGGGCGTAATCCAGATGTCGGAGATAATCCCTGTCCGCCTCCTCCTTGCGGATGGCGTTGATGACCAGCCTTCCCGAAGGCTCCAGATTTTTCAGGGCCTCAACGACGGGTTTCCACGCCGGTGTCGTGTCAATGACGGCGTGAAGCTTTCGCGGCGCCGCCTGCGCCGTGTCTCCCGCCCACACGGCGCCCAATTCCCGGGCGAACCTCTGTTCCGCCTCGCTGCGGGCAAAGACAAAAACTTCCGTGTTGGGAAAACGGTGGCGGACCATTTTCAGGACCAGATGGGCGGACGCGCCGAACCCCGTCAGTCCCAGCCGTTGTCCATCGGCCAGACCGGTCAGGCTCAGCGACCGGTACCCGATGGCGCCGGCGCACAGAAGCGGCGCCGCCTGAACATCGGAAAAAACATCGGGGATGGAAAGCGCAAAATCCTCCTTCACCGCCATCAGCTCGGCGTAGCCGCCGTTGATGTCTCTTCCCGTCGCCTTGAAATCAGCGCAGAGATTTTCCTTGCCGGAAAGACAGGCCGCACACCGGCCACAGGCGTCGCCGATCCATCCGATCCCCACGCGCTCGCCGAGCGAAAAGCCGCGCACCGCCGCGCCCAGGCCGACCACCCGCCCCACCACCTGATGACCGGGAATCACCGGCCATCGCGGGGGCGGCGTTCTTCCCTCGATTTCATCCAGTTCCGTATGGCAGACGCCGCAGGCGGCCACCTGAACGAGAATCTCGTCATCCGCGATGCGCGGTTCGGGCAGCTCGACGATTTTCAAGGGCTGCCGATCATGTCGCAGGCTGACAATTTTTTCCAGGAGCGCCGCTTTCATTTCAATGCCGGGGGCACTTCCAGAGGAACGTCAACGGGAAGGATATACTTTTCCAGCAAATCGCGCGTCGAATTCATTTTCAGCTTCCCGAACAGGAAAGTGAATTGTTTTTCCAGCTCGGCACCGATTTTGTCCAGCGTTTCGGGAGCCAGATGCCACATCTCGCGCTTGAAGGGACCGAACCCCTTCTTTCGTGTTTTGTAAATGAATTGCTCTTCGGTGTCTTTTTCCTTCCACTCGGATTTGAGTTCCGTTCGGATGTAGCGATAGATTGCTTCCTTCAGATCTTTCGGAAAATTCAAGCTGTCATAGATGATATTCTGGAACCCGGTCGCCAAATGGATTTCCGCCGTCCGTGTCGCCGGGAACTTGTCGAACGCCTCATCGGGAAGCGTGGAAGCCCCATGCTGCACGGCGCCGGCCAGTCCGAAACGGGAGCGGGCCACCGCCGACAATTTTTCCAGAACGTCAAAATCGATTTTAACTTTCGCGATGCTTCCATCCGCCAGCACGACGCCCCCGTGCGTCGTCCCTGTCTGCACGCTGATTTTGCTGATCCCCTTGAGCGTTTCCCCGTACTTTTTGAGTTCCGCAAGATAACCTTCCATGAACGCCTCAAGCTCTTCCACCGTGCTGTTCTTGCCGCCGACTTCGCCGATTTCGCCGCCCACGGATATGGCGATCCCTTCGGGCTCCAGATCCCGGATCATGGTCGTAAGTTCCGCGGCCAGATGGTAATTGAGCTTCTGCTGTTCCCGAATGGTCGGCTTGCTCAAATCCACGAGCGTGGAGGTGTCGACATCAATGTTGTAGAATCCCGCCTCAATGGCCTCCCAGATTAAATTTTTGACCCCCTGGGTTTCCTTGGCGGCATCCGCGGCGAATTTTTTGGCGCTGATCTGAAAATGGTCCCCCTGAAGAAAAACAGGCCCCCGATAGCCCGTTTTGATGGCAGCGGCAATAACCGCACTGGCGTACTCCGACGGCCGCTGCTGCGTGTAATCAATTTCCGAGCGGGCGATTTCGAAAATCACCGGTCCGACATTGCCCTGGCGGATCGAACGGAAAACCGCCTGCGCGGCCTGGTAGGTGATCCCCCGGAGATTGATCGCCGGAACGGTAAAGCCGCTGATTTCCTCACGCCCCATCGCCTCATACAGGGGCTGGATGGAAGCGGAAATGATTTCCAGAGCGGCGCCGGCGCGGCGGATCATCCAGCGGGCGGCCTCGCGCACACCGTCATCGGGGCTGAAAACAGCCGTGTAAATCAAATCGTCAATGAGCTCCTTCCTGAGTTTATCCTCATTTAAAACCCGAACGTTCCTGCTGTCGGCTTCAATAATGCCGGCGCAATGGTTGAGCAAATCCTTTTTGTCTTGATAAATCATAAACCACTCCTTATGGATTTATTGGGACAGCATTTTCTTGGCCATTTCCACTTCATAGGCGCTGCCGATGTAAACCGGCGACAGTTGATTTATCTTTTCGACCCTGATGGACAAAATATCCTCCTTGCCGTTGGTCGCCATTCCCCCGGCCTGTTCCGTGATAAACGCCATGGGCTGAAGCTCAAACAGGAGCCGCAGCTTCCCTTCGGGCGCTTTTTTCAAGGCCGGATACGTGAACAGACCGCCTTTTTTGATGAGAATCTGATTGATGTCGGGAACAAAACCGCCGCTGTAGCGCAATTTATAGCCGTCGTTTTCCAGCTGCTCAATGAACTTCGCATGAGCGGGGATCCAGTCGCGGCGCAGACCGCCGGGCGAAAAGATCGAACCCTTTTCCTTCAATTTGATGTTTTCCTGCGACAACACGTATTCGCCCTCTCGGTTCAGGACGAATTCATGAGCCCCCTTTCCCGCCGAATAAATCATCGTAATTAAAGGACCGTAGGTGATGTAAAGGGCGGCCACCATGGTGTTGCGGCCGGTATCCAGTACGGAATCTTTATGAATTCCGATAATCGTCCCGATGGCCAGATTGGTATCCACCAGGGATGAGCCATCCAGCGGATCAGCCGTGACAATGTACTTCTCTGCTCCGGTGCCGATTTTGATGACTTCATCCAGCTCCTCCGAGGCGTATTCGCGGACAAAACCGGAATACTGAAGCTGGCTTTTGAGGATTTCATCGGAGGCCCGGTCGAGTGCCATCTGCTCTTCCCCGTAAACGTTTTTCAATCCGGCAAGCTTTCTGTTGGATTCATGAATTTTTGCGGAAATATATTTGCCCACGACGGCAATCTGCCAGATCAGACGTCTCAATTCCACTTCCACGCCGGCCATCCACATGTGCCGTCTCAAGTCAACAATGTGTTTGGTATAATCGCCGATTCCTTCGCCCATAACCACCTCCGCCAGTGAATTTTCGTTGCATCCTTGCGCCATCCCCATACCACAAAAGAGAATTTTTGAGAACCCATATTCTTCTTTTTTCCGGTCCGAAAACAACAGCGGGAAAATTTTTAAAAATTTGTTTTATTATGTCAAGTATCCGCTATTTCAAGCTAACAAAAAAATGTTTTGCCGGCTGACGATTAGGGAAAAAACCGGGGCGATCCTTCTTGACGGACCTCTTTTGACGTTGACTAAATGATTTCATTGCGTTAATAAAATGCACCCTGTGAATGAAGATATTTTTTTGGGGGAAAAACATCAAGGAGGTTTTCGTGCATTCATCGTCATCTTATAAAATCGCCGTCGTTCCCGGTGACGGAACGGGACCGGAAGTCGTCGCGGAAGGACTGAAGGTTCTCAAGGCCGTCGGCGCGGCCGAATCCATCAAGTTTGAATTCGTGCATTACGATTTGGGAGGCGAACGCTATAAGAAAACAGGGGAGACCCTGCCCGACTCCGTCTTGGAGGAATTGAGGAAATTCGATGCCATTTATCTGGGCGCCATCGGACACCCCGATGTCAAGCCGGGCATTCTGGAGAAGGGCATTTTGCTGCGGATGCGTTTCGAAATGGACCAGTATATCAATCTCCGACCGGTAAAACTCTACCCCAACGTTCCCTGTCCTCTGAAGGACAAGGGACCTAAAGATATTGATTTCGTGGTCGTCCGGGAAAACACCGAGGGCCTCTATACCGGAGGAGGCGGATTTCTGAAAAAAGGCACACCGGATGAAGTGGCCATTCAGGAATCCATCAATACCCGCAAAGGCGTGGAACGCTGCCTGCGCTACGCATTTGAGTACGCCGAAAAAAGAAACAAAGACAAAAAACTGACGCTCTGCGGCAAGACCAACGTGTTGACGTATGCCTTTGACCTCTGGGAAAGAACTTTTCATGAACTCGCCCGCCAATATCCGCAAGTCAAAACCGACTACGCCAACGTGGATGCGACCTGCATGTGGATGGTCAAAAATCCCGAATGGTTCGACGTGATCGTCACCGACAACATGTTCGGCGACATCATCACCGACTTGGGCGCGATGATTCAGGGCGGCATGGGCATCGCCGCCGGGGGGAACATCAATCCCGAAGGGGTTTCCATGTTTGAACCGATCGGCGGCTCCGCGCCGAAATACACGGGGAAGAACGTGATCAACCCGCTGGCCGCGATCTGCGCCGGCGGCATGATGCTGGAAATGCTCGGCGAAAAGAAAGCCGCCGAACGGGTCGAGTCGGCCGTGGTCAAATTGCTCGAAAGCGGAAAAATCAAAAACTTGGACGCGGGAAAGATGGGCATGTCCACCACCGA
>DAOSZO010000065.1:0-12920 GCA_035382085.1 Smithella sp.
CACGGAATATGCCGTTTCAATCGCCTCAATAAAATAATCCAGAGATGAACGTGTCGGGTGTTCGCCGCAGAGCATCAAAAGGCGTTTGTGTCCTTCTCGCTCGAGAACCTCTACTTCTTTTCTGATTTGTTCAAACGTCAAGGCGACGCGTTTGAGTTCCTTATTGTCACGGCGGAAACCGCAATACAAACAGTTGTTGGAGCAATGATTGGCGATATACAGCGGCGCGAAAATAACTAAACGGTTGCCATAGATGTCTTGCTTGATGCGATGAGCCGCCTGAAAAATTGCTCCGATAAGTTCGTCGTCATCCGTTTGAAGAAGCACCGCGGCTTCTTGAGGTGTGAGGCCTTTGAGTTCATAAGCTTTTTCGATAATTTCACGGACGCGAAGCGGATCGGGATTCTCCGCCTGCGCGAGCAGCGTTACAATTCGGTTGTCATCTATGAAATCTTTATATTCCCTCATGAGGTCGTTTCCTTTCCGTTCATCAGATTTTGGTCAGCGAAGATTTAACTGAAACACCGGGCAGCGTACCGAGTTTTCCCGTCAGCGCTCCGATTTGGTCCGTTGTCGCATGGACAATCAGAGAGATGACATGCAGATTGCCGGGAGGATACGGCAATCCCATGCGTCCGATGATCATGTCGCCGAAGTCACATAGAATCTTGTTGATTTTTTGTGCCTGATTGGTTCTGTTGGTGACGATAATGGTTATTGTGCCGATACGTTTATCCATAATATCAACAGTCCTTTCAAAGCTTTTTTTATTAGCCTGGTAAACGAGGAAAAAATCGCTGAACCCACAAGTTCGTTTAAAGGGTCTCACGGGGGAGGTTGACGCGTTGAACAAAAAACAAAGAGTTCCTGCTGGTTTGAAACTTATAAAAAAAGGCTTGATGGGGGGAACATCAAACCTCTTTCTTTGATTCATTCCCCTTAAGGTCAGAAACTTTTCCTCGCTTTCAGGTCAATATTTAATTTTCAACCACTTCAGTCATTTCATTACGAAGTACTTTTAACTTATGTGAGCGGTGCTTGTCAATAGAAATTATCCGGTAACTTGGCGGATTCTTTTTCAAAAGCGTTCAGCGCCGAAGGGAAAGGCGCAAGACTTCTTCTGATGACTCCCTGCAGAAAAGAGATGGCTACTCCATAGTTGGTGATGGGGACGCCGGCTTCCTGCGCTCTGCGGAGCCGGCTGAGCATTTCACGACGGTTTATCATACATCCGCCGCAATGAATCACCAATTGGTATTGATTCATATTGTCGGGATAATCCCGTCCGGAGGAAACATCAATTTCCAGATCGCCGCCGACGTATTGACGCAACCACCGGGGGATTTTCACGCGGCCGATGTCGTCCTCGAGGGCGTGGTGTGAGCAAGCTTCCGCGATCAGCACGCGATCGCCGGGTTTGAGGCGGGCTATCGCCGCCGCACCGGCCGCCATGACGGCAAGGTCTGATTTTTGTCGCGCAAATAGAATGGAAAATGTCGTGACAGGGATGCTTGAGGGCACGTCAGCCGTGACTTTTAAGATCGCCTGCGAATCCGTTACGACCAAGGATGGCGGCGTCTTGAGATTGGCGAGCGCGACGGCAAGTTCCCTTTCTTTGACCACCAGCGCCTGGGCGTCATTGTCCAAGATGTCACGGATGGTCTGGACTTGAGGCAGAATCAGTCTGCCTTTCGGTGCCTGCAGGTCGATAGGCACAACCAAGACGGCGAGACCCCCCGGCGGCAGCAAATCTCCGATAAGTGGCGGCGAGGTGATAACGTCCTTGGGTGCCACGTCCATTAGTCTTTGTTTCAATATTTTCAGATAATGTTCTCGATAAGTCGGATCACTGCAGGAAACTGTCAGGACTTTCCCTGTTTTCATCTCTAAAAATGTCAGGTAATCGGCGGACGGGCTGCGCAGATCCGTTTTATTGATGACGGTGATTACCGGTATTTTGCGTTTTTGGGATTCGGAAAGAACCGATTCTTCATAGTCCGTCCACGAGTCCGCTTCGGTTACCAGAATAACAATATCAGTGCGGTCAAAGACTTTTGCCGTTTTGTCCAGACGCGCTCCGGAAAGGGCCGAGGCATCATCGAGGCCGGCCGTATCCAGGAATAAGACAGGCCCAAGCGGCAGAAGTTCCATGGCTTTTTCCACGACATCCGTTGTCGTGCCAGCAATCGGGGACGTAATGGCGATATCTTGACCCAGCATCAGATTGAGCAAGCTGGATTTGCCGACGTTTGTTCGGCCCAGAAGCGCAATATGCAGGCGGTTGGCTTTCGGTGTGTTATCCATTTTTCCTGTATCCCAGAGCGGTTAGGGCGGATGGAGAAAGATATTTATGGACAATGTCCTTACCGAGTTTTTCTTCCAAAAATAGCCGCACGTTTTTTTCATTGCCCGCGGAAAATTCCGTCAGCAGTTGCAAGGCCCTGTCGTAACCGACGGCCGGAAGAAGTGCCGTTACAATCATCCGGCTTTGATTGAAAAACTCTTCGCATTTTCCCGAATCGGCTTCAATGCCCCGGATGTGTTCCTCCAGCAGAATGTTGATCCGGATGAGCATATGCAGCGATTCCAGAAACGCCTGGGCCAGAAGCGGCAGAAATTCGTTGATCTGAAAAGTTCCGCGGGAAGCCGCATCGGCCACAACCGTGTCGTTGGCCATGACTTTCATTCCGCACTGGATGGCCGCCTCGGCCATCACCGGATTGACCTTGCCCGGCATGATGGAGGAGCCGGCCTGCAATTGTGGCAGCCGGATCTCGCCGAGAAAGTTCATGAAGCGAAGATCGCCGGCGATTTTAATCAAATTGGCGGCGTGCGATTTGAGTATGCCGGAAACTTCCACAAAGGCATCGGCATTGGCGGTTTCGCTCAAAATGTTTTCTCCGCGTGAAAGCCCCAGGCCGGTTGCCTCCCGGAGTTTTTCAATCACAAGAAAAATATAGTCGCGCGGCGCGGCGATTCCGGTGCCGACAGCCGTGCCGCCGATGTTGACGACGCGCAGGCGTTCCTCGCATTTAAAGGTACGCCAGCGGTCGCGGGCGATCGCTTCGGCAAACGCGGAAAACTCGGTTCCCAGCGTGATCGGAACGGCTTCCTGCCATTCCGTCCGGCCGATTTTGACGATGGCGGAAAAATCTTTTTCTTTCATCTGAAAAGCGCCTTGAAGCTTTGCAATGGCTTGGGACAAATCGCGCAGAAGAAAAATCGCCGCCACTTTCAATGCGGTCGGAAAAACGTCGTTGGTCGACTGGTGAAGATTGACATCCTCCAGGGGATGAATGATTGTATAATCACCTTTGGCACCCCCTAGAAGCTCGATTGCGCGGTTGGCGATAACTTCATTGACATTCATATTTGTGGAGGTGCCGGCGCCACCCTGGAAGGCATCCAGCGGGAACTGGTCGGCAAGGGCTCCGGAAGCGATTTCTTCGCAGGCATGAATGATGGCCTGAGCTTTTTTTGAGGCCAGGCTTCCGGTTTCGGCGTTGGCCTGAGCGCACGCTTTTTTGACCAGAGCCATAGCCCGGATAAGAGACGAGTGAACGCGCAGTCCGCTGATTGGGAAATTATCTAAAGCTCGCTGCGTGTGGATTCCCCAGTAAACATCCGCGGGGATTTCCATTTCCCCCAAGAAATCTTTTTCTATTCTTTTCTGTAACATGGTTTTCAGTCTGAGTTAAAAAAAAGAGGTTTGCCTGAGATAATCGGGCAAACCTCTCGATACCTGTCTCACATGTTCACTAAATTACTCATCTTTTCTATGCGGCAGTTCCGTTCCTCTGGGAGTGTATTTGGTGTGTAACAGTTCATGCGACTTGTGTCCCAGAGGTTCCTTGAGGAAGTTTTTATAAAGCTTCTGGACAGATTCGTTTTCGTGAGACTGCCGTTTTTTCTGGACTTTTCCGTCATCCTGGTAAAGAGCCGAAGAACGCTTGATGCGGATGTCGTTATTGGTCGGGATTGGTTCACCGCCGCCGGAGACACATCCGCCCGGGCAGCACATAACTTCAATAAATACATAGTCGGCTTTCCCTTCACGTATTTTATCCATTAGCTTGCGGGCGTTGCCCAGACCGTGCGCGACAGCTACTTTGACGTCGCCGAGCGGACCAACCTTTACGGTGGCTTCCTTGACGCCTTCTAAGCCTCGGACCGGTGTAATGTCCAAACTGGGCAGATTTGCGCCGGTGACGACTGCGTAAACGGTTCTCAATGCCGCCTCCATGACGCCCCCTGTAGCGCCGAAGATCGTTCCGGCACCCGTGTACTCGCCCATCGGAGCGTCATAATCTTCCTCGGGAAGGTTTTCGAAATCTATGCCGGCTTCCTTGATCATCCGTCCCAGTTCACGTGTGGTGAGAACGTAATCTACATCGCGGAATCCGCTGCTATTCATTTCGGGCCGCTGGGCCTCGAATTTCTTGGCGGTGCAGGGCATGATGGAGACCGAAACAATATCTTTCGGGTCGATGCCCGATATTTTCGCGTAATAGGTTTTAGCCAGAGCGCCGAACATCTGTTGCGGCGACTTGCACGTGGAGAGATGCGGCAGAAGATCCGGATAGAAATGCTCGCAGAATTTGATCCATCCGGGACTGCAGGAGGTGATCATCGGAAGGGTTCCCCCGGTTTTCACCCTTTTGAGCAATTCGTTGCCTTCTTCGATGATGGTGAGATCCGCCGTGAAATTCGTGTCAAAGACTTTGTCGAATCCGAGTCTGCGCAAGGCGGCGATCATCTTCCCCGTCACGAGAGAACCGGGAGGCATGCCGAATTCTTCGCCCAGGGCGGCGCGAATCGCCGGAGCTTCCTGAACGATGACATGTTTGGCCGGATCCTGCAGGGCTTTCCAGACTTCGTCAACATCATCTTTTTCGTATAGAGCTCCGACGGGACAAGCCAGGATACACTGCCCGCAGGCCACGCAGTTGGACTCCAAAAGCGGCAGATCAAATGCGGGAACAACCTTCACCTTGCTGCCGCGGTTCGCTGGCGTGAGCACACTGACAGTCTGGACTTGTTCGCATACCGTAACGCAGCGATGACACTCGATGCATTTACGGCTGTCCCTCACGACCGAAGGACTGGAGCGGTCGATCATGCCTTCCTTGGGGAATTGCGTCTGTTCAAAACGAACCTCCTTTAATCCAACGAATTCGGCGACTTTTTGCAGTTCGCAGCTTCCGTTGCGCACGCAGAAATTGCATTCCTGCGGATGATCCGCCAGAAGAAGCTCAACGACCATTTTTCTGGCTTGACGCACTTTTTCCGTGTTCGTGTGAATCACCATGCCTTCGGAAACCGGGAAAACGCAGGCGGCGATTAAGCTGCGTTGACCTTCCACTTCCGTCATGCAAACTCGGCAGGCACCCGGCGTGTGATGGATTTCTGGCCATGCGCACAGGGTGGGGATTTTTATTCCGGCGGTTCGCGCCGCTTCGAGAATAGTCATGCCGGCTTCTACTTCAACCGGCCGATTATCAATGGTCAATTTGACTTTTGACATATTTTTATCTCCTTCTCTTCAAAAATTAAACCGAAGCATCACAGCGCAGGCAACGACAGGCTTCCTTGATGGCGTCTTGGCGGCTGAATCCCAGTTCCACTTCAGCGAAATTGACCTTGCGGGTTTCGTGATGAAGTTCCGGCATGGTCGTCTGGGGCGCCTCGACCGTTTCCTCATCGATGATGAGCGGAATATCAATCTTTTCCAACGCAGGTTTCTCGTATGGACGCTCACCGTTGGCCTTGCGAATGGCCGCGTCAATGTCGTCGGCGGCTTGGTGGCCCGCGGCGATGGCGCCGATGACGGTGTCGGGACCCGTTACCGCATCCCCGCCGGCGAAGTAACGTGGATTGGACGTTCCCGATTTGTAGACCTTGCCGACTTCGAAGCAATCCCATTTATTGATGCCAACGCCTTTCTTGGCATCCATGAAGCTCATATCGGGAACCTGGCCGATGGCAGCAATGACCGCATCAACTTCCATGGTGAATTCAGAGCCCTTGATGGGGACCGGTCTCTTGCGCCCGCTGGAATCGAAATCGCCCAGTTTCATGCGCTGGCAGGTAATGGAAGAAACCTTTCCTTTTTTGCCTTCAATTTTCAGAGGAGCGACCAAAAGATCAATCTGGATGCCTTCTTCTTCTGCGGCTTTGATCTCTTCTTCCGCGGCGGGCATATCTTGTTTGAGACGACGATAGAGGATGGTGACATCAGCACCGAGCCTCAGGGCGACGCGGGCGGCGTCAATGGCTGAATTGCCGCCGCCGATGACGACGACTTTTTTGCCCAAAGAATTCTTGCCGCTGAGCCATTTTTCTTCGTTGGCGTTGAAATCCCTCAAGAATTCCACGCCGCCGAAAACGTTTTTCAGCTCTTCGCCGGGAACTCCCATCTTCTGGCTCTTATGGGCGCCGGTGGCCAGATAAATATAATCAAATTCTTTTTCCAGTTTGGCAAATGTAATGTCTTTGCCCACGCGGGTGTTGAGCTTGATTTCCACGCCCAAGGCGCGGATGTCGTCAATTTCACGATCCAGAATGTTGCGCGGCAGACGATAGGCGGGAATGCCCCAGTAAAGCATTCCGCCCGGTTTGGGCAGTTCTTCGAACACCGTGACTTTGTATCCGCGCAAAGCGAGATCCCTGGCGGCGGTCAGACCCGCGGGTCCGGCGCCGACGACGGCGATTTTTTCCTTTCGTGTGACCGGCACTGCTTCGATCTTCGGACGGGGTGCGTTGTCCGTGATGAATCGCTTCAGGAACTTGATGGCGATGGGTTCGTCCAAATTTCCGCGGCGGCACTTGGTTTGACATTTGTGGTCACAGACCCTTCCGCAGATGGAGGGGAAGGGATTGGTCTGCAGAAGGACTTTGTAGGCATCCTCGAATCTTTCCGCCCGGATGAGCGCGATGTACGAGGGAATATCCATTTCAATGGGGCAGGTATGCTGGCACGGCGATTTGAACAGGGCCGAGCAGACCGCGGCGCGGCATTTATGATCGCGAATGTGTTCCTCATATTCTTTCCGGAAGTAGCGGATGGTGCTCAAAACGGGATTGGGAGCGGTTTGTCCCAGTCCGCACAGGGCGGCATTTTTGATGACGCTGGCCATTTCCTCAAGAAGTTCAATATCGCCCTCTTTGCCTTTGCCCTGAGTAATGTTGGTCAGAATGTCGAGCATGCGCTTGGTGCCTTCGCGGCAGGGCGTGCACTTTCCGCAGGACTCATCCTGGCAGAAATCCATGAAGAATCTTGCCATATCGACGGCGCATTTGTCTTCGTTCATGACAATCAAACCGCCGGAGCCCATAATGGCGCCGAGTTCCACGACTTTTTCGTAATCGACGGGAGCATTGAGATGCTGGATGGGAATGCAGCCCCCGGAGGGTCCGCCCAGTTGCGCGGCTTTGAATTTCTTTCCCTTGGGAATTCCGCCGCCGATGTCATAGACGATGGTGCCCAGCGTCGTGCCCATGGGAACTTCCACCAGTCCGACGTTGTTGACGTCGCCGGTGAGCGCGAAAACTTTCGTGCCCTTGCTCTTTTCCGTTCCAACAGAGGAATACCATTTCGCGCCGCGCAGAATAATCTGGCCGACGTTGGCCAGCGTTTCCACATTGTTCAGGATGCTGGGTTTCTGCCACAGACCGGCGACGGCGGGGAAGGGCGGTCTCGGACGGGGCATGCCGCGCTTTCCTTCGATTGAGGTCATCAGAGCCGTTTCTTCGCCGCAGACGAAAGCTCCGGCACCCTGATAGATTTCCAGGTCGAAATCAAAACCGGTGCCCAGAATGTCCTTGCCCAGAAGGCCTGCATCTTTGGCCTGTTTGATGGCGATGTTCAGGCGGTGAATCGCCAGCGGATACTCGGCGCGGCAGTAGATATATCCCTGATGGGAACCGATGGCCTTGGCGGCGATGACCATGCCTTCCAGAACCGCGTGAGGATCTGCTTCCAAGACGCTGCGATCCATGAAAGCGCCGGGGTCGCCTTCGTCGGCGTTGCAAAGCACATATTTTACGTCGCCTTTGGACTGAGCGGCAAATTTCCATTTCAGCCCGGTGGGGAAACCCGCTCCGCCGCGGCCTCTCAATCCCGAATCCAGGACTTCCTGGACGATCTGTTCCGGCGTCATTTCGGTGAGCGCTTTGGCCAGGCCGGCATAGCCGTCACGGGCGATATATTCCTCGATTTTTTCCGGATCAATCAATCCCCTATTTTTCAAAACCCGTAATTCCTGATGGGCGAAAAAGGGAATGTCCTGCATGTTTGGAATGATTTCTTCCGTGGAGGGCTCTTTGTAAAGAAGTCTCTTTACGGTTCTTCCCTTAATGAGATGTTCTTCGACCAGCTCGGGAATGTCATCGGGTTTTAAAGAGATATAGATGATGCCTTCCGGGTAAACCACCATGATGGGACCAAGAGCGCAAAAACCGTTACAGCCTGTTTCAACAACCTTGATTTCATCAGCCAATTTTCTTTTGGCCAATTCTTCCAGTAAAGCATTTTTTACCGCAGGACTTCCGGAAGCCTGACAACCGGTGCCGCCGCAGATCAATAAATGTGAACGAAAAACTTTCATAAATCTGTATCCTCCTTATCAAATCATCATACCGAGAAGCAGCATGACCAGAAAAAATATTACTTTATAATTTCAGAACCTTTGGCCAAAACAAAAGGAGTTTGAATCTCGCCTTCCAGAATATGCCGTTTGAAAACCTGCCTCATTTTGTTGGGATTCATGTACTCGTATTTGATGGGGTCCTGGTTAATGACTTCGACGGTCACCAGCGGCTCACGGCTGCAAAGCCCCATGCAGCCAGATGTGGTCACAATGACGTCATTGACCTTCGCTGTTTCGATTTCCTGCAACAGGGTGTCCAGAACTTCTTTCGCGCCTGAAGCGATACCGCATGTTCCCATGTGGACAGTGACCTTAACGCGTCTTTCCCCGTCGCGCAGAGACATTTCCTTGTGGACTTTTTCCTTAATTTTTTTCAAATCCTCTATGGTTAATTTTGCCATCGGCGTTTCCTCCCGCTATTTTTTAATTATATTGAGATAAGATTTCTTTGACTTTTGACGGTTTGACACGGCCGTGCACGTCTTCATCCACGACGACCACGGGGCCCAGACCACAGGCTCCAAGACAGCGCACCGTTTCCAGGGTGAACATTCTGTCCGGTGTTGTTTCACCTTCAGAGACGCCGAATTCTTTTTCAAGAGTTTCAGCGATGGCTTTTCCGCCGCGCACGTAACAAGCGGTGCCGAGGCAGACGCGGACGGTATGTTTGCCGCGCGGTTTCATGGTAAAAAATGAATAAAAGGTGACCACGCCGTAAACCCGGCTTACAGGCAAATTCAATTCCCTGGCAATTTTCTTCTGCACGGACATGGGCAGATAATCGAGACAGACCTGCGCCTCTTCCAGTACCGGAATTAAGCTTCCGGGCTTGCCTTTGTATTTATTGATAATTTTGTTTAATTGTTCCACCTGTTCTTTGGTGAATTCGTTTAACAGTTCAGTGTCTTCCGCTTTCATCCGATTCCTCCTTAATTCTTATAATTATAATTATGCTTTCGGCTGAATATCGTTCAGGCCGTCGTCAATAACATTCCGAATATACTTCAGTATTTCGGGATGGTTTATCGGTAAGTCACCGATTTCTTTTCGAATTTCCCGCGTGTCCAGCGAGAACTGGCGGTCATTATGCACATATTTGAAGATAAAGTCAATAGAAGAATTTCCGGCAATGAGAGCAATGATTGTTGATGAGATATTGCCCATGGGTTGTCTGTCGAGATGGTCCAGTTCGAAGGTGGCCTTGAGCCTTGTTCCTTTGCCAACTTGAGATTTAAGCTGCAGTTTTCCGCCCGCTCTTTGAGCGGCATCGTGAAGCAAGGGAATTCCCAAGCCGACCCGTCGGACTGTTTTTGTTGTGTAAAATGGGTCGCGGGCTTTGCGGATTTCTTCTTTTGTCATGCCCCTGCCGTCATCGTCAATGGAAATGCTGAGCAAGTTTTTCCGCGAATCTTCCTCAATGATAATTTTCACCGTTTTTGCGCCGGCGCGCACTGAATTTTCGGCGATGTCCAGGATGTGCGAAGAAAGTTCCAGCATTACGACTCCAAAATATGGCGGCCGTTTTGATTTTGAAAGGCCATTTTTAATTCGGCAATGGAAGGTTCTGCCATCATGATTTTTGTGAAAACTTTTCCGATGTCCCTCAAATAGTGTGCATCAGATGACGTGATGAAAGCGTAGCGGTTTAGCGTGGCATATTGGGCCCGCGCCTTTTTGAGATCAAGCAAGGCGGATATTTCTAGCGCGTCGAAATCAAAGTTTTCGTCAATGAAGCCCAATTGACCCAGAACGCTGAAACTTTCCCGGTCGATGTGGGAGGCAATGGCCAGGCCCTTTTGCTCATGAACAAGATCCAATATTTCATTTAAGGGAATGTCCGTCGCTCCGATCAGCAATTTATTATTGAAGCCCTCGACTTCACCTGTTTCATTGACGATGGCCTGTATGCCGAAACGATTTTCGTCGTTGACGCCCGCCAGATGCCGGTACACCGTTGCTTGAATGGCGGATAAATCGGCCATGGATTCGAACAGGGCGATCAGGTGAACTTCTTCGCTGGAGGTGATTTCCATTCCAGGAATAATTTTTAAATTTTTCCCTTGGGCCGCCTTGATAACATAGGGAACGTTTTCTGAAGCATTATGATCGCAGATGGCGATGACGTCCAGGCACGAGGCCACGGCTGCTTCCACGAGCGCCCGGGGATGCATATCGAGGTCGCCGCAGGGGGAGAGGCAGGTGTGGACATGGAGATCGCAATTAAAAATTTTGAGCATCTGACTAATGGGCGGATGATCAATTTTTGAACAGAGCTTAAAAAAATTATTCTTTTTCCCGAAGCAGGTTGAAAATCCTGGCACTTAATTCAAAGGCCGGAAGATCGGAAACCATGATCGGCACATTTTCCGCGATAGCCTTTTCCAGCGTGTCCTTGGCCGGTTCGCAGGCATTGACCAAGACAATCCCCGCGTGTTCTTTGAGCGTGGCGACCGCGACGATGTTTTGATGAACCTGTCTCGTTATCCAGATGTCTCCCGCATGGGAATTGGCCATCACATCGCTTAAGAGATCTCCCGTATAGCCTCCCGTCACGCTGCTGTTTAATCTGTCCGCGGCAGACCTTAACTGAAGATTTAATTTTTCAACGATTGTTTTAATATCCATAAAGCCATCCTCATTTTTTGTCGGAATTTCTATGAATAACCATTTTAAGATGGGTGCCCTTATTCACTTCTGAATGGATGTCAAATTGATCAGAATAGGTTTTGATATTATAGAGTCCCATGCCGGCACCGAACCCCATTTCTCTGATCTGTTGATTGGCCGTAGAATATCCGGGTTGCATGGCCAGCTCAATATCCGGTATTCCAGGCCCCTCATCCCAGACATCAATGACGACCGATTCGGGATTGACGCTGAATTGAATGGTTCCTTTTGTCGCGTAGGAAACAATGTTGATTTCCGCTTCATAGGAAACGATGGCCGATTTTCTGACAACATCATCCGGCAATCCCATTTGTTTAAGAATGGATTTTAAACGGGTGGAAACAGTGCCCGCGGCATTGAAGTTGCCGCCCTCGATCTCAAAACTGTATTTGTCTGAATGCTCAGATGCGTTCACTGCCAGATTCAACTTTTTCCAAACAGCCGACGATGCCGTGAGCGTAAAGTCGACCCGCCGTTTCGAATAAAATGTATTTTGTCGCTAAAATAGGGATGTGAAGTTCCTTGGCTAAGGCAACGGTTTCTTGCGGCGGCTTTTTGCCGCGAACCAAAATGATGGCCGCAATGTCCAAAACATTGGCTATTCTGACCACCTGGGTGTTGGTAAGGCCCGTGATGAGCATGCTTCCTGATTTGGCGAAGGCCAGCACATCACTCATCAAATCGGCGCCGAAGGCGGTCTTAACCTCGATATCCAGCTTTTCATGTCCGACGATAACTTCAGCCTGAAGAAGATCTCTTACTTCGCTTAATTTCAATCGTATCTCCTTGTGAAAAAATGGAATTTTTGAGTCACAAAACGATGGTGTTTTCTATCATTAAAAAACGGCGGTTGTCAACAGCATCGTTTCATGCGGTTCGCCGGGTCTGTGTCAATATTTCAAAAAGTTTTCAGTTTTTTTTCTTAAATGATTTTGCTTTCCACTTTTTTCAGACAGCCGACGATGCCTTTGTTGTAGAGCATACCCGCCGTTTCGAATAAGATGAACTGGGTTGTCAAAATGGGTATTCCCAATTCTTTGGCCATTTCAATCGCCTCCGTTGAGGGTTCCTTTCCTCTAACCAAGATGATTGCGGCGATGTGTCTGGTGGCGGCGGTTTTGACAACCTGGGCGTTGGTTAATCCTGTCAGCAAAAGACTTCCCGGTTTGGCGAATGCCATGACATCACTCATGAGATCAGCACCAAAGGCGGTGGCAACTTCAATATCCAGTTTATCTTCTCCCACCACGACATTTGCTTCAAGTAATTCTTTGATTTCTCTTAATTTCAAGATGAGCTCCTAGTTCTTATTCCCAAAAGATTATTTTACGGATTTTTTTGTTGCGGCGATGAGTATCATACATAAATCTTCAGTGTCAATAAGATTATTCGAAAAACCCCGGGAGATAAGAAAAAAATCGCCACAACTCGACAAATGGATCATTTTTATAGAGGTTTGTTGAAAAAAATTATTTGCTCTTGACACACATTTGCCTAAATGATAATCACTCGAAAAATTAAATATAGTCGGGGCGTGGCGCAGTCTGGTAGCGTATCTGAATGGGGTTCAGAGGGCCGGTGGTTCAAATCCACTCGCCCCGACCA
>DAOSZO010000066.1:0-12457 GCA_035382085.1 Smithella sp.
CTCGATGCCGACCGAGAGGCGCACCAGCCCGTCGGTGATGCCGGATTGCCGGATCACAGAGCGCACTTCCGGTGTGATGTCGATGATATCGCAAAAGCCCTTTGTGCGCAGAGGAAACGTTTTGGTGAAAATCATCTTCGGGCTCCACTTTCGTCTTTTTTCAAAAGCGCGTCCACTGCGCGGTTGATGCCCAGAATGCCTAGAATAAAAATCACGCCGACGACCAGCTCAATACTCATCCAGACCCAGGGAGAGACCCCTGCGCCGGGTTTGGCCAACGCCGCCACCAGAAAAAACATGAACGCGTAACTGTTGAAAAGATAGGGAAGGGCATCCTTTAGAAGGACGATCGAATAAACGAACAGGCCGATGAAGAAAAATTTTGCTGCTGGTTGCCCCAGCAGAGGCTGAAGGATCTCGACGAATCCCTCCAGAAGCACAATGCAGAAGATGCCCATCAGGCCGCCGACGACAATCGGAGCCGCCTGCCGGGGATCCTCATGGGCGACAAAAAAGAAAATCATCACCATGAAGGCGGGCCAGGCCGGCAGGGAAAGGGAAAAGAAAATCACCTCAAAGGCAATAACCAAAGCCACCAGCAGAAATCCGAAGAGCAGGTTTCTTTTTGTAAAGACTTTTTCCATGAAATCACCCTGAACAATATTTTGTGCTGAAGAATAGAGAATTCATGATCAGGTGTCAAGCGCCAAATCTCTCGTGAAACGGAGTGTTTTCACGCAAGGGGAAAAGGAATCTTCCCCGGAAATAAAAAAGGCAGCGTCGGATGAACACTGCCTTTTTTGGGTTGCTTTCCGGCATCGCCTCTTAATGATGGACAAGCAGCACGGGAGTTTTGGCTTCTTCCATAACCTTTTCGGAAATCTGTCCCATCAAGCGCTTCAAAATTCCTGTTCTGCCGTGGGAGGGCATAACAATGAGATCAACACCTTTTTCTTCCTGTTCCTTGAGGATTTCTTCCACCGGTTCTCCCTCACGGATATCGCTGATGACTTCGATTTCCTGGAATTCAGGAAATTTGTTCAACTCCTGCTTCATCATTTCTTTCGCACGAAGCATTTCATTTTTTTCGGCCTGCTCGATCGTTTCGGTATCCAGACAGTAATCCGCCGCGCACTGCGTAATCGGGTTTGCCACATGCAGCAGGTACACTTTAGCGTTGTATTGCTTTGCTAGATCCAGCGCTTGTTTCAACGCTTCATCCGAGTCATCGGAAAAGTCCGTTGGCACGAGAATTCTTTTTGGCGCAAACATCTTGACACCTCCTTTCCTCTGATGTTTACCACGTTAAAAAGTTAACCCATACCAACTACCCGGATCTATAGATCCTTTTTCAACGCTTTTAACCACCTCCTTTTTGCTTTGTTTTTAAATTATAGCACTCTGGTCAAAAAAAACAACCTGTGGAAATTCATTGACAGACCGTCGGATCTCGCTTATATATCTGAAAAAAAGCGCTATTAATTTGACGATTATAACCACCGAAGTTGAGCAAACAAACTGTTCAAAGAAGTAAAACGATGCGTTAAGGAGAGAGCCATGCCGGAGATCAAATTTATCGCGCACAAGGGCGTCAAAATTTTGTATGAGAACTTCGAAAACGGCAAACCCGAAGAAATACTGCCGTGGATTGAAAAGGCAAAAGCCGTCATCCGCAGTCAGCCGGAAAAATCCGTGCTGGCCCTGGTCAACGTCAAGGACGCAAAGTTTGACATGTCGGTGACTGCCGCTCTGAAGGATTTTGTCAAGGGAAACGAACCATACATGAAATGCGCCGCGGTTTATGGAGTTGAGGGCCTCAAGGAAGTGATTTTCAGAAGCATTCTGGCTTTTTCCGGCAGAAAAAACCTTATCCTTTGCAAAACCCTGGAAGAAGGCAAAGACTTTCTTGTCAGCCAGGCATAACTTCTTTTCATCGTCTGAAATCAGGACCATCATTGAATCCGGCATGATTATTATGAGATTGGATTGCCTGCTCATGTGATGCCGAACCGGCAATGTTGCCAGGCGGGCAAAGCGGATGGGATAACGAGCCTTCTCGTTCGTTTTCTTTGGGGATTCCGTAATCGTCTTTTGCGGAGTTTTTAAAGAAAAAACCAAATAATGGAAATCAGTCCTTCAGCTCATACTGATAGTAGATTTCGTCGTCGCCTTTGGAGAATCCCTTGATGCATTTCTCCATCGATTTTCTGCCGAAAATCTTCAGCGCCTGCTGAAAGAAACCCACCGTGAGATATTCAAAGAAGACGTGCCTGATCGGAATCTTACCGACCCTGAGGTGCACGACATTGTTTTCCAGTGTCGCAGTGAGTTCGCCTTCGTCATAGAGCGTGGCCCAGATCTTGGGCATTCCCTTTTCCACAAACTGGGCCAGGTCCTTGGTCAGTAAAAACGAGTGATAAACGCCGCCTTCGGACAGGGCGAATTTGGCTGCAACCTTTCCGAAAATGACATACTGCTTTTTGTCATTGTTGAAAAATTCCTTCACCAGTTCATCGAGGAAAAAAAGATGTTTCTCCACGGGGATGAGCGAAACCGTCATGATCATTTTCTTGTAGAAATCATCCTTCTGGGCCATTTTGGCCATGAAGGCATTCCAGCGGTCCTCGCCGAAGGCTTGGGAAATTGTGACCTTCGCTGTAACAAAAGCCGTGCCCTTGATGTTCATGCAATTCCTCCCGAAAGTTAAAATCTTCTTCAGAACAAGGTTTATCCTCGCTTTGTTTTCTGATTGACATAATCCAAAACAAATCCATTTTGTCAATGAAATTATCAGTTGAAAATGCCATTTTGGCAAAGGGTTTTCAAATACAAGAAATTCTTGACATCCCCACGGGGCTTTTTTAGACTCGTGAAAAATGGTTTGATGTTACGCAGCGAAGCATTGAAGGTCTTGCCGATAGAAATCATTTCGGAAGGAGTTTTTCATGAGTGATTACGACAAAAGGAGATACCTCCGATACCCCGCCGAGCCCAACGAGATTGTCACTGTTTACTATCATGACGAAAGTTCCAGAACCATGGGCCAGCGTGTGGGACTCGGCGAGAATGAAAGCTTCAAGGGTTGCTGCGTCGTCTTTGTCGGAGGCGTGGATTTTAAAGAAGGACAGAACGTCATCTGCGAAAGCCGAACCTTGGCCAAAGTCAAAGCTAAAGTGGTTTGGGTCAGAAAACTCGATGACCAGATCTCCAAAGTGGGTTTTTGTTTCACCGAATAAACGATGATTTTCGCTTTCAGGAGGCTGTTCGTGCTCAGAACGAAATGTGTGCGGTCACCCATGGAGCGGAAGAAGGACGGCCTGCGGATTCTCGCGACACGGTTTCGGGGGAGGGGCCTTCCGTCGAGTCGTTACGATGTCTGGATGCCATCGCTGGCGCCGAGCGAACGGCTTTTAAGAGAGGCGCAGGCGGGCAGAGTGACGCCCGCGCAGTTTGCCGAACGCTACCGAAAAGAACTCTTCCAAAGCGCCGATGTAGACAGGCGTAATGCGACAGTGAAAAATCACGGCCAGAAGTTTACCCTGAGGCTTTTGAAGCGGCTGGCCAAAAGGGGAAATGTCACGCTGATGTGCCATTGCGCGGAGGATGAAAGACGTTGCCACAGGCATATCCTGAAGGCGCTCATTGAAAGCCGCAGGATATAAAAAATGGATTTCTTGACGAGCGGCGGACGGCGGTTTGTAGAAACCTAAAATATTATCAGAGAAGGGGGGAGGCGCAAGATGAAGATAGAGGTCAAACCGGATGGGGCGCACTATCCGATGCCCTGCTGTGTGGTGGGAGCGAATGCTCAGAGCCGGCCCAATTTTCTTGCCGTGGCGTGGTTCACGATGGTCAATCCCCAGCCGCCCTATATCGCGGTGTCCCTGGGCAAATCGCATTACACAAACGACGGAATCAAAGCCAACGGAACTTTCAGCGTGAATATTCCTTCGGCGGCGCTTGTGGAAAAGGTGGATTATTGCGGAATGGTTTCAGGGAAAAAAGCGGACAAGTCCCGCGTCTTTGATGTGTTTTACGGGAAACTGAAGACGGCGCCGATGGCCAGAGAATGTCCGTTTAATCTGGAGTGCCGGCTTGTCCGGACGGTGGATTTGCCCGCGGAGGAGCTTTTCATCGGCGAGATTGCGGCGGCGTACTGTGAAGAGGATTTTCTCACAGACGGCGTGCCCGATATGGCCAAAATCAATCCCTTTGTGTTGAGTCTGGCGAATAAGCGCTACCGCACCCTGGGCGCGGACATCGGCGCGGCCTGGAGCATCGGAGCGAAGCTGAAGTGAGACGGCGCGAAAATTGTTCGAAACAAGGAGTTTGCCGAAACACCTGCTTGAGGCCGCAGATCCGATTTCGCGGAACAATCTTCTTGCTTAGCTTTATTTTTTCTGGGGTGCGCAATAGACCCGGCTGCATTGCGTCACCGCATCTCCATAGCACTGATCCCGATGGGACGACAAATCCTGTTCGCAATATTGGCTTTTGGATCTGTAGCAGTCGCGGTATCCCACTTCGTCCGCGCAATTCAGGGGGGTGAGGACATCGAAGGTGGGTTCGTTGCTGCTGCCTCCTCCTCCGGTGCTGGGAATGATCACCTTCTGCCGGGCCTGGGGCTTGCCGGTGGTTCCCGACGCGGCAAAAGAAAGGTGAATTGAAACCAAAACAAGAATCAGGGCCGCGAGAAAGCAAAGCAAAAACTTTTTCATTGTTTTCCTCCCGGGTTGAAAATATGAATGGTTGATTATTTTTTGACAGTTGTTTCTATAAAAGGCGTTTTTTGAAATGTCAAGAAAATGTTCCCTCGAAAGAGGAAAATAGGCGGCGGATCCGGGATCGATTTCTGCGGAAACCTTTTTTTATAAAGGGGCTTGCGTTTAAGGAAAATGGGGCTGTAGCGGCTGCATGCCGCTCCGGGGAAGCGCTCTTTGCGCGGACGGCAGGGTAATGCGCTGTCCCGATCCGTTGCTCAAGACATAGAAGAAGGTTTCAAGCTGAATGCCGGTGATTAGCGGAAGGCTGGGGGAACGTAAGTCTCTTAAAGACGACACCGCGGGAAATGCTATTTCGGCGGTATAATTCAGACGTGCGGGCATGAAAATAGACCGCAGCGAAGTATGAATCGCTTCCGGCACGTTGATCACATGATGGCCTGGGTTGATGCCCCATGACGACCAACTTGATGCATCAAATCCGTCTAATTTCAAAAACAGCGTGCAGCCGGTCAGCGCTGTACCGGCATAATCGATATTCAATCCCAACCTGATCAGGTTTCGCTCCCCGCTTGTCAAACTATCGATGGGTTCGAGATTCATCGGGGAAAAGGACGCATTTTTTCCAATGACGGTTCCTTTGATAATGGTGAGGGCTCCGGGTTCGTCGCCGCTTCTGTATGCCTCTGAGACGCTACTGTGCCTCGATGAAGCTCATCGATTTCATGGGTCTTCAACTTTGAGCCGCCGCGGTAAAGGTTTAAGAAAAACGAGCAAGAAAGTTTTGCGAAAATGTGCTACTTTGGCGCGGACATGAAAAAGAAAACAAGCGCGGGAATTTTATTGTACCGGAAGAAAGATGACGGGATGGAATTTTTTCTCGTCCACCCCGGCGGACCATACTGGGCGAAAAAGGATGAGGGCGCATGGTCGGTTCCCAAGGGGGAGTTCGAAGACGGCGAAGATCCGTTTGAAGCGGCCAGACGGGAGTTCCGCGAGGAAACGGGATTTGATGTGGACGGCCGGTTTATCGAACTTCAGCCGATTCGGCAACCCAGCGGAAAAGTGATTTATGTCTGGGCGCTTGAGGGGGACCTTGACGCGGCGGCGATAAAGAGCAATGCCTTCGCGATGGAATGGCCGCCGAAATCAGGACGGCTGCAGGAATTTCCCGAAGTGGACAGAGGCGGTTGGTTTGGCGTTGATGAGGCGCGGGAAAAGCTTCTTCCGGGCCAGCGCGGTTTTCTGGATGAACTGCTGAAGCATTTGGGACAGGGTTGAAGGGTTTTGCCGGCGGCAACTTACCGGCGGAAAATATTGATCCATGGCATGTTTCGCAAATCCCCGTCCTGCCGCTGTTTACAATTTGCGCGGACCGCAGAAGATGTTCTGCTGCTGGCCCTCGCCCGGCAGCGGACCGGATGAGGAAGGCTATATGCGCACCGGCGACGTTGTCCGGGTGGATGAAAACGGTTGTCTCTCCGTCGTCGACAGAACCAGGGACGTGATTATCGTATCCGGCTTCCAGGTTTATCCCATGGAGGTTGACGATGTTGCGAAGATAGTGAGAATTATCGAAAGCCTTCCGTTGACCGAAGTGCAGAAGGTTGATAAAAAGACATTGCACCGGATGGCCGAAAAGGAGGTGTTTTTATCATGAAATTTGATGACGTATTGACGTCGCGCCGAAGTATCCGAAAATTCCGTCCGGGGGGACTGTCAGAAGAAACCGTCCGTCAGTTGCTGGAGGCAGCGCGCCTTGCCCCTTCGGGATCGAATATTCAGCCGGCGCGTTTTATCGTCGCGCAATCGCAGAAGGCCAGGGAGGATATCGGCCGATTCACCCCCTACAAATTCATCGTCCGGGCGTCGGTGATTTTTGTCTGCTGTGCGGATCTGACCGCGCTCGAAACGAGGGATCTGCGGGTGGGCGAACTGCTGGAGGTTGGCGCCTTTGAAGGCGTGGATGTGAATTTCGAAGGCTTTGCGCCGTATTCCGCGATTTCAGGGGCGGAAGCGGCCCGGGCGTATCTGGCCATGAATGTGGCCATCGCCGTGGAGCACATTGTTCTGAAGGCTGTTGATCTGGGATTGGGCAGCTGCTGGATTGGAAGGTTCGAAAGAGACAAGGTGAGCGCCTATCTGCATCTGGATGAAAATATCTATCCCGTGGTACTGCTTCCCGTCGGTTATCCGGATCAGTCGCCCAGGGCCAGGCCGCGCATGAATCTGGACGACATGATTTTGAAGGTCATCTAGAAAAAACGAGGAACGAAAAGCATGATTTACGATGAAGAATATGAAACCCTGCCGCGGGAAGCGCTGGAGGCTTTGCAGCTGAAGCGATTGCAGCAAGTGGTCGGACGCGTTTACCACAACGTCGGTTTTTACCGGAAGCTTTTCGGCGGCGCGGGCGTGACGCCGGGTGACATCAGGTCTCTTGACGACGTAAGACGGCTTCCCTTCACCACGAAACAGGACCTGCGGGACAACTATCCGTTCGGCCTCTTCGCCGAACCGATGAGCCGGATTGTCCGTCTGCACGCTTCCTCGGGAACAACGGGAAGCTCCACGGTTGTCGCCTATACCCAGCGCGATATCGAGAACTGTGCGGAACTGGTGGCACGCTGTTTCGCCGCCGCCGATCTGACCCGGGGAGACATCATTCACAACGCTTACGGTTACGGCCTTTTCACCGGCGGCCTGGGCATTCATTACGGCGCGGAAAAAATCGGCGCCAGCGTCATTCCCATGTCCGGCGGCAATACCAAGTGGCAGTTGCGGATTCTCCAGGATTTCGGTCCGACGGCCATCTGCTGCACGCCCTCCTACGCGCTGAATCTGGCGGACCAGGGCCGGGCGATGGGCATGGACATGCGGTCGCTGAAACTCCGCGTCGGCATCTTCGGCGCCGAGCCGTGGAGCGAGAGGATGCGCCGGCAGATCGAAGATGCGCTGGCCCTCAAGGCGATGAATATTTACGGCCTCTCCGAGATTATGGGGCCGGGCGTGGCAATGGAGTGCGTTGAGGAACAAAACGGCATGCATGTTTTTGAGGACTATTTTCTGGTGGAAACCATTGATCCGCGGACGGGCGAGGTTCTGGAACCCGGAGAGGAGGGGGAACTCGTTTTTACGACGCTGACCAAGGAGGCTTTTCCGCTGATCCGTTACCGGACACGCGATATTTCCCGCATTCAAACGGAGCCTTGCCGCTGCGGGCGGACGTTTCATCGTATGGAGCGCGTGATGGGCCGGAGCGATGACATGCTGATCATCCGGGGCGTCAATGTTTATCCTTCCCAGATCGAGTCGGTACTGATGGGCATTGAGGGACTCGAACCGCATTATCAGCTGATCGTCGAACGCGAGGGGACATTGGATAAACTGGAAGTGCAGGTGGAGGTGTCGGAGAAAATCTTTGCCGCGGGAGCTGAAGTGAAGCATCTGCAAAAACTCGAGAGACGATTGGTGAATGACTTAAAGGAGTTCCTAGGCATTACGGCGAAGGTCAAGCTGGTGGAGCCCCAGACCCTTGCGCGTTCGGAGGGCAAAGCCAATCGCGTAATTGACCGGCGCAGGATTTAACCGGCCTAAAGCGGGGTTGTGCCGGAGGCGGGCCGGACATGAAAAGGAAGGTTAATGGGGATGGTGATGACGGACAGCAAAAGAGTCTTTCGCAACAAAAAAAGCGATCTGCGCCGGCTGGTTTTATTGATGAACAGGCAGAACAGGCGTTTTATGCCGCCGATGGAAGCCCTGCTTTATGCCATGGACCTGGTGATTTGCCCGGAGGAACTCCAATTGCTTTTGAGGATGGGCACGAGGATTTATTCCCTCGAGGAAGCGCTGGCCGCAAGCGGCTTGAAGCGCGAAGAATTCATGCCCCTTTTTGAAAGCCTCCGACAGAAGGCCTTCATCGGAGTGAAACTTTCGGAAAACGGGTCGGAGAGATATTACCTGCATCCGTTCATCGTCGGCTGGTTCGAAGGTGTCGTGACGTATTTGATCGGCAGGCCGGAGGAAAAGGAATTCGCGCGAAGATACATGTCGCTTTTCACCTCGTTGCGCCGTTACAACATCCTGCCCGTCCGCCTGGCGATGAATGCGGCGAACCGGCTTGCGCGGGTGACCAATCAGAGCGTCGGTACGGTTTATGAAGCCAAGAACGAAAAAGGCAAATCCAAAATCATCATCAATGAACGAATCGAGGTTCCGGATTCCGGAATTTATCCGGCCAGTTCTGTCAACGACATGATCATGGAATACGGCGCGAAAAGCCTCATCGGAAAGTTTAATTCCTGCATGTGCCGGGAAATGACCGCGCAGGTTGACGATCCCTGTCGGCTGAAGATGCCTCAGGACATCGCCTGCATGGGCTTCGGGGATAAAATCAGCGTCTATTTGAAATACGGTTACATGCGGAAAATCAGCAGGGAAGAGGCGCTTGATATGATTCAGAAGGCGAGGGATTGCGGCGCCGTGCACACAGTCTTTCATGAGTTGGATGACACCAGGCTTCCCCAGATCGGTTTGTGCAACTGCTGCTGGGACTGCTGCGGAATCCTCCGAACATACAACATGGGCGCCGCGCCGATGCGTTACAGCTGTTATTACGTCGCGAGAATCAGTGCCCTCGACCGGTGTACGGGATGCGGCCGGTGTGAAAGGTACTGTCCCACCGCCGCGGTCAAGGTAAAAGAGAAGAAGGCCGTGCTGGACGCGGCAAAATGCATCGGCTGCGGCCAGTGCGTCCATCAGTGCGCGAAGTTCGTGCTGGAACTGGTGGAAGATCGACGCACGGCATTTCTGCCGATGCTCAAGAAATCCGAGACGCGCTTCTCAAGCTGAAGCGGAAAGATCTGCGCCGAGAAGCGGTTGTGATAAATACAGCGACGATGGTTTGCATGACGAGCAAGGAAGGAAATGTAAGTTGTCCTGATAATATTAGAGAACGAGGCTGTTATGACGACTTACCGAATTGATGTCAAAACGGGAAGAAGGTACTATGCGAGCACCCGCTCAAGGGTCAGCATCAAGCTCTTTGACTGGTATAATCACGTGTCGGACAGCATTCCCCTCGTTCCCAATCGTCCGGAGCACGCTTTTTGGGGAAATCATACTGAAAGCTTCGAGGTTGACATCAAAGGATTGGCCGGTTCGATCGCCGCCGTGGAATTGAACAAGGATAATTCCGGCAGACAGACAGCATGGTTTCTCGAGAGAGTGGAAAAATCGTGCCCTTTATTACCATTGGATGGTTCGCCGAAGGTATGGGCCAAGGGAAGCCGATGAAGTGCAAGCTTAATCAAGGCGATGACGTGATGGCCGTGCGCGAACATTTGAATCCACAGAAGTATGTGAATATCTACTCGCCGGATCTCAGCTATGAAAAACATCTGGTCTCAACCGGCCATGGGAGTGCTTTGATCCGGGCGGTAATGGATGCGGCGGCCTGTTATTTCCGGTATCAGAAAAAACACACGGATCTTCCAAAATTCGACAGCATCAGTTTAAATCCCGTAACCTGCGCGACATTCGTAAATACGCTGTTTAAGAAAGTGGGCTGTTCAAATAAAGAGCTGGAAAAAATGTCAGACTTTTTCGGCCTGGACGTGGGCGAATGCGCGACGGTCGACCTCAAATATTTTTCTCCGGAGGAAAGCTGATTCATTCCGAATCGCGGCGTGATGCCCCGGGTTCTGAAAAGCCATAGTCATGTTTAAAAAAACACATTGTCTTCTTGAAAAAACAGGCGTTTCTGTGATACGAATCTTTACAGATTGATGGGGAGGTTATTCTAATATTAAGAATCTGGTCGAGTTGCTGGACAATGCAGTAAATAACCATGCGAAGCGCGTAGCACTGATCCGGGACAAAAAGCGTTTCACCTACGAACAGTTGAACCGCTCGGTCAACGCGGTTGCCCATCTGCTTCGGGAATCGGGCATCGCCAGGGGCGACAAAGTGGCGCTGATGCTGCCCAATATTCCTGAATTTGTCTATGGTTATTTCGGAATCCTGAAATGCGGCGCGGTGGCGGTCACGCTGAATACCGCATCAACGCCCTACGAAATGACGCATCTGCTCAACAGTTCGGATTCGAAAATCTTGATCACGCAGTCTGTCCAGGTCAAAAAATTCGACGAGGTAAAAGAGAAGCTTGACACGTGCAGGACAGTGGTGGCGGCGGAATCGCTGTTCGACGAGGGGGAACTTCTGCCCGGCATTCCGAACGCGGAATTTCCGCTGTCCGCGGACATCATGCCCGAAGATCCCGCAGTGATGATTTACACCGCCGGACTCACCGGACGGCCTCTGGGGGCCGTGCTGAGCCATCATAATCTGTGCTCGCAGGCCAATATCATCCAGGACATTGTGGAGAGAAAGCCCGAGGATGTCGCGCTTGCGCTGATCCCGCTTTTTCACGCCTTCGGGGCCACCACGAATATGCTGCTGGTGATTCGGGCGGGAGCATCCATGGTGATGATGGATCGCCTGACGATGGAGAGCCTCTTTGGCGCCATTGAAAGAGAAAGGATTACCTACATTTCAGCGGTCCCCCGGCTTTATATGGGGATGATTTTTTATGAAAAAGTCCCCAAATATGATCTCAGTTCCCTGAAAGTCTGCATCACCGGCGGCGCACCGATGCCTCCGGAATTCATGCCGGTCTTCGAACAGAAGTTCGGCATTCCCGTTTTTGAAGGCTACGGCCTGACGGAAGCTTCTCCCGTGTGTTCGTTCAATCGTCTGGATAAAGAACCGGTGCTCGGATCCATCGGCGTTCCAATGCCGGGCATTGAAATGAAAGTGGTGGATGAACAGGGGAAAGAACTTCCCCGCAATCAGATCGGGGAAGTGGTCGTGAAAGGCGACAACGTCATGCTGGGTTATTACAAGGATGAAGAGGCTACGGCGTCGGTCATCAGGGACGGATGGCTTTATACCGGAGATCTTGGAAGAATCGACGAGGAGGGCTATATTTTCCTGACCGGCCGCAAAAAGAGAATGATCATCACCAGCGGCTTCAACGTCTACCCGCGCGAAGTGGAAACGGTACTGGAACTGAATCCCGCAGTCGAGTCGTGCTTGGCGGCAGGCAAGGAAGATCTTATGCGCGGTGAAATTGTCAAGGCGTTTGTTGTTCTGAAAAAAGGATGCACCGTTTCGGATAAGGAAATCATCCGTCACTGCAAGCAATATTTGTCCTATTACAAAGTCCCGCGGGAAGTGGAATTTGTGGAGAAGCTTCCCGAAGGATGAAACCTTTTGAGGAAGAGATTTTTTCATTGGGCGAAAAAAATCGCCCGATGAGGGAGGGAGACTTATGAATGTCCTCGCGGGAGCAATCCGTTACATCAAAGACAAGTCGGACTCCAATTTTCTGATCGCGCTGTTCGGCATCATCTACACGGTTTCACAAGTTATCATCGGTTCCATTCTGCACAAGATTGGCGAGCTCAAAGCCCTGAAACTGCAAACCACGCTCAGCAGTGAAACCTTCAAAACCATTGCCTCGCAGTGGATCGCTTCGGGGGAGATCGAGGCCTATTACAGACACTTCCGTTTCGATAATTTTCATCCCGTCTGGTACAGCGTTTTTCTGAGCCTGCTCATTGCCAGGGCCTTTAAAGTTAACCGCGTGGATTCGAAATATGATTTTGTCATTCTCACGCCCTTCCTCGCGGCGCTTTGTGATTTTTTTGAGAACGCCATGCACCTTTACTTTTTGG
>DAOSZO010000067.1:0-12438 GCA_035382085.1 Smithella sp.
ACTGCGTTCGGGACGCAGGAGTCGCGCGTTCAAATCGCGCCATCCCGACCATTTCATTGAGCTTCTGCTTTAACCGACCACGGAAGCCAATTTAAAGATCGGAAGGTACATTGCCACGATCATGCCACCCACAACGCCGCCCAGAAAAACCATCATGACCGGTTCCAGCAGAGCGGTCATGGCTTCCACGGCCACGTCCACCTCATCGTCGTAGAAATTGGCGATTTTACTGAGCATGGAATCCAGGGCACCGGTCGCTTCGCCAACAGCGATCATCTGCACCACCATGGGAGGAAAGAGTTTTGTTTCTTCCAGGGGTTCCGCGATTGAACGCCCCTCGCTGATGCTTTGACGGGTCTTCATCAAAGCGTTCTCAATCACAATATTCCCGGAAGTCTTGCTGACAATACTTAAGCCTTCAAGAATGGGCACGCCAGAACTCATCATGGTCGACAAGGTCCGGGCAAATTTGGCAATGGCCACTTTTTTCAACAGCTCTCCAAAAACCGGGGCTTTCAACACAAGAGAATCGATGGTCCACTTGCCTTTTTCAGTCTTGTAAAATCTTTTAAAAGCGATGAACAAAGCGACAAATATGGCGATGATAAAGAGAATATATTTTTGCGTGAACTCACTGGCCGTAATCAACAATTGCGTCAACGCGGGCAGCTCCCCGCCCATGCTTTCAAACATCTTTTTAAATACCGGTATCACCTTATAAAGCAGGAGAATGACAACACACACGGAGATGCCCAAAACAGCCGCCGGATAGGTCATCGCGCCTTTGACTTTGGCCTTCAATTTCATCGCTTTTTCCAAGTAATTTGAAAGACGCTCGAGAATGACGTCCAAGATACCGCCCGCCTCGCCGGCGGCAATGAGGTTCACAAAAAGGTCGTCGAACAAATTGGGATATTTTTTCAAGGCGTTGGTCAGGCTGTTTCCGCCTTCAATATCTTCTTTGACGGATTTTATAATCTTGGAAAAGGCTTTGTTTTGTTCCTGCTGAGCCAGAAGATCAAGGCACTGGATAAGCGGAAGACCGGCATTGATCATCGTGGAAAAAATTCGGCAGAACACCACCACATTCTTTTCCTTGATTTTGGGTTTTAGAAAAGGCAGATACTCCAGAATATCCTTGGGCTTTTGCTTGACTTCAATTGATTTGTAGCCCTGGCGCCGCAAAAGGCCGCGTACCGCCGCCTCATCAACAGCTTCCATCTCGCCTTTTTTTACTTCATCTTTCTTTGTGACAGCTTCCCAAACAAAGACAGGCATGATATTTTCCTCATCTCACATAACAAGTTTATCTTATTTAAACCAATCTGATTATATTTTCAACAACTTAAATTGTCCCGTTTTTTGCAGCCCTTCTTTGCGACACGATTTCGTATAAAATAATGCCGGCCGCAACAGAAACATTCAGGGAATTGAAATTGCCGATCATCGGAATATTGACAAAAAAATCACACTTTTTCTTAATCAGAGGCCTGATGCCTTTGGCCTCTCCCCCCAACACCAACGCGATATGGCATTTAAAATCCATCTCCCGGATATTTTCCCCCGCGCGCGCTTCCGCCCCGACAATCCAGAATCCCTGTTCCTTAAAATAATCAACGGTTTGAGACAAATTAATCACTTTGGCCACGGGAATTTGCCAGACACTTCCGGCCGACGTTTTGCTGACGGTTGCGGTGACTTTTGCTGCCCGGTCCCCCGGAATGACAACGCCGTCAGCGCCCAGACAATAAGCCGTCCGGATAATGGAGCCTAAATTGTGCGGGTCCATGACGCTATCCAATACCAGCACCAAACCAAAACCATCCCGAACGGTCCGATTCTTCAAGATATCATCCAATTCGGCGTATGCAAATTTTTTGCAAAAACAGACGATGCCCTGGTGATCGTTGTTGTCTGACAACTTGTCCAGCTGCTTTTTGGGATAAAACTCAACAGGAATATTTTTAACAGAGGCCAGATGGACTATTTCTTTGATGGCATGCTCCTTCCGGCCGGATGCGATTATTATTTTTTCGCACACGCCTCCGTCCTGCCTCAGAAGTTCTTTAACGGAATTCATTCCATAAATCAGGTCCATATCGATCTCTCAGGAAGCGGCGCGCATCCCGGCGGCAATTTCATCGATCATCCTGGCACATGCCTCAAGCGGATCCCGTGCCCGGCGGATCGGTCTTCCCACCACCAAGTAATCCGCTCCGGCTTTGATCGCCTCGGCGGCACTTAAAGTTCTTTTTTGATCATCCCGGTTTCGTTCATCAGGTCCCCTGATGCCCGGCGTCACAATAATAAATTTTTTTCCGCAATGCTCTCTGATTGAAGAGACATCCAAGGGCGAGGCAACAACACCCGACGCCCCGGCTTCTTGAGCCATTTTCGCCAGGCGAACAACCAGATCCTTGACGCCCATAGAAAATCCGATTGCTTTCAAATCATCATCATTTAGGCTGGTGAGAACGGTAACGGCGAGAATAATCGGCTTTTGTTTATTCAACTGCTCACAGCAGGCGGCGGAGGCGACAACCGATTCCCTGATCATTGGAATTCCGCCCGATGCATGCACGTTGAACATATCCACGCCCAGATGCACTGCGGCTTCGGCGGCCCGGGCCACCGTGTTGGGAATATCGTGGTATTTTAAATCCAGAAAAACCTTCTGCCCTCTTTCTTTGATGGCGCGAACAATGTCCGGACCGGCCGCGGTGAACAGTTCCTTGCCGACCTTGAACATGCCCACATGGCCGGAAAGAAGATCCAGCCACTCGAGCGCGTCATCATAGCTGGAAGCATCCAAAGCGAAAATGAGTCTCTCACAGGCCGCTTTATTCGATGTATTCTTCATCGCCGATAAATTCGGAGCTGTCCGGAATAGGTTTGAAATCTTCCTTCGATCCCTTTAAATACTCAGGATTGGCGTAAACAACTTTTCCTGCCGCGATTTCGCGCAGCGCCGTTACGATTTCCCTGTTTTTGCTCTTCACAAGCGGCTGCGCGCCTTTTAACAACTGATGAGCGCGCTTCGACGCCAGGGAAACCAGACCAAATCTGGTCTTGGCAACCTTCAAAGAATCTTCAATTGTAATCCTAGCCATTGAACACAAATCTCCTTATAAAAATTTATTGCTAATTTTCTTGATTTCCTGATTTAATCTTTTTCTCCTACATTTTTCGGCAATATAAATCGCCTTCAGCTGTTGAATCGCTTTTTGCAAGTCTTGATTCACGATGATGTAATCATACCACGAAATCTCTTTTATTTCACGTTCCGCCTGTTTGAATCGTTTCTGAATGACAGCTTCAGACTCACAACCCCTTTTCCTCAATCTTTTCAAAAGTTCTTCACCAGAGGGGGGTAAGACAAAAACATAAACCCCTCCCCTTAAAGATTCCTTAATCTTTTTGGCGCCGCGCGGCTCCACGTCAAACAACAGGTCCTGTCCCGCTTTCAGAACCTGCTCTACCGCCGATCTGGAAGACCCGTAAAAATGTCCGTAGTTTTTCACCCATTCAATAAATTCACCTCTTTGAATTTTTTGCTGAAATTCTTTTCGTGAAATAAAAAAATAATCTTTGCCGTCTATTTCACCGGGACGCGGCGCTCTGGAGGTGTGGGAAACCGAAAATTTTATCTCAGGATGAGTCTTCAGCAAGCCTCTGCATATACTGCTCTTGCCCGTTCCCGAGGGTGCCGACACGACGATAAACAAACCTTTGCCCATAAATTATTCGATATTTTGCGCCTGTTCGCGCAGTTTGCCCAGTTCGCTTTTCACTTCGATGACCTGGCGCGTGATTTCAACATCGCCAACCTTCGAACCGATGGTGTTTATTTCTCTGTTCATCTCCTGCAAAAGAAAATCTATCCTTTTGCCCTCACTGCCTTCTTTGCACAATAACTCCTCAAACTGATTGATGTGACTTTGCATTCTCACCACTTCTTCAGTAATATCCGTCCTGTCGGCCATGATTGCCACTTCCTGAGCCAGACGTGTTTCATCCAGGGGATAACCGGATGTCAATTCCCGAACTCTTTCAGACAGGCGTTTCTGGTACTCCGCCACGACCTGAGGCGCCCGGATTTTGATTTTTTTCATCATCTCCGAGATATTGTTGAGCCTCCCCACCATATCCTCCTGCAGCGCCAATCCCTCTTCCTGTCTCATTTTGGCTAGCGACGTAATCGAATCCAGAAGTGTTTTCTCCACGACGCTTAAGACTTCCGCCTCTAACGGCGCCTCATCCGGGGCAGTAAAAATATCGCGAAAACCCGCCAATAGGCGCAGCAGATCGGAAGACTCCAGTTGAAACTCCTGCTTCAAACGATTCAGCGCTTCATGGTATTCGCGGGCGATTTCCAGGTTCAAATTAATTCTGGAACGACTTTCTTCGCCGTCAATCTTGACAACCACCTCCACCCTTCCCCTTTTGATGATCTCGGCGATTTTTCTCTTGAATTCCATCTCGAGTGGAAAAAGCGCGGAAGGGAGCCTCAAAAACACTTCCAAAAAACGATGATTGACAGATTTGCTTTCCACGACAATGCTTTTGCCGTTAAAGATTGTTTCGGCCCGACCATAGCCGGTCATGCTTTTTATCATGCAAACCCCTTCTGATTTTTTATGCTTGGCTTTTCGCCATCCGCAGCTGCAGCAGATATTTTTCCCTGATTTTTCCCATCATCTGCTTCTGCTTTTCCGCGGCGTAATCCGGATATGTCCAAGGAAGCTCGCGAAACCGCTTTCCCTGATAAATCAACGTCAAATCGGCGTATATCCCATCGCGCAAATAAATGCGATGGGTGAAATTCTTGCCGGTGGCTAAAATCAAATTCGTCTTGGATATGTAACCGGGATCAATATTCACCCGCCGCCTCGAATCGCACGAAAACCGGTCCTCGATCGCGTTGGCGGCCCGTTTAATGTCCGGCAGCATCTCCGGAGGGATCAGTTTTTCCATTCCCAGAAAACGGCGGCTAATGTTGTCTCCCATCTCATCACGGTAATAATCCGTGTAATCAAAAGGCTTCATTTCACTTATGAAATCGGCCACGCCGTATGAGCGGCAAAGCAGCTCAACAGCGTCGTTGAGAGATGACACATCGCGTGCCAGCACGCTGAAAATCAGTTTGACCGGTTCAGCCGGCGAAGGTTTACTCATAGCGCGTCAATAAGCTCTTGTTGTGAAACCGTAGCCGTACCGACTTTCCCGACGACGATGCCGGCTGCGACATTGGCCAGGCAGGTCGCTTCTTTCAGGTCAGCCTGTGCCGCAAGCCCCAAAGCCAATATTCCGATCACCGTATCCCCCGCGCCCGTCACATCGTAAACCTCCTTGGCCTGAGCTGCAAAATAGGTATGCGTAACTTTTTTGCCGTTCTCAAAGAGGCTCATCCCCTCTTCCCCCCGGGTGACAAGCATAGCCGGAAAAGCATACTTTTTCAGCACGATTTTACTGACGGCAATGATGTCCGTCACGCCTGTTGCGTCGAACCCCGCGGCTCTTTGCACTTCGTGATGGTTCGGTGTGATAATATGCGCCCCCCGGTATATCGAAAAATTGTTCTGCTTTGGATCGAGACAGATCACGATATTCGTCCCTTCAACCATTTTTCTTATGCCCCGAATGAGCTCTTCCGAAACCACTCCTTTGTTATAGTCAGAAACAACTATCGCTCCGATTCTGTCCCGCAGAGATTTGACGTAGCTTAAAATCTTATTGACGCTCGCGGCGGGAATCGCTTTTCTGTTTTCCTTGTCAAAGCGCACCATCTGCTGTCCATGAGCGACAATGCGCGTTTTGAGTGTCGTCGGCCTCCCTGGTTCGATGACAATGCCCTTGGTTTCAATTTTTTTCTTACGTAGTTCGGAAAGCAATTGTTTTCCGATGACATCCTTGCCGATGACGCCGGCCACATAGACTTTTCCGCCCATCGCATAAATATTATTCAGTACGTTGGCACACCCCCCCAACATGATGCTGTCTTTCTGAACATCCACAACCGGCACCGGCGCTTCCGGGGAAATCCGGGAAACATTGCCCCAAATGAAATGGTCAACCATCACGTCTCCCACAACCAAAACACCTGCCCGGGAAAATTCCGCGACAATTTCCAGCGCCCTTTTCTTCGTCAAAAACCTATGCATTGTTTCAACATCCCATCGCATGCCTATTAAATTAAAAAAAGCGCTCATCGCGCCATCGTTTCAAAAAAAACCTGTGAAATCCTATTATCAAGTCCTAATTTTGTCAATCATTTTCTCATTGTATCGCTTCTGATAACCACTGGCTGACATCAAGTTTGCCTTGACAGACAACACAAAATCAATTTTATAAACCCATGGCGTGAATTCTTAACAAAAACAAGAAATTGAGTAAATGTTTTATGATGACCATCGAACAATTCCGGTATGGTAGCGATAACTTCGGCTATCTTCTCTACGGGTCAAATGAAGCCGTCGTGATCGACGGCGGGGCGTGGAAAGAAATTAGTCTCTTTTTAAAGACATACAATTTGCGGTTGGCCCTGATAACGAATACGCACCGCCATCCCGACCATATGTCTGGAAACGATCACCTTCTGAAAATTTTTTCTTCCCGCTACCTCAATCCTTCAGAGGTCGAAGATCAAGCCACCCTCACCATTGGGGAAGAAACCATCCGTGTTTATAAAACCCCGGGGCATACCGACGATTCCATATGTTTCCACGCCGGCGATATCCTCGTCACGGGCGACACCCTGTTCAACGGCACGGTAGGCAATTGTTTTTCGGGCAATCTGAAAAACTTTTACTATTCCATCAAAAGGATTATGGCTCTGCCTGATGAAACAAGAATTTACTCCGGCCATGATTACGTTCTGAATTCTCTGGCCTTTGCCCGACATCTCGAACCGAATAACATAGACCTCGAAACTTTTCGTGATGTTTATCGTGACCGCGCGAAAAAAAAATTGTTTTCCACATTGGCTGAAGAAAAAAAAATTAATCCCTATCTGCGATTCAATGACGAGGCCATCATCAAAATTTTAAAAGAAAGAAATTTGCCGTGCGACTCCGAATGGCAAAGGTGGGAATCCTTGATGTCCATTGATTGATGAGAAGAGATTCCTTATCTTCTTGTCAATGAAGGACTTTTTTATCCCCTGGCTTTGGAAACACAGCAGAAACCTTTTAATTCATTATTGACTTAAGAGACATTATCAAGTAAAAAATTTTGCACGAAATCAATCAAAAAGGAAATGCCTTTATGATTTATTCGGCGCTACTGGTTACTTTAGGTGTTGCGGTAACCGCTTTCATGTCGTCCTGGGCCGTGATTTTTTCCTTATTCCCCGAATCCGACAACAAAATTCACATTGTGGCGCGTCTATGGGCAAAAATTTTGCTTTTTCTGGGCAACACGAAAGTCAAGGTTATCGGCACGGAAAATATCCTCCATGGCAAACCGCAAATTTTTATGGGAAATCATCAGAGCGACTTTGACATTCTGATTTCACTGGCCCACATCCCCGTTCAATTCCGTTGGATTGCAAAAAAAGAGCTCTTTGCCATCCCCATTTTCGGCGCGGCGATGCGCAGTGCCGGTTATATCGAAATCGACAGAGAAAACAGGGAAAAAGCGTTGCAAAGTCTTGATGAGGCCGCGTTGCGTATCAGAAACGGAAAATCCATCATGACCTTTCCCGAGGGAACCAGGAGCCGTGATGGAGAAATCAAGCCTTTCAAACACGGCGTTTTTTATCTGGCCATTAAATCCGGGGTTCCCATCGTCCCGGTGTCCATCGTCGGCAGCGGAAAAATCATGCCGAAAAGATCGCTCAGAATCAAACCGGGACAAATCAGAATGATCATCGGAAAACCCATCGAGGTTAAAGACTACGACATCGACCGCCGCCATGAACTCATCGCTAAAGTGAGAAATGAAATTATGAAAAATTACAATGACTGGCAGGATGAAGGTCTGGCAGACATAAAAGACTTGGAAAGAGAGGCGAGTTGAATCTACCGACAGCAATAGTTCTCGGCATCATTCAGGGATTGACAGAGCTTTTTCCGGTCAGCAGTTCCGCTCATCTGGTCATTCTGCAGAGTTTTTTCCCGGGTTTTGAACAACCCGGGGCCGCTTTCGATGTCATGCTCCATCTCGGAACTTTATCGGCCGTCATTTTCTATTTCCGCACCGATTTGTGGACGATGTTTACCTCCATCGTTCCTGGTCTGTTTCCGCCCGATTCTTCCTTAAAAAGCGACACCTCTTCACCAACGATGCGGAAAATGGTCTTCTTTTTAATCATGGCAACCATTCCCGCCGCTTTTTTCGGTCTATTATTTAAAGACTACATCCACCAAATGTTTGAAAACGCGCAGGTTGCGGCTTTATTTTTGATCATCACGGGGATGATGCTTTTCCTGTCGGATAAAGCAAAGAACGCGCAACGAAATCTGCGGGACATGACCATGACCGACAGCGTGATCATCGGGTTTTCTCAAGCTTTTGCTTTGATGCCGGGCATCTCCCGTTCCGGCGCCACCATCACCGCCGGAATATTCCGAAAGTTCAACCGCCAAGACGCCGCCCGTTTTTCGTTTTTGCTTTCCATCCCGGCCGTCTGCGGCGCGGCGATTTTGGAAATGCCTTATCTGAAAGACGTCTCTTCCGCGGACCGATTCTCTTACGCCGCCGGCTTTATCAGCGCCGCTTTGACCGGTTTTTTGTCCCTGAAGCTTTTCTTTCTGATTATCCGGGAGGCGCGGCTAAAATATTTCGCTTATTATTGTTGGATTTTTGGCTTTTTTACACTACTTGTCAAATTTGTTTTTTTCTGAAATAATAAAAAACAATAAAAAAATTGCCCATCAATCAGCCATGGTATGGAAAAGAAAAAAATAGACGCAAAAATCATCCGAGAAATAAAAGGGGCGATTTATCTTTCCCTGGCAATTTTTTTGCTGTTGAGCCTTCTGTCTTATCATCCGCAGGATCCTTCTTTTACACATTTCGCCGCCGGCGATCAGGCGATTCACAATTACACGGGAAAGGTCGGTTCCTACACTTCCGATTCAATGATCCGGCTTTTCGGCGCGGCGGCGTTTTTCTTCCCCCTGATCTTTTTCATCTGCAGTTTCCGATATTTTCTGCGTCCCGAATTTACCGTGAGCAAGACCCGGATCGCCGGCTTCGTCTTCTCGGTGCTCTCCCTGTCCGGAATTATGGCTCTGCTTATTCAAGGAAGCGTTACCTTATATGGAGAAACATTGAAAAACGGCGCCGGCGGTCTGCTGGGTGTGGCCCTGGTCAATTTTCTTCGCGCCTATTTGAATGTTGCGGGAACCTATATTATTCTTTTCCTCATCTTCATCATCGCCCTGACTTTCATGTTTGAGTTTTCGATGGTGTCCGTAACCGAAAGAATTTCCCAATTTTTTCTCGCCCTCCTGAATCTTATCAAGAATAGACTTTCCGCTTTCGCCGGTTACGTGATGGCCAACGCCAAAAAAGGAAATGAACCGGAAGAGGTAATCGTTGCCGAACCTCCGGAACCGCCGCCCGCAGTCAAGAAAGTTATACCGAAGAAAATCGAACAGACCCATTTCGATTTCACGAAAACCAAAACGGACGAACAGTTCCAGCTCCCGCCACTGACGCTGCTGGACGAAACGCCGCCCAAGGATGGCCGGGTCAAGCGAGACGCACTGGTGACCAACTCCCGAATTCTGGAAAAGAAACTGGCCGACTTCGGCGTCGAAGCCCGTGTAGTTGAAGTCCTTCCCGGTCCGGTCATCACCATGTATGAATTGGAACCGGCCCCCGGCGTAAAAATCAACAAGATCGTCAACCTCTCAGACGATTTGGCTCTGGCTCTCATGGCACCGAGCATCCGCATTATCGCACCCATACCCGGAAAATCCGTCATCGGCATTGAAATACCCAATCTCAAAAGAGAACACGTTTACCTTAAAGAAGTTTTGGATAATAATTCTTTCCGCGAATCGTCTTTCCGCCTGCCGATCGCCCTGGGCGTCAATTTCGTAGGCACACCCGTCATCGCCGATCTGACCAAGATGCCCCACCTGCTCATCGCAGGCACAACGGGTTCGGGCAAGAGCGTCGCTCTCAACGCCATGATTTGCAGCATCCTGTTCAAAGCGCAGCCCGATGACGTCAAATTCCTCATGATCGACCCTAAACGGTTGGAGCTGTCATCATACGAGGGCATTCCCCATCTTCTGCATCCGGTCGTCACGGATCCGAAAAAGGCATCCCAGGTACTGCGCTGGACGGTGGAAGAGATGGAAAGACGATACCGCATCATCAACGATTTGAAGGCCAAGAGCATCGAAACATACAACGAACTGCTTCTGAAAGGTTTGAAAAGCAAAACCGTTCTGGCCCTGCCGAAGCCGTCGGATCCGGACGAAGATATGGAAACAACGGCTGAAACCGTTGAAGAAGGGAAAACCGAGCCGGAAATCAAACACACAAAGCTTCCCTACATTGTTGTCATTATTGATGAGCTGGCCGATTTAATGATGGTCGCTCCGCGGGATGTGGAAGAGTCGCTGACGCGCCTGGCCCAGATGGCGCGTGCCGCGGGCATTCACCTGATCATCGCCACCCAGCGGCCGTCCGTCGATGTCATTACCGGTCTGATCAAAGCAAACTTCCCCACGCGCATCTCCTTTCAGGTTTCTTCCAAAATCGACTCCCGCACCATTATCGACCAGCAGGGCGCGGAAAAGCTGCTGGGATCGGGAGACATGCTCTTTATCCCTCCGGGCACATCCAAACTGTCGCGCATCCACGGCGCCTATGTCTCCGACAAGGAAATTTCGCGCATCGTGGATTTTATAAAGATGCAGGGGCAACCGGCGTATGATTCCTCCATCGAGAAATTCGCCCTCGCGGCTGCGCAATCCACGCATGAAGGCGAGGATGATTTCGATGAAAAATACGATGAAGCCGTCGCATTGGTCAGTGAACTCGGTCAGGCCTCCATCTCCCTGGTTCAGCGTTACATGAAAATCGGCTACAACCGTGCAGCGCGCATCATTGAAAAAATGGAGGCCGAAGGAATCGTCGGACCCTCCGATGGCGCAAAACCGAGAAAAGTCCTGATTAGAAAGCTTCCATAATTGAAAAAAACACCGCAACATAAAATCCGCATCATTTCTCTAGGTTGTCCGAAAAACTTAATCGATTCGGAAGTCATGGGAGGCCTGCTGGCTCAAAGCGGAAACCTCCTCGTCGAACAAAACGACCGCGCCGACATCGTCATCATCAACACCTGCGCTTTTATCACTCCGGCCAAGGAAGAAGCCATCGAGGAAATTCTCCTGCTGGCTGAAGAAAAGAAAAAACGTCATCCGCAGCTGCACATTGTCGTCGCCGGTTGTCTCGCCCAACGCTATGGCAAGGAACTTTTCTCCCAAATGCCGGAGGTGGATTTGTTTGTCGGCACGGGAGAAGTCGGCAACATCGTCGATCACATCAATAGATTTCACCGGGATGAGTTCCAACGGCAGTTCATCGTCACCAAGCCGAACTTTCTCATGACCTGCGACATGCCCCGGCTGTTGCCTGCCGAAACGGTAAGCGCCTATCTCAAAATTTCCGAAGGATGTTCCAACCGCTGTTCCTATTGCGTCATCCCGTCCGTGCGCGGATCAGCCCGGAGCCGCCAACCGGATGACATTCTTCGGGAGGCGGAGATCCTGGCCCAAAGAGGCATCAAGGAAGTCATCGTTACCGCTCAGGACACCGCACAATACGGACGCGATTTAAAAGGCCGCCCCAGCTTGTCGGTTCTGCTGCGGGAGCTGTCGAACATCCAGGGCCTTGATTGGATTCGCCTGCTTTATGTGCACCCGGCGCACGTCACCCGAAACCTGCTGGAAACCATCGCCGACAACAAAAAAATCTGTCGTTATCTTGATCTGCCCATCCAGCATATTGACGATACTGTTTTAAAAGCAATGCATCGCAACGTCAGCAGCGCCAAAATTAAAGAGGTAATCGCTGATGCCAGGAAAATCGTTCCCGGCGTGGCCCTGAGAACGTCGCTGATTGTCGGTTTTCCGAAAGAAACGCCAACCCGCTTCAACCGTCTGCTGGATTTTGTTAATGAGACACGATTTGACCATCTCGGTGTCTTTGTTTATTCCAGGGAGGAAGGCACAAAAGCCGCCACATTCAAATCGCAGATCGCTGAGAAAGAAAAAGAACGCCGCCGCGACATCATCCTGAATGAACAGTCGACGATTTCCGCCGCGATCAACGCCACGCTGATCGGCTCGATCCAGGAAGCGCTCATCGAAGCCAGAAGCGACCGCGCGGATTACGACGCCGTCGGCCGGATTCGGCGGCAGGCGCCGGAAATCGACGGCGTGACATACCTCCGCGGAAAAAACCTGCGCCCGGGGA
>DAOSZO010000068.1:0-12436 GCA_035382085.1 Smithella sp.
AAAGGATGAACAGGGGATCTTCGGCGTCCATTTCTTCGGGCTTGCAGTCCGCGGAGGCTTTCGCCATCGCGTCATCCCACCAGATGTCCTTGGCCGCGTTCCAGTCGCATTTGATCTTGTCGCCGACTCTCTTGACGACGATGACTTTTTCCACGGAGGGGCAATCCTTGACGGCCGCGTCGGCGGTTGACTTCTGGGGAACCGCCTTGGCGCCGCGGAACGTTCCGTCGCAGGTCACCAGAACTTTGGAGGTGGAGTCCTGAATCCGGTCTCTGAGCGCCTCGGCGCTGAAACCGCCGAACACGACGCTGTGGATGGCGCCGATGCGGGTGCAGGCCAGAATGCCGATGGCCAGTTCGGGAATCATCGGCAGGAAGAAGCAGACGCGGTCGCCTTTCTTGACGCCCTGGGCTTTGAGGACATTGGCGAATTTGCAGACCTGCTCATGAAGCTGTTTGTAGGTGAACCTTCTTTCCTCGCCGGGTTCATTGCCTTCCCAGATCAGAGCGGTCTGGTTGCCGCGTTTTTCGAGATGCCTGTCCAGGCAGTTGTAGGAAACATTGAGTTTTCCGCCTTCGAAGAATTTAATGTAGATGGGACCCTTCTTGATGTCGAAATTGTAATCCATCACCTTGTCCCACTTCTTGAACCACGTAACCTGCTGCTCGGCCACTTCCGCCCAGAACTTTTCGGGCTCTTCCACCGAGCGCTTCCACATCTTGTCATACATCTCTCTGCCGGAAACCCACGCCATTTTCTTGATTTTCTCCGGCACCGGATAAATTTCCTTCAGCTGAAACTTTGCATCCGCCATGTTGAATATTCCTCCCTAAAAAATTTTGATGAATTTAAAAACGCTTTTCACGCTTTGATACCGGCATCGCAAAAAAACTAAATGCCTGTATTTAATGAATTTTTAAAGCAGCACCCCGACTGTGACCACCGGTTGTGACTACAAGTCACAACGGTCTTGCGCCTTCCCTACATTAAGATTTCCATGATGTCAAGAAATATTTGTGCCGGGACCGTTCCCGTTATGGATCGTTCCACGAACGGTCCGAAAAACATTATAATCTTTTGTTCCCCAAACAATCCCAAACGGCGCGATCGGGGATCACGCCCTTCAATAATCTTTTGCGAATCTTTTGCGTCAAATATATCTTGACAAATGTTCCCGTTGGATTTAAATATGTTCAACGCATTTTGACCCGCTGTCTGCGGGTGTGCCCGCAGGCTGCAAAATGCGTGAAAAGCCGAAGTCGCCCCGAAGAAAAATCTACCCGTTTTTTCCCGGGGCGGTAAGCGAAAAACACTCTTTATTAAAAGGAGGAAAAGTTAATGAAGAGATTTTGGTTTGTTTTGTTGTCACTGGGGCTTTTCATGGCCTTCAGTACGTCAGCCTTCGCGGTTGACGTGAAAGTAGGCGCCGAATATTATGTCGGCGGCTTGTATTTAAACAAAACCAGAGTATGGAATGGCAGTGCATATACTGACGGTGATGTTCCCAGCACGGCGTTCTTTTTCCAGAGACTGCGCGTGGGAACGGACTTTGTCGTGTCTCCCTGCCTGAAGCTGGTCACCCGGTTCGACGCGATGGAAAGAATCTGGGGCGGCCAGCGGACCGAACCGGGCGATGACTGGTATATAAACGCTCCTGCAGAAGGGAGTCCGTCGTGGTCCGCTGGAACCCGCGCGGAAAATGAGAACATCGCTTTCGACATCACCTATGTCGAATACGTTTCCCCCATCGGCATGTTCCGGGTCGGCTATATGCCCGACTACAGTTTCGGCACGGTCTTCGCGGATGAAGGAAATCAGATGTACAATGGCCAGATCCTCTATGCCATCAAGAAGGGTCCGTTTACCGGTATCCTGAATTACAGCAAGGTTTCCGAAAACAATGACCACTACGGCTACTCCTACGGATATACCGACGTAGACTATGATTCCTACCGCGTAGCCGGCATCTATGATTTCAACACGGCCCGGGCGAAAGGCGAAGTCGGTGTTCTGTTCCTCTATGACCGCAACGCGACGTCAAAACCCAATGCCTGGTCTCCTTTTAATGTGGGCTATTTGCAGAATGTTTACGTGATCGATCCCTATGTCAAAGCCAAGATCGGCCCGGTTGACCTGCAGGCGGAAGTACTCTATTACTTCGGCGATGCGGCTAAATGGGAAGCAAATGCTCCTGGTCTGGAGAATATTGACATCTCTGCCTTGTCGGCTTTCGTTGACGCCACCGCCAATTTCGGCATGTTCAACGTGGGCGGCACGTTTGCCTACCTCTCCGGCGACAAGCCCGACACCAAAGACAAAATCGAAGGCAGCGGCGCTTTGGGATACGTCAACACAGCGGGCGCGAACTACAATCCGTGTCTGATTCTGTTCAACACCGAGACGCTGGGCTACTGGGTCGGCGAGATTGATGGCCACACCAACTCCGTGGTCAACAACAAGATGTCCAACGCCTACTTCTTCCAGGGCCGGGTCGGCGTGAAACCCACGCCGCAGTGGGATGTCAATGCGTCTCTGTCTTACGCCTTTGCTGACAGAAAACCCTCAGGGTATAACAACGACACCTACGGTACGGAAGTTGATCTGACCGCAACTTACAAGATCACGAATAACCTCTCCTATATGTTAGGCGCCGGTTATCTCTGGACCGGTGATTACTTCAAAGCGCGGGGCAGCAACGATCCGCAGGTTCAGAACGATTACATTCTCATCAACAAACTTACTCTCAGCTTCTAAGAGAATCTTTGTTTAACATTTAAATCTAAACCCCAGGAGGACGGGTACTCCCGGGGTTTTTTAGTGAGGCAAGCCAAAAACGAACGAAGTGAAGTTTGTCTCTGCCGCCTGAAGACGGCGGGATAATTCGCTCTAAAATTTTCCGAGCTCGTTTCGGCGCAGCACCCTTCAGGGTAAAAATCAAGGCTCGTTAAAGCGCAAGTCGAACTATCCCCGAATTTAATCCGCTACGTTTTTGAAATTTGATGAAGTCGCAAAAAGTCGAAAAACAGCCATACCGGCGAAGGCCGGTAGCCAGAACATGTTGAAATAGCCAAACTGGATTCCCGCCTTCGCGGAAATGACAAAAAAGGGCAATCGCGACTTTTTTCGAGACAATTGATTTGAGTCTCGCAATGAAAATTATTGACTTCATCCGGCAGCAGATACATAATATTTCTAAATATTAAGAAAGGAAAAAATTATTTATGAGTGCGTTGTATTTAATGATCGGCAGTTTATGTGTCTTTGCCTTGGCTTATCGTTATTATGCCGCATTCATAGCCGCAAAAGTTCTCATGCTGGACGACAGGAACATTGCGCCGTCCGTCACCTGCAATGACGGCCAGAATTACGTTCCCACCAACAAGTGGGTTGTTTTCGGCCATCATTTCGCGGCCATTGCGGGCGCAGGTCCGCTGATCGGTCCGGTTCTGGCTGCTCAATACGGCTGGGGACCCGGTTTTTTCTGGATCCTCCTGGGTTCCGTCTTCGGTGGCTGCATCCACGATATGATTATCCTGTTCGCCTCTTACCGTCATAAAGGCCAGTCCTTGTCTGTCATCGCCGAAAAAGACGTCAGTAAAATCACAGGAGGCGTAACAGCTGTCGTTATTCTGTTCATCATTATCGTCGCCCTGGCCGGTCTTGCCGTTGCCGTTGTCAACTCTCTTTTCCGGAACCCCTGGGGATTTTTTTCCATCGCCATGACCATTCCCATCGCTATGGTTATCGGCATTTACATGTTCAAGATAAAACCGGGCGCTATTATTTCCGGATCCATTGCGGGGTTCATCCTGGTCTGTACGGCCGTTATCCTGGGCCCTTACGTTGCTGACTCGAGCATTGCCGGCTGGTTTACCTTCGATAAAAATCAGATGTCCATCCTTCTGCCGATCTATGGCTTTTGTGCCGCCGCCATTCCCGTATGGCTGCTTCTGGCCCCACGGGACTACCTCAGCACCTTTATGAAAATCGGAGTCATGGCTGCTCTGGCTGTTGGCCTCTTTCTCGTTAACCCCACTATCAAGATGCCCTTTTCAACGGTCTATACAGCCGGAGGCGGTCCCATTATTCCCGGTCCGTGGTGGCCTTATGTATTCATTACAATTGCCTGCGGCGCTATTTCCGGGTTCCATGCCCTGATTGGTTCCGGCACGACACCAAAAATGATCGAACATGAAACGGAAATCAAGATGATCGGTTACGGAGCGATGCTTACAGAGGCCTTTGTGGCTATGATGGCTCTTCTGGCAGCTGTCACGCTGATCCCTCAGGATTATTTTGCCATCAATACCTCCGCCGAGGTATTCAAAAAACTCAATATGAATGTTGTCGATCTCCCTACCCTGAACCAACTCGTAGGACTGGATGTAGCCCATCGTCCCGGAGGCGCCATCTCACTGGCCGTAGGAATGGCCCACGTTTTTGCCAACATCAGCGAAGGGCTCCGTCATACCATGAAGTACTGGTTCCAGTTTATCATCATGTTCGAGGCTCTGTTCATCCTGACAACTATTGACGCCGGCACGCGTGTGGCGCGGTACATTCTTCAGGATATTTTTAGTTACGTGTATAAACCGTTCGGCAGGAAGAACTGGGTACCGGGTGTTATATTAACCAGCGCCCTGGTTTCTTTCGCCTGGGGTTATATGCTCTATACCGGCGATATTTCCTCTATCTGGCCCCTGTTTGGCACCACGAACCAGACCTTATCCGCCTTGGCTCTGGCCATTGGCACGACTATCATATTGAGAATAGGGCGGAAGAAGATATACGCGCTGATTACATTTATTCCCTGTGTATTGATTGCAGTAACGACGTTTGCCGCCGGTATCATGAATGCCCGGACCTATCTGTCCAAAGGTCAGATGCTGAATGTCTGGCTCAGTATCGCAATTATTGTCCTGGTAATTATTATTATTGCAGATAATATCCGGGTCTGGCTTAAGCTGCTCAAGACGGACAAACCGATCGGACTGAATGATGAGCGTGATGTAATCTTCTGTCCCATTGTTCCTAATGATGCACCGCCTGATGCCAGGCCCTGATTTTCACTTTAAATCGTTATGCAGGGGCAGAGCCCACTGAGACCCCACCCCTTGTCCATGGATGTTAGCCCAGTAGCTTAAGGTCTGGACGTTGAGAAGCTCCCCCTTCCGAATTATAAAAAATGCCCCGAAGAAAAATTCTTCGGGGCGTGAAAAAATTTTTTTATTGCAAATCTTTTTAATTTATATCTTCCACTGGAGCTCCCAGCGCACAAACATAGCGTTGTCCCGGTTCGTGTCCTTGTAAAAATCGCCGGGCATGAAATCTTCGATCAGGAGATACCCGTCAAGCTTATCTGTAAATTTATGACTCAATTTTGCCTGCACAAGATCTCCTCTGTTTTTTCCGTCCCCTGAAAAAATGGGACCGGTTACATTTTCATTCGCCCAGAGACGATTGTAAACCACCTCCAGCGCGGTTTTCGGCGTGATTTCCACCTTGCCGGATAGCCGCGCCATCTGCAGGTTCGTCCAGTATCCCACGATGCCCGTCTCCACGCCGTAGGAAAGAACATACAACTCGCTCATCCAGGGCCAGCGGGACCAAAGCGGGTCCCAGCCTTCGACCTTTGTGGTATTGGGGTCGTCGCCGGAGAGGTAGATATAGCCTGCCTCGAACGCGGGTTTAAAGGTGACCGATTCGAATTTATACCCGAGGAAAACATTGCCCCCCTCGGCCCGGCGGTCCGTCTTGTTATTATATTCGCCGAACTGATAGGCAAATTCACCTCTTGCCTTCCAACCGCCTAATCCAAGCACCGCCCGCATTCCGACTGTATGCAGAGTCAACTGCTGTGTTTTTAAAGCGGATGGATAACCGGCCTGGTTTTCTTCCTTATACATGTAGTAAGGCTCCAGGGTCAGGCTATCTAAAATCTTGCCCCGGCCATAGACAATAGCGCCGATTTCATCCGACGTATTGAGTGATCTTTTCGGCGCCGAATAAAGAGACGGCAAAACTTCGTCCACATCTTGAGCAAATAGATAAACCAAATCCAGATTATATCTGTCGTTGAATTTGATGAGCGCTCGGGCCGCGTTAAAGTAGTACGTCTTTGACCCGTCGCCGGGGGTGCCGTCCATGACCAGCAGGCCATCGCCGAAAACACCGAGAAAATCCTGCCGGCCTATGGTGATGTCCATGGGAAGCCCCAGAAAATTATTCGCTGCGATATACAGATTGTCGAAGTCAATCTCATCCTTGTTCCATCCGTTTGGTCGAGATGTCTCACTGCTCGACGTATTAAAATATCTGGCTTCGTTGACCAGTTTGGCATAAAAAAAGTATTTTTTGTCCAAAGCTACCCTGAACCAAGGCGTCGTTTTCAGCCGCCAGTAAACATCGTCGTTCCGGGTAAAAACTGGCGCGCCGGATGCGGAATTCGAATCGTTGTAATTCATGTCGAACAGGTTATCCCATGTCTCCTGCCGCAAACGAAACGTCACACCGTAGTCCACCTTGACTTCCGCGTAAGCCGAGATAGCAAAAAAAAGACAAACCGCCGTGATCATCAAAACTTTCAAGACAGCATTCCCTTTCATACCCCCTCCTCGTTATTTTTTATCAGAGCTTATTTTTCTGGCAAGTCGTATAAGAAAATATGCTTGCGTCTGTCAAGAGAATCTTGCACATACAAAACAGGGAAGTAATATGTCCGTTTTTTGGCACAGGATATATTTGATTAAGAGTTATGGAAAATGTTGTTGACAACCACAATCTTCGATGTTAATCATTACCAATTTATTTTGACCCATGGTCTGTGAAACTTTAAACTACAAAATACGCCTGCGGAACCGCTTTTAGAAAATGCCCGTTTTTTGAAAGCGGAAAGTATTAAATTTTAAAGGAGGAAAGAATGAAGAAATTTTGGTTAGTTTTGTTGTCGTTGGGGCTTATCACGGCCTTCAGTACGTCAGCCTTCGCGGTTGACGTGAAAGTAGGCGCCGAATACTATGTCGGCGGTCTTTATTTGAACAAAACCGATGTCATGACTGATGAACATGATGTCAGCACGGCGTTTTTCTACCAGAGACTGCGCGTTGGAACAGATTTCATCGTTTCCCCTAGCTTGAAACTGGTCACCCGTTTTGACGCGATGGAAAGAATCTGGGGCGGCGCCAGAAGCGATGCCGGAACAACTCCAGCCATAGACTCTTCGGGAACGAGGGCGGAAAATGAAAACATCGCCGTTGACTGGGCCTACATTGATTATGTATCGCCCATCGGCACTTTTGACATCGGTTACATGAACGACGGCGCCATCGGATTGATTTTCGGCGATAGTTATTCGCCGTCCCCCCGGATAAAATATACTTATACCCGTGGTCCCGCCAAGGTCGTTCTCTGCTATACAAAAGTTAAAGACCAAAGCGACTCGGCAATTACTTCTGCAACATGGACAGACGCAGATAATGATAAATTTTTCATTGACGGAAGCTATAAATGGAAGGATGGCTATGCAGGCCTGAATCTTTACTACTTCCGTTATGCAGCTACAAAAGCGTCCGACAACTACAAAAAGCAATACTACATGATTACGCCTTACGCGAAAGCCCAAGTCGGTCCGGTCGCCCTGCAGGCTGAATTGAGCTACGCCACAGGCAAGGAAAAGGAATATGATAACAGCACGCTGGGCAGCGATGTCCGCTTGGAACAATTGAGCGCATGGGTTGACGCCGTTGCCAACTTCGCTCCCGTTTACGTCGGCGGCACGATTGCTTATGTATCCGGCGACGATCCCAGCACGACCGATGTAAAAGAAGGCGGTACGCTTACCGGCGGCCGTGAATGGAACCCCTGCCTCATCATGTTTAATTACTATGATGTGGCTTATTGGGTTGGCGATGTTTCCGGTTACGACGGTTCTAAACTCACCGGACCGATGAGCAATGCCTGGTTCTTCCAGGGCAGAGTCGGCGTCAAACCCACTCCCCAGTGGGATGCCATGCTGTCAGTTTCTTACGCAACAGCCGACAAGAAACCGACAGGTTTCAACAACGGCACCTACGGAACGGAAATTGATCTTACCGGAACTTACAAAATCACCAATAACCTGTCCTATATGCTGGGCGCAGGCTATCTCTTCACCGGCGATTACTTCAAGGGCAAAAACAGCGATGCGCAGCTCGACGATGATTTTATCATCCTGAACAAACTGACGTTGAGCTTCTAAGAGCGCAGTTGTTCAACCTTTCGATTCAACTCCGGGAGGACGGGTCCTCCCGGAGTTTTTTTATGCCTTTTGACGAAGCTCCCCCAAATATGCTAAACAAATTCAGTCAAAACAACGCGCCTGCCTGGGCGGCTGTCCGACGCCATCGGAAATGAGCGGGAAAATCTTTCTTTCCGGCTTTCCGCTGGAGGTCGCCCCGCGGAGGCAGGGCGGGGAGAAAACTTTTTAACCTTGAACCTTCTGCCTTTCCCGCCGGCAGGAAACATAAAAAAGGAGAAGACCATCAACAAAATTTCCGGAAATACGGCAGGACTCGGCGCCGCGCTGATCAGGCAGATTGAAAAACTCGGACGCCGCGGCATTCCGCCGGAGAGCGTCATCCCCCATGAGTTGGCGCGCCAGATGGCGATCCTCTCCCGCGAAACCAACCGTCAGATCGGCCTGCTGATCAGCCGCAGGGGCGAAATCATCCGCGTCATTATCGGCGATCACAAAAGCATTCTCATTCCCTCGCTGGAGGGCTTCCGCTCGTCTTCGACGCGCTTCAAGGGCCTGCGCCTCATCCACACGCATTTAAACGGCGAAGAACTCTCCGATGAAGACCTGACCGACCTGTCGCATTTGCGCCTGGACCTCATCGGCGCCCTGGCGGTGGAGGAAGACGGCTCCCCCGGGCTTTTGCACTGGGCGCATCTGATTCCGGAAAATCCCGCCGGCGACTTCTGGCTGATCATGCAGCCGGAATATCCGCACCGGCTGAAAACAAATTTTCTTTCGTTTATTCAGGCGCTGGAGGATGAATTCGCCAGACAGCAGAAAACGCGCAAAATTGACGCGGCGCAGAAGGCGATTCTGGTGCGCGTGGAAAAAGACCCCCTGGGCGACGCCGAGGCGTCGCTGGATGAACTCGCGCAGCTTGCGCGCACCTGCGGCGTGGAGGTTTTCGACTCCGTCATCCAATACCGCCCGCAGCCCGACCCCAAATTCATGGCGGGACGCGGCAAGCTCATGGAAATCAATCAGCGCGCGACGCAGATCGGCGCCAATATGCTGATTTTCGACCACGAACTCACGCCCGCGCAGGCGCGCTCCATCGGCGATTTCACCGGGCTGAAAATCGTTGACCGCACACAGGTGATTCTGGATATTTTCGCCAGGCGCGCGCATTCGCGCGAAGGCAAGATTCAGGTCGAGCTGGCGCAGCTGAGGTATCTGCTGCCGCGCCTGATGCACAAAGACACGTCGCTTTCCCGTCTGGCCGGCGGCATCGGCGGGACGGGCCCCGGCGAAACCAAGCTGGAAATCGACCGCCGCCGCACCCGCGAGCGCATTCACCGGCTGGAAAAGGATTTGAAGGCCATCACGAAATCGCGCCGCCAGCGCTACGGCCGCCGCGAAAAATCCGGACTGCCCGTTATTTCCATCGTCGGCTATACCAACGCCGGCAAATCCACGCTGCTCAACACGCTGACCAGAAGCGCCGTGCTGGCGGAAGACAAGCTCTTCGCCACGCTCGACACCAAAAGCGCGCGACTGCGTTTTCCCCGGGATACCGAGGCCGTCATCACCGACACGGTCGGCTTCATCCGCGACCTTCCCCAACAGCTCTTTTCGGCCTTCCGCGCCACCCTCGACGAACTGCTGGACGCCGATGTGCTGCTGCATGTGATTGACGCCAGCAGTCCGCGTCTGGACGACCAGATCGCCGCCGTGGACAAGATTCTCGCGGAGCTGGAAATCGGCGGCAAGCCCACTATCCGCGTGCTCAACAAGGCCGATCTCGTCGCGGACAAGGAGCGGCTCGAGCATCTGTGCCGCCGCCTCAATGCCGTCGCCGTTTCGGCGCCGGACAAAAGAACGCTTTTCGTTTTGATGGAAAAAATCGAGGAGATCCTGAACATCAACCATCCCTTTGCAGCGCGCTGATTTTGTGCTATGGTGGCTTCGAGAAAATATTGAGGTGGTCGTTTGAGTCTTTAAATTGATGAAACAATCCAAAAGGGGAGAGGCTTGTTGAGCTTTTTTAGCCGCCCGGAATTCCAGCCGCATGGTTTAATCCGCAAAGCATTCCCCCGAAGCGTTTCCCTGACAGGGACGAACCAGAAAAAAACGGACATGCCATGAACAAAGACCTTATCGAAATCCGCTGGCACGGACGCGGCGGGCAGGGGGCCATTACGGCGGCCAAAATCGTCGCGGGCGCCGCTTTCGTCAGCGGGTATCCGGGCGTCGTGATGGCGCCGAGCTTCGGCACGGAACGCCGCGGCGCGCCGGTGATGACGTCGCTGAAAATTGCGCGGAAAAAAATTTACGACTTGTCGCCGATTGAAACGCCGGATATCGTGGTCATTCTTGACCACCTGATCCTGAATGAAGCGGACGTCCTGCACGGCCTGAAGCCGGGGGGACTCATCGTGCTGAACACGCCGATGCCGCATGACGCCTACCGTTTCCAAAACCACCGTCTCGCCACCGCCGACATCACCGCCATTTCCGTCGAGGCGGGATTGCCGCACGGGATCGTCAACACCGGCATCATCGGGGCGCTGGAACGGGCGGCCGGCCTGCTGAACATGGACATTTTGGTGCAGGGCATCGAGGAAGAATTCCGCGGCCGAAACCCCCAGAAAAATTCCCTGGCCGCCAGAATCGCCTTTGAAAGAACCGTCACCGGAGACTGACATGGGAACCCGAAATTACCGGAGAAAGACATCGCACAGCGAACCGGGCGCCGGCGACGGCGGCCGAACCGGCTCCTGGCGGGTGGAACGGCCCGTACTCAATCCGGAGCTGTGCATCCCCTGCAAGAGGAACAAGGAGGCCTGCTTCATCTGCTGGCTCTTCTGTCCGGAAGTCGTGATTTCGCGCACGATCCCTCCGCAGATCGACCTCACCTACTGCAAGGGCTGCGGCATCTGCGCCGAAGAATGTCCGACCAAAGCCATCACGATGATGGACGAAGCGCTGTTTTCGGCAAAGGCCAAGGAGTAGTCTTTATGCATGTGATTGAAAACGGAAATGTCGCGGCGGCCCTGGGCGTGAAGCTTTGCCGCGCGGGTGTGATCGCCGCCTACCCCATCACGCCGCAAACGCCGGTCACGGAAAAACTCTCCGAATACGTGGAATCGGGCGAGCTGCAGGCCCAGTACATCCCCGTGGAAAGCGAGCATTCCGCGCTGGCGGTGTGCATCGCGGCTTCCTCCGCGGGCGCGAGGGTTTTCACCGCCACCAGCGCCAACGGACTTTTGTACAAGCACGAGCAGGTGCAGTGGGCGGCGGGCGCCCGCCTGCCGATCGTGATGGCCGTGGTCAACCGGGCGGTCGGCGCGCCGTGGAACGTCTGGAACGACCAGCAGGATTCGATTTCACAGAGGGACACCGGCTGGATTCAGATCTATTGCGCCGACCATCAGCAGATTCTTGATTCCGTCATCAAAGCTTACTGGCTGGCGGAAAAAGCCAGCCTTCCCATCATGGTCTGCTATGACGGATATATTCTGTCCCACACCTACATGCCTTTTGATTTGCCCGAGCAGGAAAAGGTGGACGCTTTTCTGCCGCCTTATCGGCCTGACTACGCGCTGGACCCCGACCAGCCCGCCAATCTCAACACCGTCACGCTTCCTGACGTGCGGACGGACGTGCGCGGCGAACTGGCGCACGGATATATGGAAATCAGATGCCTGCTTCACGAAGACATGCGCAAGTTTCTTCAGACCGTCGCCGAAGCGGAAGAGAGATTCTCGCGGATTTTCGGCCGGAGCGAAAATCCCTATCTGGAACCCTACCGCTGCGACGACGCCGACCATATCGCGGTCGGCCTGGGCTCCATCACCTATCAGCTTCGCGTCTGCGTGGATGCGCTGCGCAGCGAAGGCGTCAAAGTCGGCGTGATGGGCGTCCGGCTGTATCGCCCCTTTCCCGACCGGGCGATCGCCGAAGCGCTGAAAGGGAAAAAACGCGTCATGGTTTTCGAAAAGGCGCTCAGCTACGGCTATGAAGGCGCGCTTTACTCGGATTTGAAATCCGCCCTCTATGAACATCTTGCCGGCACCGGAAGCCTTCCCGCCGTTCAGAACTTCATCGCGGGAATCGGCGGCCGCGATATCCGGACGCAGGAGCTCACGGACGCGCTGCGCTTCGCGGCGCAGGGCCAGGCGGCCCCCGAGCCGGTCTGGATCAGCCTTAAGTTATAGGAGA
>DAOSZO010000069.1:0-12341 GCA_035382085.1 Smithella sp.
GGAGGCGGTTCCACTTTGGCTACTTTCTTGACCGAACCGTCACGCACGGGAAGCGCCCGGTTCCTGCTTTTATGCGTCTGCGACTCCCAAATGGCAAAGCCGTAGTCATGGGCAAAACCGAAAGCCGCGGCTTCATTGCCTTTCACTTCCGACGACCAGGGAAAGGAACCGCTTAGAAAAATCGCCTTGGTTAAATGATAATCTTTATTTCCGACTGTCAATCGGTCGTATAAGCCGGCCAGTTCATGCAAGGTGGGCATCCGCCAGTCGCTGTATCCGCCGCCCCGATAGGTTTCGCAGTAAACTTTCGCGTCCGACCAGTTGATGTTTCCCCCGTTGTCAAAGGCCGGCCACATCAAATTGGTTTTGGTATCTAAAACCGTGCCGTCATCGTTACTGACAAAACGATTCGGATCCTCCTGTTGAATCCACCCCGCAAGGCAAGGCGCCGCAAGCACGACTAAAACACACAGCACAACCGCCGACATCCTGAATGTTTTGCTCATCGGTGTTTCGTCCCTCCTGAGTTTATTTGGTAAGACGAGTTTTTTAGAAATTGGATCTTGTTGTTATTTAAAACGCCGAATGGGGTTTTATTTCACAATTTTTACAATTCGTCAACCGGCACTTTTCGCTTGGAAAACCGTGCCGTCCGGCTCCTGCAAACCAAAAGAACGAAAATGTCAAAACCGCTTTGTTGGATTACGATGACGATGGATGTTCTCCGCGCAGGGATGCGATCAGCATGTCTTTCTCCGACCACAGGTTTTGCACCCACTGATGCATTTTCTGCCGGAAAACAGGATCGTTTTCGTAGTCGCCGTGCAGCAGCTCATGGGGGATTTCGACGGTCCTCATCCGCACAACGATTTTTTTCACCTTGCCGCAGAGAAATTCCCAGAATGTCGGAACGCCGTCCGGATAAACAATGGTAATATCCAGCAGGGAATGAAATTTCTCGCCCAAAATATTTAAGGCCAGCGCCAATCCGCCGGATTTGGGACGCAGGAGATGCCGGTACTCGCTCTTTTGCTTTTGGTGTTTTGCCGGCGTGAAGCGCGTGCCTTCCAGGAAATTCATCACGCTGGTGGGCATCAGGGCGAATTTTTCACACGCCTTGCGGGTGGTTTCAAAGTCCTTGCCCGCCTGTTCCGGATGCTTTTTGAGATATTCGGCGCTGTGGCGGTAGAGAAAAGGGAAATCCAGCGCCCACCAGGCAAAACCCATCAGGGGCACCTTGATCAGTTCCCGTTTGATGAAGAACTTCAGCAGGGGAATCTTGCGGTTCAGCAGATGCTGCATCACCAGAATATCCACCCAGGATTGATGATTGCTGACCACCAGATACCAGCCGTTGTAATCGAGATGTTCCGCGCCCTGGACATCCCACCGGGTTTTCTGCGTCAGCCACATCCAGGCGCTGTTGCCGGCAATCCAGTTTTCGCCGATCCATTGAAGAATTTTATTGATGACTTTCAACAAGGGCGACCAGGGAATCAGGATTTTCGGAATGGAAAAGATAAATAAAATAGTCACCCAGAAGATAATATTGATCACCAGCAGCAGACTCGCTATGACCCCGATAACTTTTGACGGCAAAAAATTCAGCATGATAAGTTTCCTAAAAGTTAGTATTCACAAAAAGGTGCGGGAGCATAAAAAAAAGAGATTTACAAGTCAAGCTATTTATAGCATAGTGCGCCGCTTCTGCATCGTCGGTTCGCGGCGAAAAACGCGGCGGGTGAGCGGATCGGAATAAATCAGAAGCACAGGGATTTCTCAATGAAAAAAAATCATTTGCGCAACATTGCCGTCATTTCGCACGTGGATCACGGCAAAACCACCCTGCTCAACGCCATGCTCAAGCAGACGGGGGTGTTCCGGGCCCATCAAACGATCGAGGACCGCGTAATGGACTCTCTGGCGCTGGAAAAGGAACGCGGAATCACCATCATGGCCAAAAACACCGCCGTTTTCTACAAGGACGTGAAAATCAACATTGTGGACACGCCCGGACACGCCGATTTCGGAGGGGAAGTCGAACGCAGTCTCAACATGGTTGACGGCGCCATCCTTCTTGTGGACGCCAGCGAAGGCCCCTTGCCGCAAACACGGTTCGTCCTGAAAAAAGCGCTCGGACGCCGCCTCCCCATCATTCTGGTCATCAATAAAATCGACCGCGCCGACGCCCGCATCGAAGAAGTGATCAGCGAAACGTACGATCTGTTTATTGACCTGGGCGCCGAAGAGCACCAGATTGAATTTCCGATTCTTTATACCAACGCCAAGACCGGGGTGAGCCACAAAAAACTCGGCGATAACAGCGCGGATTTGCGTCCCCTGCTCGACACCATCATTGAATACATGCCCCCGCCGGACGGCGACGATGACGACCTCCCCCGGTTTTTAGTCACCAATCTGGATTACGACCCCTACGTCGGACAGATCGCCGTCGGGCGCCTGCAAAGCGGCAGACTCAGGATGAACCGTCTCTACAGCCTCTGCGCAGCGGAGCAAATCATTCCCGACATCAAATTTTCCGCCCTGTACACCTTTTTCGGCCTGACCAGGAAACAGGCGGACGACGTGGAATCCGGCGACATCATCGCCGTGGCCGGCGTCGAAAACGTCAAGATCGGCGACACCATTTCGTCGTCGGACGATCCCCGTCCGCTTCCGCGCTTGCAGGTGGACGAACCGACCGTCTCGATGATTTTCTACGTCAATGACGGGCCTTTCGCCGGCAGGGAAGGCAAGTACCTCACCTCCAGGCATCTGCTGGAGCGGCTCGAGCGCGAGGCCCTGCGCAACGTGGCCATCCGAATCAAAAAGCTCGACCGGACCGACGCCTTTGAAGTCTGCGGCCGCGGCGAACTGCAGATGGCGGTGCTCATCGAAACCATGCGCCGCGAGGGCTACGAGCTGATGGTGTCCCGTCCGCAGGTCATCACCAAGGAGAAAAACGGCCGGACTTGCGAGCCTCTGGAGCGGCTCTTTCTGGATATTCCGGAGGAATTCGTCGGCAAAATCACCGAAAAGCTCTCGCTCCGGAAAGGGCGCATGGAAAGCCTCGTCAACAAAGGCTCCGGACGGGTCAGCATGGAATTCATCATTCCCTCACGGGGACTCATCGGCTTCCGCAGTCAGTTTTTGACGGACACCAAAGGCGGCGGCGTGATGAATTCGCTTCTGGAGGATTACGCCCCCTGGGCGGGACCGATTCCCCAGCGCTTGACCGGCGTGCTGGTCGCCGATCGTCCCGGCCGCGTGACCGCCTACGCGAGCTACGCGATGGAAGACCGCGGGGAAATGATTGTGGCCGTCGGCACGGAAGTCTACGCCGGCATGATCGTCGGCGAGCGCAACCGCGGCGGCGATCTCAACGTGAACATCATCAAGGAAAAAAAGCTGACCAACATGCGCGCGTCCACCTCCGACGCCACGGTGATTCTGCGGCCCCCAAGGCTTCTGTCTCTGGACCAGGCCATTGAATTCATCGCCGAAGACGAACTGGTGGAAGTCACCCCCCAGAGCGTCCGCCTGCGGAAAATGGAACTGGACGCGACCAAACGCCAGATGAAAAGCCGCAAAGAAGAATAATATAAAATTTGTCATTCCCGCGAAGTCGGAAATCCTGTATTTAAAAATACTCCGGATGCCCGACTGAAAATCGCGGGCATGACAGTTTACAAAAAAATAATTATTTCTAATTTCCAGGAAACATTTTATAAAAGAAGCTACATGATCAGCGAGATTGAAAAAAACTTCCACCGGATCACCCTGCGCATGCCCTACCGTTTAAGGCACGTCAACGCCTATCTTGTGGCGCACGGCAAAGAACTCGCCCTCTTTGACACCGGCCTCAATGCCCCGGGCGCCGTCGCGACCCTTGAAGAGGACTTGAAAACCATCGGCCGCGACCCGGGCCAAATCACGCACATTTACCTCACGCACATTCACACCGACCACTCCAGCCTGGCCGGCGTCCTGCAGAAGCTAAGCGGCGCGCAGATCCACCTTTCCCCCGCCGCGTTCGAGGAGTACGAGCATTACCGCAAAGCCGATCCGGCGGTCAGCCAGTTGTGGAAATTCTACTCGCGCCACGGCATGCCGGCCCATCACCTCAATCAGGTCATTGACGAATTTGAAAGCATCCGCGGCGTCATCTCCGATTTTCAGGCCGCGGATTTTCTGCAAAACCGTGAATCCCGGACATTCGGCGACCGGACGTTTCAGGTCCTTTTCACGCCGGGACACAGCTTCGGCCACGTCTGCTTTTTCTTTCCCCGGGAAGGCATCCTGCTGGCCGGCGACCACGTGCTGCCCTACATCGCGCCGATTTTGAGCCCCAACATCTTTGATGAGCGCTTCCGGCCCCTGAAGGCCTACCTCGATTCCTTCGTTCTTCTGGAAAATCTGCCGGTTTCCAACGTGCTGCCCGGACACGGCAGTTATTTCACCGACCTCAAGGAAAGACTCGCCGACATCCGCGCTCATCACGAAAAAAAGAAAGCCTCCGTCGCCGCGGCGACAGGCAAACGGCCCCAGACCGCCTATGACATTCTAAACACAATGATCGCTCCCCCCGCATCCGATTTCGACAAATTTCTGGCCTTAAACGAAGTCATCATTTACCTGCAGGAACTCGCCGAAGAAGGCGCCGTTCGGGAAAACTGCGCTTCCGGCTTCCTGACCTACCGCAACGATAAGGGTTGACAGATTCTCAATAATGATGAATATACGCGCCCTGATTTTGGAACACAACGAGGTTTGCCTTTGAGTAAACAACTGTTAAAGGAAATTGAACGCCGCCGCACGTTCGGCATCATCAGCCATCCCGACGCGGGCAAAACCACGCTGACGGAAAAACTCCTGCTCTTCGGCGGCGCCATTCAAATGGCGGGCGCGGTCAAGGCGCGCAAGGCCGCGAAGCACGCGCTTTCCGACTGGATGGCCATCGAAAAGGAACGCGGCATTTCCGTGACCTCGTCGGTGATGAAATTCGAATACGCCGGCTGCGAAATCAACCTTCTGGACACCCCCGGCCACCAGGACTTTTCGGAGGACACCTACCGCGTGCTCACCGCCGTGGATTCCGCGCTGATGGTGATCGACGGCGCCAAGGGCGTCGAGTCGCAGACGCAGAAGCTCATGGAAGTCTGCCGCCTGCGCAACACGCCGATCATCACCTTCATCAACAAACTCGACCGCGACTGCCTGCCGCCGCTGGAAATCCTCTCCGACATCGAAGACAAACTCCAGATCGAATGCGCCCCGCTTTCCTGGCCCATCGGCATGGGCAAGCGCTTCCGCGGCGTCTACAACCTCTACGAAAAAAAACTGCACCTGTTCACGCCGGGCAAGAACAGACGCTCGGAAGAGGGCGTGGTCATCAACGATCTGGCCGACCCGCTGCTTGACGAATTGCTGGAGAGCCAGGCGAATGAACTGCGGGAGGAAGTCGCTCTCTTGGAAGGCGCGGCCAATCCTTTCGAATTGAAAGACTACCTCAAGGCCGGACAGACGCCCGTTTTCTTCGGCAGCGCCATCAACAATTTCGGCGTCAAGGAACTGCTCGACGCCTTCGTTGAAATCGCGCCGCCGCCCCTGCCGCGTCCCACCACCACGCGGATCGTCGAGCCCGACGAAGATGATTTTTCCGGATTCGTTTTCAAGATCCAGGCCAACATGGACCCGGCGCACCGCGACCGCATCGCCTTTCTGCGGATCTGTTCGGGAAAATTTCAGCGCGGCATGAAGGTGATGCATCACCGCGTCGGCAAGGAAGTGTCGCTGGCCAACGCGACGATTTTCATGGCGCAGGACCGCACCAACATCGAAGAGGCCTATCCCGGCGACATCATCGGCATCCACAATCACGGGACCGTCAAAATCGGCGACACCTTCACGCAAAAGGAACCGCTCAAGTTCACCGGCATTCCGCACTTCGCTCCGGAACATTTCTGCCGCGTGCGGCTCAAGGACCCCCTGCGGATGAAGCATCTGCAGAAAGGATTGATCCAGCTGGCCGAAGAAGGCGCCATTCAGGTTTTCAGGCCGCTGTGGGGTTCGGAAAACATCCTGGGCGCCGTCGGCGTCCTGCAGTTCGACGTGACGATGGCGCGCCTCCGGAACGAATACAGCGTCTACGCCGTCTATGAAAAGGCCGACTACGCCGCCGCGCGCTGGGTCACCTGCGACGACCCGAAAATCATGGAGGACTTTCAGAAGAAAAACAAAAACAATCTGGCCTACGACACCGACGGAAACCTGGTCTATCTGGCGATTTCCGAATGGCGCTTATCCCACACGATGGAAGAATGGCCGAAAATTCAATTCCACAAAACCATGGAAAAAAGCTGATCCCGCTTCGCGCCCGCAAGCTCCGGCAAAACCGTCTCAGAAAGTCTCTTTCATTTTTTTGTTCAGATAATGCCGTATCGTCAGCATGGGGTGGCGGCAAATCATCCGCGGTCCCGCGTATTTCATCACCGCCCGGATTCTTTCGCGCATCCCCGGCCGGTAACAGCGGATGGCGCACCGCGAGCAGGCGGGCTTGTCCTCTTTGAGCGGACATTTTTCGAGGCGCTTTTTCGCATAATCCAGAAGCTCGCGGCATTGCGGACAGAGGCCGTCCTGGCCGCCGTGATGATCGCCGCAGTAAATCCCTATCATCCGCGCGACGGTTTCAATTTCCCGTTCCATGATTGCTCACGAAGACTTCAGCACCTTCCCCCGCAGGCTCAGCACGATTTGCTTCATCGGCACCTGTTTGCCCGCCGCTTCCATGGCTTTTCTGACGATCACGGGCATGCCAGAACAGCAGGGCACTTCCATCACCGCGACTGTCACGCTCTTGATGCCGGCCGTTTTGAAAATGTCGGTGAATTTTTGCACATACTCCTGAACATCGTCGAACTTCGGACAGCCCATCATCACCACCCTGCCCCTGATCCAATCGCGATGGAGAGAGGGAAAAGCGACGGCCGTGCAGTCCGCCAGCACCAGCAGGTCGGCGCCCTTGAGAAAGGGAGCGGAAGCCGGAATCAATCGAATCTGAACCGGCCAGTGGGAAAGCGCTGAGGCTTCCGGCGCGCTCTCGAAACGCTTCGGCGTGTCGGCCGCCTCGCAGGCGGAGGATTTGTCGAAGATCCGGATATGCGCCGATGGACAGCCGCAGGGCATGGCCTCCGGCTCCTTTTCTTTCTTCGCCAGATGCCGTTTGACCGCCTCTTCGTCAAACGGCGGCGCTTCGCGCTCGACAATTTTCAGCGCTCCCGTGGGGCACTCGCCGATGCAGGCGCCCAGGCCGTCGCAGAAGGTTTCGGAGATGACCTTCGCCTTGCCGTTGACAATTTGCAGGGCGCCTTCCGCGCAGCCAATCACGCAGTTGCCGCAGCCGTCGCAGAGGTCTTCGTCAATCTCGATAATCTTGCGCAATACTTTTTTCATAACTTTCCTCTCTCCTCGTCATTCCCGCAGAGGCGGGAATCCAGTATCAATGGAATTGCTCCACCGCTTTGGCGGAGATCATGTCTGGATTCCGGGTCAAGCCCCAGATGACGAAAAAGTCTCACGCGCCCTTCATCATCGCCTCGACGTCCGCCTGAACCTCCCCGATGGGCTTGATGCCGAATTTTTCCACGAGCACTTTGGCGATGTTGGGCGTCAGAAATCCCGGCAGCGTCGGCCCCAGCCGCATGCCCTTCACGCCGAGATACAAAAGCGCCAGCAGGACCGCCACGGCCTTTTGCTCGTACCAGGCGATGTCGAAGGAAATCGGCAGTTCATTGATGTCGGCCAGCCCGAAAACCTCCTTGAGCTTGAGCGCGACGACCGCCAGCGAGTAGGAATCGTTGCACTGCCCGGCGTCGAGCACGCGCGGAATGCCGCCGATGTCGCCCAGCGGCAGCTTGTTGTAGCGGTATTTGGCGCATCCGGCCGTCAGAATCACCGTGTCCCTGGGCAGCGCCTGGGCCACCTCCGTGAAATAGCTTCGCGTCTTGTGGCGTCCGTCGCAGCCGGCCATCACGACAAAGCGTTTGATCGCGCCGGACTTGACGGCCTCCACCACCTTGTCCGCCAGCGCCAGAACCTGATGATGGGCGAAGCCGCCGACAATCCTGCCGGTTTCAATTTCTTTGGGCGGCGGGCAGGTCTTGGCAAGTTCGATCACCGCCGAAAAGTCCTTCGCACCGCCCGCGGGCCGATCCGCGATGTGTTTGGCGCCCGGATAACTCACGTTTCCGGTGGTAAACAGTCTGCTCAAATAGGTATTTTCCTTCTTCACGGGAATCAGGCAGTTGGTCGTCAGGACAATGGGGCCGTTGAACGTTTCGAAATCCTCGTTCTGGTGCCACCACGACGATCCGTAGTTGCCCGCAAAATGTTTGTACTTTTTGAAGGCCGGATAGTAGTGGGCCGGCAGCATCTCGCCGTGCGTGTAAACATCCACGCCGGTTCCTTCGGTTTGCCTGAGCAGGTCCTCCAGATCCTTAAGGTCGTGGCCGGAAATCAAAATGCCGGGATTTTTCCGCACGCCGATGTCCACCTGCGTGATTTCCGGATGGCCGTAAGTTTCGGTATTGGCCTTATCCAGAAGCGCCATCGTGCTCACCGCCGTCTCGCCCGCCTTCATGACCAGCGCGACCAGCTCATCCGCGGAGAACTCCCGTGTGGTGGCCGCGAGCGCCTCGAAGACAAACCGGTAAATCTCGTCGCTTTCATATCCCAGGGCCGCGGCGTGATCGGCGTAGGCGCAGATTCCCTTGACGCCGAAGACCAGAAGCGACCGGAGCGACCGGATATCCTCATTGGCGGAGGCGTTGATGCGCACCTCGTCCGCGGCGGCTTTGGCCAAAATTGCTTCCCTGCTTTCGGGCGTCCACAGCGCGCAGTCGGGCAAGGCTCCGGAAATCCGATCCGCCGCCTTCGCTTTCACGTCCTCCCGCACCTTCAGCGCCGCTTCGATTTTTTTGATGATGGCCTCATCATCCCACGCGACGTTCGTAATCGTTACAAAAAGCGACTCGCAGACGAACCGCCCGACTTGCCCCTCCACGGCATCTAGCTTTTCGGCGTAAACCGAAATGCCCTTGCAGACGTAAATGAGCAAATCCTGAAGATTCGCCGTGACCTCGGGCTTGCCGCAAAATCCCCTGATCGTGCATCCCTGATTCCTGATGGTTTCCTGGCACTGATAACAAAACATAAGGCACCTCCCGTAAATGTTTTTGATGGGATGATATGAAAAAACCTGTCGCGCTTCCTTGACTTATGTTAAGAAAAGACAACTTTTTCAGAAGAGACCCAAAACCGTGAGAAAAACAAGAGATGTTCTGATTCAAAGCCAGCTCTTCGGCGGATTGCCCCAAGAGCATATCACGGAAATCGAAAAAATCGCCATCGGAAAAAATTACAGCAAAGGCGACATGATTTTCCACGACGGCGACGAGGGCGGAGGCTTTTATCTGATTGCCGAAGGCCGCGTGAGCGTCTACAAACTCTCCCCCGACGGCAGGGAACAGATTCTGCACATATTAAAGGAAGGCGAAACCGTCGGCGCCGTGCCGGTGTTCTCCGGAAAATCCTTTCCCGCCAACGCCCGCGCCATCACCAAAAGCCGTCTTCTGTTTTTCGACCGCGACGCCTTCGCGCGGCTCATCGCCGGCAGGCCGAATCTGGCCATGAACCTGCTGGCGCTGCTTTCCGCGCGTCTGCGCGAATTCACCGTGCAGGTGGAAAGCCTTTCGCTCAAGGAAATCCCCGGACGGCTGGCCGCCTACCTGCTTTATCTGGCGCGGGAACAGAAAAACAAAGAAGCCGTGCGCCTTCCCATCTCCAAGGTCCAGCTTGCCGGCCTTCTGGGAACGGGACCGGAGTCGCTCTCCCGCGCGTTTGGCCACCTGCGGGCCAAAAAACTCATCGCGCAAGATGGCGCCGCCATCCGGCTTTTGAACCCCGCCGCGCTTCAGGAACTGGCCGAGGCGGGGAAGATTACGCGTTAAATCGGAAGGATCGGGGAGCTATTTCCAGGTCAACAGCCAGGGCTGATGATTTCATTCGAATGGTCCTTTTTTACGCGGCAGCTAAACCGTATCTTCCTCCAGACGCACTTCCGGTTTGTTTTTGTATAAGATGATTTGTCCCCGGGGATGTTGAGATGGTCTCCGCTTCGCCATTTTCGCCCTGCCTTCGATTGTCCGAAAAACCGCTTCCGATGTGTTTTATGTCAATGCTTTCAAATCAATCAATTTCAGCCCGCGTGCGCTGAAAGAACCTTGTCGCCGATGCGCCTTTTCTTGAACATTTCGATTGTAAGTCTAATAGCTTAACCTCAAGCGATAATCAACCTTTTTTTGTTTTTTTCGGCGCGAAGGAATCTTTTTGAGTACACTGCGGCGATGAAAATTCCGCGCTGAAGGCATCCGGAAAAGGCGGTTGATGACAAACGGGGGAATGTTTCGGCGGCGGGGAAAAATATTGATTGAAGTTTTTTGCTTTTTAACGTAACTGCTTTGCAGTTTCTGCGCAAGAAACCCGTTATCCGAAAAAGATTGGGAACCGTCCCGTCACAGTTTCCACCGTTTTTCGGGCAACCCATAACGCCCATTAAAAGGAGATGAAACCATGAGCAACCCCGGCGGTTCCAGAATAACGGACATTAAAATCAATACCAACAATCTCTACAAGGAAGAGGCTTTCACCGATTTGACGTTTGCCACCATTAGGCGTCTCACGCCGGTCTATCTGGACGGCTCCGTTGACGAAAGCCGCGACGCGATTTTCACGGGCATGACGCAGTTGATGTCGCCCAACGGCCCGATTCCCGTGCAGTGCCTCATCGAGGGAGCGAAGGATTTGAGCGACGCGGCGGCCAAATTGCCTGACGCCATCGAGAAAGCGGTCCAGGCGATGATTTCCGAGGCGGAAGCGATGCGGCGGGACGAAGACTCCAAAATCATCGTTCCCTGATCCCTAAAAACTCCCCGGAAAAGCCGCGGCCTCCGGAATCTTTTGTCTGTTCCGGTCAATCCGCAATCCGGCCGGCGGCACGCCGTGTTCGGGAATCCGCATTTCTGCCCGCGGAGCGGACGGCGGCGCTCGCTTGCATGTGTTTTCGAAAACAGCGGGGGTTGTCGTCTGTCTTTGCCGTATTTTTTCCTTATTGGTTTTTCCGCGATTTTGTCACAAAAACAAACAGATAGATGTTTTTGCCTTTTGCTGACGAATGTGCTTGATATTATATGGGAGTTTCGGTAAACGAAGATACCATTTTTATCCGGAGTGGCTCCATGGAAAAAAAGACGAACAAAAAGGATCTGGCGGGGTTGACGCTGCTGGGAAAACCGGTCCGGCCCGTGCGCAAATTGGAGACATTCCCCAATCACAACCCGGAACGCGACTATGTGGTGACCCTGCAGACGGATGAATTCACCTGCATCTGCCCCAAAACCGGCCAGCCGGACTTCGCCAAAATCAAAATTCAGTACATTCCGGATCAAAAGATTGTCGAGTCGAAGTCGCTCAAGCTGTATTTGTGGTCGTTCCGCAATGAAGGCGTTTTTCATGAACATGTCACCAATGTCATTCTCGACGACCTGGTGGCGGCGCTCAAGCCCCGCTGGTGCAAGGTCAGCGCCGAGTTCGCCGTGCGCGGCGGCATCGGCATCACGGTCGAGGCGGAATACAAAAAATAATCATCAGAAAAGGAAAGGATTTTTTCATGGGAAGAAGAACGGACATCAGGAAGGTCTTAATCATCGGCTCGGGTCCCATCGTCATCGGACAGGCCTGCGAATTTGACTACTCGGGCACCCAGGCCTGCAAGGCCCTGCGCAAGCTCGGTTACGAAATCGTGCTGGTCAATTCCAATCCGGCAACCATTATGACCGACCCGGGCATGGCGGATGTCACTTATCTCGAGCCGCTCAATCTGCAGTCCCTGACGGAAATCATCGAAAACGAGAAGCCGGACGCGATTCTGCCCAACTTGGGCGGACAGACCGGACTGAACCTGACTTCCGAACTCTACAAAAAAGGGGTTTTACAAAAGCACGGCGTGAAGGTCATCGGCGTGCAGGTGGACGCCATTGAGCGCGGCGAGGACCGCATCGCCTTCAAGGAAACCATGAACAAGCTCGGCATTGAAATGCCCAAAAGCGAACCGGCCACGTCCGTGGAGGAAGCGGAAAAAATCGCCGCGAAACTCGGCTATCCGGTGGTCATCCGGCCGGCCTACACCATGGGCGGAACGGGCGGCGGCCTGGTTTACAATCTGGAGGAGCTGCGCGTGGTCGCCAGCCGCGGGATTTCGGCAAGTCTCATCGGTCAGATTCTCG
>DAOSZO010000070.1:0-12086 GCA_035382085.1 Smithella sp.
CTTTATTTTCTGGGTCTGGGGAATCAAATCGTCGGGGTGACGACGTTTTGCAACTGGCCCCGGGACGCGCTCAAGAAACCGCGCGTCGGCGGGTTTACCAATCCGTCGGTGGAGAAAATTGTGTCGCTGAATCCCGATCTGATTGTCGCGACAGCCGACGGCAACCGCAAAGACGTCGTCCTGCAGCTCCAGAGACTCGGCCTGAGCGTTTATGTCGTCAATCCTTCCGGCGCGGAAAAAATCCTGCGGAGCATCGAGCGCCTCGGCGCCGTGACCGGCAGGCGGGAGGCGGCGCGGCAACTGTCAGGGCGTCTCCGCGGCAGACTGGACGCGATCAGGACCCGCGCCGCGGGTGAAAAAAAGCCGCGCGTTTTTTTCCAGATCGGGCTGGAGCCGCTGATAACCGCGGGCGGCGGGACGCTGATTGACGAGGCGATCGCGCTTGCCGGCGGCGTCAATGTCGCCGGGAAGGACGCCGCGCGCTATCCCCGCTACAGCGCGGAAGGCGTGATGGCGCGGGCGCCGGACGTGATTTTGTTTGCGCCGATGGCGCAGGACCGCGAATTTACGGCGGTGAAAAATTTCTGGAAGAGATTTCCGGAAATTCCGGCGGTGAAAAACAACAGAATTTACCCCGTCCCGACGGATCTCATCAGCCGGGCTTCTCCGCGGCTGTTCGACGCGATTGAGGAGATGTCGCGGATCCTTCATCCGGGCGTCGGGATGCCGCGCCGCTGAATGCGGCTCTTCAGCGGGAGTGATTTTGCCTGATTTTGATGTCGTCGAGGACCTGCGTTGCCTGCTTGAGCAAATCCAGAATTTCCGACTGCCGCGACGGGGGCAGCGACTCGAGGCCGCCCATCTGAGCCTTGAGATAATCAATTTTGGCCTGCAAATCCGCCAGCGCCGGTGCGATGCGGACGGGCTCCGGGGCCGGCAGTGGCCGCTTTATTTTTTCGGGCTCCGCGCCTGCTTTGACGCTGATTTCCTCGAGATAATCGGGAATGGAAACGTTGAAGCCCAATTTTTCCCGCACAAGGCCGGCAAAGAGATTCTGCGTTGCAGATTCGCCGTGCACCAGAAACACCGGCATCTTTCGGTTTTGAAAATTGCCCAGCCACTCCAGGAGCTGGCTCTGTCCCGCGTGGGCGGAGAAACCGCCGATCGTCCAGATTTTCGCCTTCACGGCGATGTCTTCGTTGAAGAGGCGGATGGTTTTCGCGCCTTCGACGATTCTGCGTCCGGTCGTGCCTTCGGCCTGAAAGCCCACGAAAACGATGCTCGCGCCGGGGCGCCACAGGTTGTGCCGCAGGTGGTGCCGGATGCGTCCCGCGTTGGCCATGCCGCTGGCGGAGATGACGATGGCCGTTCCCCGCATGGCGTTGATTTCCATGGACTGTTCGGTCGAGGAGGAAAACTGAAGCTGCGGCAAATCCAGCGGATCCTCGCCGTTTTTCAAAAGGGAATTGGTTTCATCGTCGAGGTAGGCGCGGTATTTGCGGAAAATTTCCGTGGCCTTGATGGCCAGGGGGCTGTCCAGAATCACGGGAACGTCCTTGGGCAGCCGGCCGTCCCGGTTGAGCAGATAAAGCGAGTAGAGCATTTCCTGCGTGCGCTCCACGGCGAAGGCGGGGATGATAATCTTTTCCCCCCGCGAGTAACTGTACTGGATCGCTTCGGCCATTTCCTTGAGGCTGTCCTCCTCGCCTTTGTGGTCGCGGTCGCCGTAGGTGGATTCCATGAAGAGAAAATCCGCGTCCGGGATATTGACGGGGTCTTTCATCAGCAATTGATGGCGGCGGCCGATGTCGCCCGAAAAAACCAGCTTGATCACGGAGCCGTCTTCCTCAATGAAGAGTTCTAAAATGGCCGCGCCCAGAATGTGTCCGGCGTCCTTGAAATTGGCGGTGATGCCGGCGGCGGGTGAAAAAACCTGATTGTAGGGTTTTGTCTTAATCAGCGGGGCGACGTCTCCGGCGTCCCTGGTCGTATAGAGCGGCTCGATTTTTTCGAGCTTGCCGTGGCGCTGAAGGCGCCGCATTTTTGATTCGGCTTCGGTTTCCTGAATGTGGGCGCTGTCCAGCAGCAGAATTTTCATCAGGTCGCCGGTGGGCTGGGTGGCGTAAACCGGTCCGCGGAAACCCTGCTGGGTCATGCGGGGGAGCAGTCCGATGTGGTCGATGTGGGCATGGGTGATGATGAAAAAATCGATGCGGGCGGGGTCGTAGGGTTCGGTGTCCCAGTTGCGCTTTTCCACGTCGGCGCCGCCCTGGTGCATGCCGCAGTCGACGGCGAATCTCGTTTTGCCGGTTTCGATGACAAAGCAGGAACCCGTGACTTCTCTGGCCGCTCCGAGGAATTTAATTTTCATAGATCGTCCGTTTCCGCAGATTTGTCTGATCCGCTGGTTGTTGTGGAACAGGAGCTTTCCGGTTTTTTTACAGGCCGGCTTTGGCCGCCTTTTTGAGTTTTTTGGCTTCCTTTTTTTCTTTGGCGGTCTTGGAAGGTTTTTTCTTGCTGTCTTTCCTTACATCTTTGGATTTGCTCATGACAACGTCCTCCTTCGGGAAATGTTCATGTTCCTTAAAAGATTCTTGGTCAATATAATGGAAGCGGCGCGTTTCGTCAAACACAAAAACCCCGGTTTCTTTTTATTGACAAGGGTCGGAGGATTAACATAAGTTCTTTCGTCAGTGCGGAAGAAGCATCATGAACGGAAACATGAAGGCGCGGCCGGTGATTGCCGCGCGCAACCTGAAGAAATATTTCGGCGGATTCGCCGCGGTGGATGATATTTCCTTCGACGTGCCGAAAGGAATCTGTTTCGGCATGCTCGGTCCCAACGGCGCCGGCAAGACATCCACCATCCGCATGATTTACGGCTTTTCGCCCATCAGCGCCGGAACCCTTTTTGTCTTCGGACAGGACATTCAGACGCGCGTCCGGCAAATCAAGGCCCGCATCGGCGTCTGCCAGCAGGAAAACACGCTCGATCCCGATCTCACCGTCATGCAGAATTTCGAGGTGTTTGCCCGCTATTTTAATTTGAACGCGAGAACCGCCCGGGAAAGAGCGATGGATCTTTTGCGGTTCTTTGCCCTGGAGCAGCGCCGGAGCGCGCGGGCCACGGAACTTTCCGGCGGAATGGTGCGCCGGCTGATGATTGCGCGGGCTCTGATCAACGAACCCGAACTGCTGATTCTGGACGAGCCCACCACCGGCCTGGATCCGCAGTCGCGGCATCAGCTGTGGGAGCGGCTCGAGAGCCTCAAAAGACAGGGCATGACGATTTTGCTCACCACGCATTACATGGACGAAGCCGCGCGGCTCTGCGATGATTTGCTGATTATGGACCGGGGGAAAATTCTGGCGAGGGGATCACCCCAGGCGCTCATCAGCGCGCACACGGGAGAAAATATCATCGAGGTCGCCGAGCCGGATGACGCCCTGCGGGAATTCGCCCGCCGAAGCGGGGCGCGCCAGGAAGATTTGGGACACCGTCTGCTCATCTACGCCGAAAACGGACACGAGCTCTATCGGGATCTCTGCGGCCGCTTCCGTCATGACACCTGCGTGTTGCGCTCGGCCACGCTGGAAGATGTGTTTCTGCAGCTGACCGGAAGGGAGCTTCGGGAATGAAGGAAGGCATTTCGTGGCGGTTTTTGAGTGTCTGGCGGCGCAATCTCTCCGTGTACGGGGAGAGCTGGAAGGTCAATTTCATGCCGCCGCTTCTGGAGCCGCTGTTTTACCTGCTGGCGTTCGGGGTCGGCTTCAGCGGGCTCATCAGTGGCGTACGTTATGCCGGCGTGGAAGTTTCTTATCCGCGTTTCATCGCTCCGGCGCTGGTGGCCATCAACATCATGAACAATGCTTTTTTTGAAAACACATACGGCTCCTTTGTGCGGATGTATTACCAGAAGACGTTCGACGCGATGATGGCCACGCCGCTCAACGCCGCGGAAATCATCACCGGAGAAATCGTCTGGGGGGCGACCAAGTCGCTCATCGGCACCGTCATCATGCTGACCGTCATCAGTGTTTTCGGACTGGCAAGTTACCCGACGGCCCTGCTGATGGTGCCCGCGGCTTTTCTGGGCGGCTTCGCCTTCGGTTCCCTGGCGATGATCTTTACGGGCATGGTTAAAACGATCGAGCTTTTCAACTTGCCCGTTTTTCTATTCATTACGCCGATGTTCCTCTTCGGCGGCACGTTTTTCCCGACCGAAAACCTGCCGCTCTGGGCGCAGCATGTCGCTTCCGTCCTGCCGCTCACCCATCTGGTCAATCTGTCGCGGGCGCTGGCCTTCGGCCGGTTCGGCGGCGAGGCGCTGGCCGGGCTTGGTTACCTTGCCGTTTTCTGCGCCGTGATGTATCCGCTTGCCCTTTATCGGATGCGCCGCCGGCTGATCAAGTGATTTGCCGCCGGAAAATAACCCTTGACTATTCATGAATTTTGCGCCTATGAAGCTTGCCGTATTGGCGCTTCTGTTTTTAAACATAAAACCACTCTTTTTGTGAACGAGACACAAACGCCGCGTTAGAGTGAGGCTTTTGTGTTTCTCAGATAAGGGCAATTCAATTATCACCCCGTCTTGCGATAATTAAATTGTGAAATTTGAACCAAAAGCATTGCGTCAGTGATAGAGTTTAGGCAGGCGGGTGTCATATTTTTCTTTGGGTTTTCCGGCAGGAATTCAAAAAAGATGATGACGCCTCGTGACGGCCTAGGAAAAAATTGAGTTCAACCAAAAAAAAGAGGAGATGAAAATGAATAAAAATTTGTATGTCGGTAACCTGTCCTATAAAGTTACGGATGAAGACCTGAGGTCCAATTTCAGCGAAGCCGGCGAAGTTGCCTCGGTCACCATCATCAAGGATAAGTTCAGCGGCCAGTCCAGGGGCTTTGGATTTGTCGAGATGAAAACAGAAGAGGGCGCGGCGGAGGCCATTAAAAAATTCAACGGCGGCACGCTGGACGGCAAGTCTATAACCGTTAATGAAGCAAGGCCGAAGAAAGAATTCGGCGTCGGCGGCGGAGGCTCCAGAGGCGGCAGGAGCGGAGGCGGATTCAGCCGGGGTGGCCACCGCGGGGGAAGGTATTAAAATCCACTGATTCCTGACGATAAGAGAGCGGAAGGTGTCGACAGGAAATCTTCCACTCTCTTTTTTGAAGGCGGGATCATCCGGCTTTCCTGGGCTTGCCGGCAAGCTTCAAAAGCAGCGACAGCAGCCCTCCGCCGAGAATGATCATGCCCAGAAGAAACATTCCCATTTTGTAGGAGCCGGTGGCATCCCGGAAAAAACCCATCAGGGCCGGCCCGGTGAATCCGCCCAGGTTGCCGATGGAATTGATCAGGGCGAATCCCGCGGCGGCGCCCCTTCCGACAAGGAAAGAACCGGCGAACGCCCAAAAAGGGCCCAGGGCTCCCCAGATACCCGCCGCGGCGATAATCAGACAGAAAATGCTCCCGGCGGGTGAATCGCTGAAAAGCGAAAGGAAAAACCCCGCCGCGGACAAAATCAGCGATCCCGACAGATGCAGAATTCTTTCCCCCGTTTTGTCGGATGAAAATCCGATGACCACCATGAAGAGGGCCGCCGCCAGATAAGGAAAGACGGACACAACGCCGATGAGGAAATCACTGAAGCCGGTGATGCTCTCCAGCATGAGCGGCAGCCACAGGGCGATGCCGTACATGGCGACGACCAGGGAAAAGTAGATCAGACTCAACACCCAGACGCGGCCGCTTTTGAGTGCCGCGCGAAGGGTCTGTTCCACGTTTTCTGTTTTTTTTCAGGACAAATTGATGATTGTCTGCCAGTTTTTATTTGTGGAGTTGATGTATTCCGTGAATTTTTCGGCGATGGTCTTGATCGTGCACTCGAATTCATCCACGTCCTTGTCCAGCAGCGTCATGCGGAAACCCAGAAGCGGTGTGAAGAACGAGGTCAGCGGCACGACGCAGATGCCCGTGGACGCCAGCAGATAATAAACGAAGCGCTTGTCATGCTCGATGGGTTCCTTGACCAGGTTTTCCACGAATTCCCGGATTTCTCTGTTTTGAATCGGCAGAGACTGGCGACCGTTGAGGCTGGATTCATTGAAAACAACCGTCATGTAAAAAGCGCCGTTGGTTTTGTTGACCATCATGCAGGGGACATCCTTTAAGATATTGTAGGCGATGTCGGAGAGCTTCTCGTAATGCCGGCGCCGCTTGTCCAGGTAGTTGTCATATTCCGGATGCGTCATGATTTTGGGAATCGCCAGCTGGGGGAGGGTCGTCGAGCAGACCTCTGACATTTTCTGATGCAGGATGGTGTTGATGAAACGGTCGAAAATCGGATCCTTGCCGGCGTTGTAAATTTCCATCCAGCCGCAGCGGGAGCCGGGCCAGGGCAGTTCCTTGGAAATGCCTTTCATGCTGATGGCGGGGACATCGCCGACAATGTCGGACAGCGGCAGCGTTTCCTTGCCGTTGTAGACGATGTTGATGTAAGTTTCATCGAAGACGAGGAAAAGATCGTTGTCCCTCGCTATTTTAACCACCTGGCGCAGCGTTTCTTCGGGATAGACAAAGCCTGTGGGATTGTCGGGATTAATCACCAGAATTCCCACGATGGCCTTGTGGCTGCGAACCTTTTGTTCCAGCTCGCGCATGTCCGGCATCCAGTTATTGTAGGGATTGAGCCGGTAGGTGTTGGGCGGGAACGACGCGTGCAGGACTTCCGCCATGAAATGCGTCGAGTAAGTCGGCTCCGGCATGATCATGCGGGCGTCCACCTGGATGGAACTGTAGGCGCGCGCAATGGCGTCGCCCAACCCGTTGAAAAAGATGATATCCTCCGGCGTAATCTGAACTTTGCCGCGCTTGTTGACGCGCTCGGCTAGAAATTCCCTTGTGGCATCCACCCCCTTGGTCGGCGAGTAGGCGAAGGATAAGTCGTCCCTGATGATGTCAGTGAGGACTGCCTTCATCCAGTCCGGAATTTTTTCGCCTTTCTGCACGGGATCGCCGATGTTTTCCCAGATGATATTGATACCCAATTCCTTGAGTTTATTGGCAATCAGGACGATGTTGCGGATTTCGTAAGTCAGCCCGCTGCCGCCGCGGGAAATTTCAAAACGCATAAATATTTTAACCCCTTAGAGCTTTTTGCCTTTGCATAATACATATTTGTCCAAATATCCAGAATTTTTTGATGATGGAAAAAACTCAAAGACAAAACGTTTTTTTTGTGTTATCGGAGCACCGAAATCAAGCGCTCCGGCGCCACAACAAAGAGGAATGGATATGGACGAAACAAAAAGTTTTTCGGAATTGCTGGATGAAACAACTTTAAAACCCCGACGGTTTGCCGCGGGGGAGAAAATAGACGCGACCATCGTCAAGATTACCGGCGAATGGGTTTTTCTGGATCTGGGCGCGAAGAGCGAAGGCTATCTGGATAAAAAGGAACTGCTTGACGAAAACGGCAACCTCACCGTGAAGGAAGGCGACACGATCACCGCTTACTTTGTTTCTTCGCGTCACGGCGAGAAACTTTTTACCACCCGGCTTTTAACCAGCCGCAGCGTCGATGATTTTCTGCTGAACGCCTATAAAAGCCGGATTCCTGTCCAGGGCACGGTGGAAAAAGAAGTCAAAGGCGGATTTTCCGTAAGAGTCGGCCAGAATATCAGCGGCTTTTGCCCCTACTCCCAGATGGATTTGAAAAAGGTGGACGACGCGGCATCGTACATCGGGAAAAAATTCGACTTTGTGGTCAGTGAATATTCCGACCGGGGACGCAACGTGATTCTGTCACGCCGGCCCCTGCTGGAACAGCAGGAAAAGGAAAAAAAGCAGGCCCTGAAGGAATCGCTGAAAACGGGCATGACCGTCAGTGGCGTTGTCACCGGCGTGCAGAATTTCGGAGTCTTCGTGGATTTGGGCGGCATGCAGGCGCTTCTGCCGGTTTCGGAAATGGCGTGGGGAAAGGTTGATGACCCCAGAACCCTTTTCGCGCCGGGCGACAGGGTGGAGGCCGTTATCATCGGGCTGGACTGGGATCAAAACAAACTGACGCTTTCTCTGAAGGCGGCGCTTCCCGATCCCTGGGATGAAGTCGTGCGCAAATATCCCGAAGGAACCGTACTGAAGGGCACGGTGGCCAATCTGACCAATTTCGGCGCTTTTGTGACCATCGAAAGCGGCGTGGAAGGCCTGGTGCACATCGCCAAACTCGCGCGCGGCAAGAAAATCAAGCACGCCGGAGACGTGCTGAAAACCGGCGACGAGGTCGAGGTCAAAATCGAAAAGATTGACCGCGAGAACAAGAAAATTTCCCTCGATCTGGCCGCGGATGACAAGGGCGCCGCGCCGGCGGATGACGAAGATTTCCGCGCCTACCTGGCCAAATCGCCCAGAGCCATGGGCACGCTGGGCGACGTTCTCAAAAAGAAGAAAAAGTAATTCGACCGAGCGGGATTTTTTTGACGGCTTTATGCAAGCCGAAATAGAATAATGAAAAAAATAGAACCGTCCCTTTTGCTACCTTGGCATTAGAGTTAAATCTTGCCATAGTTTCCCCGCTAAAAAAGCAAAAAAGGACGGCTGTTCGTTTTCAATAATTTGGTAACTTTTTGAAGTTTGTCAAATGGCGTTTCGTGATTCAATCCCCCGTGCCCTCTGAGATGAGTATACTCAAAAAGATGCCGCCAAAACTGCACATAAAATCTTTTCCTTCCTCTGCGGTCGGGCGACACTCCCGGGTTGGAGAATAATAAAGATGAAATTATAGTCTGACCTTAAAGCCTATCTTTCAAGATAATAAGCGTGTCGGCGACGACCGGTTCGGCGCCGCTGATGATGATCGGGTTGAGGTCGATTTCCGCGATTTCCGGATGCAAAAGCGCGATGTCGCCCACGGCCCGAATGATTTTGGCAAGGCGGTTTTGATTGACCTTCGGCAGTCCCCGGAATTTTTCAAGCAGTTTGCTCGCGCAGATGTCGGCGAACATTTCCTTTGCGTCGGCCTCCGTGACCGGCGCCAGGCGCAGCGTGGTGTCGCTGAGCGCTTCGGTAAAAACGCCGCCCAGGCCGAACACGACGCAGGGGCCGAAGCCCGCAAAGCGCGTCATGCCCACGAGAAATTCGCGGCTGCCGGAGAGCATGTCCTGCACCAGCACGGGAATTTTCCCGCCGGCGTTTTTCTGAATTTTTCTGAATTCCTTCTTGAGCCGGTTTTCATTTTCAATGTTGAGCGCGATGAGCCCCCTGCCGCTTTTGTGCATGATTTTCCAGAAACAGGCCTTGAGCGCCACCGGATAACCGATTTTTTTGGCGGCCTTCAGCGCGTCTTCGAGTCGTGTCGCCAGAATCTCTTGCGTCACGGGCACGCCGTAGCACGCCAGCAGTTGCTTTCCCTGATGCTCATCCAGCGCCTTTTGTTTTGCACCCAGCGCTTTTTGGACGATGGCCTCCGCCTCCTTCCGGCGTTTGGGCAAAGCAGATTGTCTGTGGGGCGCGCGTTCGCGGATTTGTTTGTAGCGGTAGAGAGAGCCCAGCGCCAGGGCGGTCTTTTCGGGGGAATACAGAACGGGGTTGTCCGTCTCCATGTAGCGGCTGATGTAATTGTCCTCGTGGTCGAAGAAAGAGGAAATGAGCATCGGCATGTTGTATTTGCGCGAAAGGTGAAAGGTCTCCTCGACCATTTTCTGGCCGTATTGCAGAAAATCTTCCAGCGGCATGTTGCCGATCATTTCCTTGAGATTGGGGTAAATTTCCTTGAGGTATCCGGTCATCATGGTGCCGTGCAGGATGACGGCGTCCACCTCGCCGCTTTGCATCACGATTTCAGGCAGGGTCAGCGCCAGCTTTTCCATGCTCAAATCGAAGGTCATGTCCACGGGGTTGGCTGACGAGGCGTGCGGTTCGATGTGTTTGCGGATTTCCGCCTGCAATTTGTCGGAAAAGCGGGGCACTTCGAGACCGACGGTGTCGCAGGTGTAGGAAATGGTGGTGGAAGGGCCGCCGGAATTGGTCAGAACGCCGACCCGCGTGCCTTTGAGCGGCGGCTGGGTGGCCAGCGTCCAGCCGTGCGTGTAGAGGTCTTCCACGGAATTGACGCGGATAATGCCCGCCTGTTTGAAAATGCCGTTGTAGAGGAAGTCCGGACCGGCCATGGCCCCGGTGTGGCTCATTCCCGCGCGCGCGCCGGATGCCGTTCCGCCCGCATATTGCGCGACAATGGGTTTGCGCGGCGTAATCCGCCGGGCGACTTCAAGGAACCTTCGTCCCTCGCGGATGCCTTCGATGTAGAGGATGATGGCTTTGGTCTGTTCGTCTTCGCCCAGATATTCCAGAGCGTCCACCATGTTGATATTGGCTTCGTTGCCCAGACTGATGGCCTTGCTGAACCGGATTCCTCTTTTTCGCAGATACGGCAGGGATTGGCTCAGAAATGTGCCGCTTTGCGACGCGAAGCCCAGTCCGCCCGGTTCTTTCGCGGCGGGTAAAACGGTGGTGTTGAGCGAAATTTGGGAATTGATGACGCCCATGCAGTTCGGGCCGACAAAGCGCATCTGATAACGGTCGGCAATGTCGTTGATCTTTTTTTCCATTTCCCGGCCCTCCGCTCCCGTTTCCTTGAAACCGGCGGTGATGATGATGGCCCTTTTCGTGCCGATGTTGCCGAAACCTTCCATCAGGGAGGCCACGGCGCTGATGGGGACAATCAGAATGGCCAGATCGGGCGCTTCGGGCAATTCTTCCGGCGTCGCATAGGCGGGATGGCCCAGAACCGTCTTTTCTGTCGGATGAATGGGATAAAATTTGCCGCCATAACCGCTTTTGATGATGTTGATTGCCTGAATGGTTCCCATCTTGATGGGGTTGTTGTTGGCGCCGACAACGGCGATGGATTTTGGATTCATTAATAAATGCAGAGGATTTTCAGTCATTGTCTTTCTCCGTAAAAACAGACCCTTGGTCAGTCTTTCCGTCGCAATAAAAGATAAATAAAAGCCTCTGTCAAGAGAAATGATGAAAAATATTCTGGAAAGAGTTGCAGCTGTTGCGTAAAGCCAGGCGACATTCTGTTGAATTTTTCTTGAGGGATTTTTTTCAGAAAAGACAATAGAAGATAGGGCCGCGGGCAACTTCTGAGAGCCATTTCAGATTTTTTTGAAACCCAAGCACTTTTCTCTCCAGTCTATGTATTCTTCGATTTTCTTTATGGCTTCCCGGGGCGTGTTGACAAACTCCACACCCGCTTCGTATGAGGCGTCATCAATGATGATTTTTATCCATTTGATCTTTCCCATGGCGGTGATTTGTTGTTGTATTTTCTTTAATGTGAAGTCTATTTTAACGAGGGTGTCGACGGGTAATAAAATATTGGCGTGAATTCTAGCGCCGGATGAGGAGATATCCTTGCTGTAGTTGTAAATGACCTTTTCTTTCGGCGGGTTTTTGGCGCCGGAAACAACCGTTATGGTGACTTCGTTTTCTTCCTTCAGCCTTTTCGCTCTTCTTTTTTCTTCCATAAAGAAAAGACTCTCCTTTGAGCTGCGGAAGCTTTTGCCGTCCTGTCAAAGGCCTGTACGGATCATCGGCGTATTGTTTAACGGAGCGGCTTACCGGATGATGTAAAAATTATATCAGGTGCCTTCTTTATCCCATGCCTTTACGCGCACGGCCCGCTGAAACCTTTTTTTATAAAACGGCATATCCATGCTGTCGATGCGGACGATTTTGCCCCGTGTCGAGGCATGCACAAATTCGTTGTTGCCGATGTAAATGCCCACGTGCCCAAAGGGTCGGTAAGTTCTGAAGAAAACCAGGTCGCCTTCCGTGAGCTCATCTTTCTTTATTTTTACGCCCACCTTGGCCTGCTCCCGCGCGCTGCGGGGCAATTCCACATTGAACATCCGATAAATTTTTTGGACGAACGCGGAACAATCAATCCCTTTTCCTTCCAGAGAAGATCCGCCGAATCGGTAAGGCATCCCCAAAAAACCGGTGGCCACTTGGATTAATGATTCAGCCTCGTTTTCGCTGTTCCATTTTCCGAGATATTCTCCCTGGCCGGGGGCGTTGTCCTCG